>DATAMX010000062.1:0-17868 GCA_036260475.1 Gaiellaceae bacterium | reverse complement strand
AGGCCGAGGAGCTCGTCGCGGACGGCGCCGCCGACGAGATACGCGTCCAGCCCGAGCGAGCGGACGTAGTCCTCGATCGCGCGGAGCACTTAGATCGTGGCGATCGCTTCGATCTCGACGAGCGCGCCGGAGGGGAGCTTCGCGACCTCGACGGTCGAGCGGGCCGGCGGCGAATCGCCGACGTGCTTCGCGTAGACGCTGTTCATCCCCTGGAAGTCGTCCAGGTTCTGCAGGAACACCGTCGTCTTGACGAGCTTGTCGAGCCCGCTGCCGGCCTCCTCGAGAATCGCGCCGAGGTTCGCGAGCACCTGCTCCGTCTGCTCTTGGATCGACCCGCCGGTCAGCTCCTTCGCGCCGGGCTTCAGCGCGAGCTGGCCGGACACGAACACGAAGCCGCCCGAGCGGATGGCCTGCGAATACGGTGCCCCCTGGAACGGTGCGGGCGCAGCCTCCGTGCGGACGACCGTCTTGTCACTCACGCTCTGCTCCTTTCTCCCTGCATGCGGCGGCGAGGGCGACCCCGAGCGCCTTGAAGATCGCGTCGAGCACGTGCTGTGTGTCGGTGCCGTTCAGGAGCCGCACGTGCAACGTCACCCCGGCGCCTTCGGTGAACCGTTCGAGGAAACGCCGCACGACGTCGGTGCCGAGCCCGCCGATCCGTGCCTGGGTGAGGTCGACGTTCGAGACGAGCAGCGGACCTTCGGACACCTCGAGCGCGATGCTCGCGAGCGCCTCCGAGGAGGTCATGAAGCCAGAGCCCCACCCGCGCCCGTCGTGCAGCGGGCCGGCGAGGGCGCGTCCGAGCGCGCTGCCGGCCTCTGCCACCTCCGCCTCGGCGGCGCCCGGCTCCACTTCGAGCGTCAGATCGAACGAGGCGTACTCGGCGAGCCGCTCCAGCAGACGGTCGAGCACCGGCAGGCCCGTCTCGACGTTGGCCGAGCCTTCCCCGCGCGGGTCGACGCGGACACCGCTGCGCCCGGACGCAGGCTCGCGTGCGTTCATGGCGGCGAGCCTACCTCCTAGGACCACGACGTTCCGAAGATGGGCCGCGCGGCCCATGGCTCTCGCCCGGGACCGGTCGTAGCGTCGAGTCGTGCTCCCCGCTGCGGCCGCTTTCGTCGCTGCGCTTGCCGCCGCGGGCTCCGGCTGGCAGCTGGGCACGATCGACGAAGGCGGCATCTCTCCCAGCGTCCTGCATGCCGCGGCGCGGGTCCAGATCGCGGTGATCGACACGGGGGCCGATCTATCCGTCCCCGAGATCGGCGCGCGGACCGTGCGTTCGTTCGACGTGCGCAGCGGCACGTCGAACGTCCGCGACGTGAACGGCCACGGCACCTTCGTCGCTTCGATCGCAGCGGCGTACAGCGGCGATGCCCACCTCCTCATCGTCAAAGCCGGAAGCTCGAGCGGAGCCTTCACGGACGATGCGGAGTCGGCTGCGATCCGGTACGCCGTCTCGCACGGCGCGCGGATCATCAACCTCAGCATCGGCGGTCCGACCACGTCGAAGGTGGAGCGAGCGGCGGTTCGCTACGCCGTTGCCCACGGCGTGCTCGTCGTCACCGCTTCGGGGAACGATCACGGCCTCGGCAATCCCGTCGAGTATCCGGCGGCGCTCCTGCAGCCGGTCGGCTCGGACGGCGCCGGCGGCACCGGCCTCGTCGTCGCCGCGGCTCAGGGCGAATCCCGAGCGACGTTCTCCGGCAGCGGCTCCTGGATCTCGCTCGCGGCGCCGGGCGTCGACGTCTACGGCGCATTCGGAAAGGGCCGGTACGGATACGGGAGCGGCACGTCGTTCGCGGCCGCGCAGATCTCGGGAGCCGCAGCGCTCGTCTGGGCGGCGAACCCGCAGCTGACCGCGCGGCAGGTCGCGCGGCTCCTCGAGCAGACCGCGTCCGGCCACGGCACGTGGACGCCCGACCTAGGCTTCGGCGTCGTCGACGTAGCCGCCGCCGTTTATCGGGCGGAAGTGCTGCGCACTTCCGCCCGGTAAAGGGTCCCGCTTCGCGGGAGCGCTCGCGGGCGAAGCCCGCGAGCTCTTACGGTGTCGGGCGTTTGGATGTTCCGCGCGGACGATGGCGGGCTGCGCCCGTCCCCGTCCGCTGGTGCGCCTGCGCGTAAGCCGGCTTCGCCCGGCTTACGCTCCGGCCTTGGTCGTGGCTTCGGCGGAAGGTCTACTGCCGTAAGCGTCCCACCCATCTCGACCATCTCGGGCCGGGACGAACGCGCAGCGTTCGAGCCGGCCGCACCAGCGTGCGGGGACGGCGAAGCCGCCACCGCGCGCGCAGAACCAAACCATCGCCCGACACCCTCAAGAGCTTGGCGGCTTCGCCGCCGAGCGCTCCCGCGAAGCGGGACCGTCTCGAGGGCGAAAGTGCGCCAGCACTTTCGCCCTAAGACGCGTCGATCCGCTCGATCGACGCGCCGAGTGCGCGGAGGCGCTCGTCGATGCGCTCGTAGCCCTTGTCGATCTGGTGGATCGCGCCGATCGTCGAGCGGCCTTCGGCGCAGAGCGCCGCGAGCAGCATCGCCATGCCGGCGCGGATGTCGGGGCTCTCCATTCGCTGACCGACGAGCGGCGTCGGGCCGGTGACGACCGCGCGGTGGGGGTCGCAGAGGATGATCCGTGCGCCCATGGACACGAGCTTGTCCGTGAAGAACAGCCGGTTCTCGAACATCTTCTCGAACATGAGCACCGTGCCGAACGCCTGGGTCGCGACGGTGATGGCGATCGACGTGAGGTCGGACGGGAACGCCGGCCACGGGCCGTCCTCGATCTTCGGGATCATCCCGCCGAGGTCGTCCCGGATCACGAGCTGCTGCCGGGACGGAACGTGCACGCTGTCCTCTCCGATCTCCATGCGCACGCCGAGCCGCTCGAAGGCCGGCTTGATCGAGATGAGGTCCTTGGGGTCGGCGCCCTCGACGGTCACGTCACCGCCGGTGATCGCGGCCATGCCGATGAAGCTGCCGACCTCGATGTGATCGGGGCCGACCGACCACGATCCGCCGCCGAGGCTGTCGACGCCGTTGATGCGCAGGACGTTCGACTCGATGCCTTCGATCTGCGCTCCGAGCGCGACGAGGAAGCGGCACAGGTCCTGCACGTGCGGCTCGCATGCCGCGTTCCCGAGCACCGTCTCTCCGGGGGTGAGAACCGCTGCCATCACGGTGTTCTCCGTCGCCATCACGCTCGCCTCGTCGAGGAACACGTGCGCGCCGCGCAGCTCGTCGGCGCGCATCTCGTACAGACCGCGATCGGCCTCGACTTCCGCCCCTAGCTCGGCGAATGCGTGCATGTGCGGATCGAGCCGGCGACGGCCGATGACGTCCCCGCCGGGCGGAGGCATCGCTGCGCGCCCGAACCGCGCGAGCAACGGGCCGGCGAGCAGGAACGACGCACGCATGCGCGCGCACAGATGCGGGTCCGGATTCGACTTGGCGACGTTCGCGGTGTTGACGCGCACCTCGTTCGGCCCGGTCCAGGCGGCGTCGGCGCCCAGGTCGCCCAGGAGGTCGATCATCGTGTCCACGTCCCGGATGCGCGGGACGTTGGTCAGCGCGACCGTCTCTCCGGTGAGCAACGTGGCGGCGAGGATCGGAAGAGCGCCGTTCTTGTTCCCGGCGACCCGGATCGTCCCGCCGAGCGGGCGTGAACCTTCGATCGCGAACGCGTCTGCCAGTGCGGGAGCGACGGCCATAGGGCGGTAATGTAGCGGCGTGTCCGCGCCCACTCGCCAACAGGCCTGGGAGACGCTGACGAGGTACACGAAGGGCGAGTCGCTGCTCCGGCACGCGCTTGCCGTCGAGGCCTCGACGGCCGCCTATGCCCGCAAGCTCGACGGCGACGAGGCGCTCTGGCGCGTCGCGGCGCTCCTGCACGACTTCGACTACGAGATGCACCCGACGCTCGACAAACATCCGCAGGACGGCGCCCCGATCCTGCGCGAGGAGGGCTATCCGGAGGAGGTCGTCGAGACCGTGCTCTCGCATGCGGAGCATCTCGGCCTTCCGCGGGACACGCCGCTGAAGAAGGCGCTCTTCGCCTGTGACGAGTTGTCGGGCTTCGTCCATGCGTGTGCCCTCGTGCGGCCGACCGGCCTCGAAGGCCTCGAGCCGAAGTCCGTGCGCAAGAAGCTCAAGCAGCCGTCGTTCGCCTCCGGTGTTCACCGCGAGGACGTCTACAAGGGAGCCGAGGAGCTCGGCGTCGACCTCGACGACCACATCCGCACCGTCGTCGAGGCGCTGCAGCCGATCGCCGCCGAGCTCGGGCTACCCGCGTAGCCCTGCGACGAGACGGTCGAGGTCGTCGTCGCTCGTCCACCAGCCGACGGATGCGCGCACGAGGTTGCGACCCGGGAGCTCGCGCACGATGACGCCGTCCGCGTCGAGCTTCGTCACGATCTCCGCCGGTTCGCCCTCGGGCCGGAACGACACGAGCGTCGAGTGGCCGGGCGGCGTGACGACGTCGACGATCTCGTCGAGCAGCTCGCGGCACCGCGCGGCGGCTGCGGCTGCGCGCTCGTAGCGCCAGTCCGGGTGGGTCGAGAGCGCCGCGAGGAGCCCCGCGAGCGTGGGCGCAGCCGTCCAGCCGGCATCGAAGCGCAGTGCGCCGGGCTTCGGCTCGAATGCGCCCGTCGGCTCGTACGACGCCGCTGCGAAGTGACCGGGTGTGGCGACGCGTAGCCGCTCGGGGTCCCGCACGTACAGGCCGCCGGTCTGCTCGGGCGCGCACAGCCATTTCTGCGGCGAGACCGTGTAGAAGTCGATCGCTCTCGCGTCCACCTCGATCGCGCCTGCGGACTGCGCGCCGTCGATCAGCAACGGCAGGCCGCTCTCGCGCAGGCGATCGAGGTCGAGCCTCCGCCCGGTCGTCCAGAGGACGTGCGAGGTGGCGATGAGCCGTGTGCGCCGGGTGACCGCCGCGAGGATGGCGTCCTCGTCCGCGTCGCACACGACCAGGCGCGCGCCGGATGCATGTACCGATCCGATGAGCCCGAAGTGCTCCTGGTCGGTCGTGACGATCTCGTCGTCCGCTGCGAGGCCGAGACCGGACACGACGATCGCACAGCCGCGGCTCGTGGAGTCGGTGAGCGCGAGCAGCTCGGGGTCGACGCCGATGACCGCGGCGAGCCCGCGCCGCGCGTCTTCGCGCATGGCGAGGATCCGTTCGATCCACTCGCTGCCGCTGCGGCCTTCGCGCGCGTCGCGCTCGACGGCGTCCACGACGGCGGCCGCGGTCGAGCGTGCGAGGGGCCCGGTCGTTCCGGCGTTCAGATACGCCCGGCGCTCGAGCACGGGGAACTGCGCGCGCGCTTCGTCGAACGTCATCCGACTATGGCCTCCACCGGCGCGTGGTCCGAGAGCAGCCGTCCTGCGACGCGCCGCCGCTCCGACGGCCAGGCCAGGAGCGCCGAGCACGGCAGCCCGCGGACGAGTATCTGGTCGATGCTGCCGGCGAGCGGCTCGGAGAAGCCCGCGAGGTCGTACGGAGGACGCAGGTTGGCGTCGCCGGCGAGGACGACGGTGTCGCCTTTCGCAAGCTCGACGACCCGTGCGAACTGCGCTTCCGCCGACGCTCCGCCCGTGACGTGGAAGTTCCAGACGAACGGCCCGTCGGCGAGCCGAACGCCGAAGAGCACACGATTCGGTCCGACAGCGAACCTCGTCTCCTCGAGGACGTCGTGCCGCCCGGCGACGAGGATCGCCAGTGCTTCACCCGTGACGGCCGACCGCAGGAGGCCGTGGTGCGCCTCGGTGATCCACCGGCCGAGCTCGGCGCTGCGGAGGAGCGGCTCGGCTGCGACGGCGCCGACGCTCTGCATCCCGCTCCACGACTCCAGATGGCTCAGGGCCCACACGGGGACCTCCTGGAGGCAGACGACGTCCGGGGCGTCGCGGGTCACGAGCTCGACCATCTCGCGCAGGAACGCGCCGCGCTCGGGCGGGACTGCATTCCCGTGAAAGACGTTCCACGTGCGAACGACGAGCGCCACGCGCGTAGCCTAGGCGCGTGCAGATCGTGCTCGCCGACCCTCCTGCGTTCACGCCGGCGTACGACCACGATCTCGCCGCAGCTCTCGCACGCGCGGGCGCGGACGTGGAGCTGCTCACGTCGCGCTTCCGCTTCGGCGACGCTCCCGCCCCGGTCGGCTACGCCCGCAGCGAGCCGTTCTATCCGATCTCGTCCCGCCTGTTCGGGCGCTCGCGGCTTCGACTGCCGCTGAAGGTGATCGAGCATCCGTTCGGCGTCGCGGCGCTCAACCGGCGGCGCGCCGACGTCGTCCACGTGCAGTGGCTCGTGCCGGAGCTCGACTCGCGGCTGCTGCGGCCGCGCGTTCCATGCGTGTTCACCGCTCACGACCTCCTGCCGCGGCGAACGGCCGCGAAGGAGGGGCTCTGGCGCGACCTGCTCGCCCGCTTCGACCGCGTCGTCGTGCACAGCGAGCGCGGCCGGGAGGCGCTCGCGCCGCTGGGCATCGACGCGCGGGTCATTCCGCACCCGGTGTTCCGCAGCGATCCCGCCCGGCGCGACGACGGGCGCACCGTCCTCTGCTTCGGCGTCATCCGGACGTACAAAGGGCTCGGCGACGCGATCGCCGCGGTGCGCGGCGCAGGCGATGCGCGGCTCGTGGTCGCCGGCGATCCGCTCGAGCCGGTCGACTCCTATCGCGCCGCCGCCTCCGACGTCGACGTCGACTGGCGGCTCGGATACCTGCCCGAGGACGAGGTCGACCGCGCCCTCGGCGAGGCGACGGTCGCGCTCTTCCCCTACCGCCCGGAGCTCGATCAGAGCGGTGCGCTCCTGCGCGCGCTCGGGGCCGGGGTGCCCGCGATCGCGTACGACGTCGGCGGCATCGCCGAGCCGGTGCGCCGCTTCGGCGCCGGACGCGTCGTCGCGCCGGGGGACGTCGACGCGCTCGCAGCTGCGGTGCGCGAGCTTCTCGGCGACGAGGACGCGCTCGCGCAGGCGCGCGCGGGCGCCATGCGTGCACGTGACGAGCTCACCTGGGACGCCGCTGCTCGTGCGCACCTCGCCCTGTACGAAGAGATCGCGTGATCTTCCGTCGCCGGTTCTCCGAGGTCGTGACGCGTCAGCTCGACGTGTTCGCGGAGGACGAAGCCGCCGGCCTGCTCGCCGAGGTGCACGAGATGAAGGGCAAGTACGACCGTGCCGAACGCGACAGCGCCGAGGAGGCGTATGGCGACTACATGGACGTCGTCGACGCCGTGAAGGACGCCCTCGCCGACATGCGCGACCGCTTCGCGCAGACGCTCGAGGGAGATGCGGTCGAGGAGTACGAATCCACATTCGAACGCACGGCGAAGAAGCGGTGGCGATGGCTCGTATAGAAGACTACGCCCTCATCGGCGACCTGCAGACCGCCGCGCTCGTCGAGCGGGGCGGCTCGATCGACTGGCTGTGCTTCCCACGCTTCGACTCCGGCGCCTGCTTCGCGGCGCTGCTCGGCGACCCCGACAACGGCCGCTGGCTGCTCGCGCCGGCCGCCGGCGGTACGACGTCGCGCAGCTACCGCGGGGAGACTCTCGTGCTCGAGACGATCTGGGAGAACGACGAGGGCGCCGTGCGGGTGTACGACTTCATGCCCCCGCGCGGGAAGGCGCCGGACGTCGTCCGCATCGTCGAGGGCATCCGCGGCAAGGTCGAGATGCGGTCGGAGCTCGTCATCCGCTTCGACTACGGCAAGGTCGTCCCCTGGGTGCGCCGCATCGACAACGCCCGTGTCGCTGTCGCCGGGCCGGACGGCCTCTGCTTCCGGGCTCCCCCGCACACACGCGGCGAGAACATGCGCACGGTCTCGACCTTCACCGTGGAGAAGGGGGAGCGTGTCCCCTTCGTGCTCACGTGGTTCCCGTCTCACGGCGACCTGCCGCCGGAGATCGATCCGGAGGAGGCGTTCACGAACACGGACGAGTTCTGGCGCGAGTGGGTCGGCGCCTGCAAGGCCGACATCCCGGACGAATGGCGCGGCGTGCTCATCCGGTCCCTGATCACCCTGAAGGCGCTCATCTACGAGCCCACGGGCGGCATCGTCGCGGCGCCGACCACTTCGCTGCCCGAGTGGATCGGTGGCGTGCGCAACTGGGACTACCGGTACTGCTGGCTGCGCGACGCGACGCTGACGCTCCTCGCACTGCTCCATGCCGATTACGAGGAGGAGGCGAAAGCCTGGCGCACGTGGCTCGTGCGCGCAGTCGCCGGCGACCCGGCCGACATCCAGGTGCTGTACGGAGTCGCCGGCGAGCGGCGGCTCACCGAGCTCGAGCTGCCGTGGCTCAGCGGCTACGAGGGCTCGTCCCCGGTTCGCATCGGCAACGCCGCGAGCGAGCAGCTCCAGATCGACGTGTTCGGCGAGTTGATCGACGCGCTCTATCAGGCGCGCGCGCACGGGCTGCGCTTCGCCAGGAACCCGTGGGAGCTGCAGCGGGTGCTGCTCGGGCATCTCGAGCGAATCTGGCACGAGCCCGACGAGGGCATCTGGGAGATCCGCGGCGACCGGCGGCACTTCGTGCACTCCAAGGTGATGGCGTGGGTGGCGTTCGACCGCTCCGTGCGTTCGGTGGAGGAGCAGGCGGTGGACGGGCCGGTCGACCGGTGGCGCGCTCTCCGGGACGAGATCCACGCCTCCGTGTGCGAGCACGGCTTCGACGAGGAGCTGGGATCGTTCGTGCAGTCGTACGGGTCGAAGGAGCTCGACGCGAGCCTCCTGCTCATCCCGCTCGTGGGGTTTCTGCCGGCGTCGGACCCGCGCGTCCGCGGAACGATCGAGGCGATCGAGAAGAGCCTCGTCGTGGACGGCCTCGTCCTGCGGTACCGCACGCACAAGACCGGCGTCGACGGCCTGCCTCCGGGCGAGGGCGTCTTCCTTCCGTGCTCGTTCTGGCTCGTCGACTGCCTCGAGCTCATCGGGCGGCACGAGGACGCACACGCGCTGTTCGAGCGCCTCATCGGTCTCGCGAACGACGTCGGGCTGCTGGCGGAGGAGTACGACCCGAAGGCGAAGCGTCAGCTCGGGAACTTTCCGCAGGCGTTCACGCACCTCGCCCTCGTGAACTCGGCCTTCAACGTCCTGCCGCACCTGCCTTCGCCGATGCACCGGCGCCACGCGCATCATGAACCGCGCACGCGGCATTGATGAGCGTCAGGTGGCTGAGGCCCTGAGGGAAGTTCCCGAGCAAGTCGCCTGAAGCCGGGTCGACCTCTTCCGAGAGGAGGCCGACGTCGTTCCGATGCTCGAGGAGCTCCTCGAACAGCTCCGCGGCCTCGTCCTCGCGTCCGGTGTGCGCGAGCGCGGACACGAGCCAGAACGAGCACGCGAGGAACGCGCCTTCCGTCCCTTGCTCGCGGGTCGTGCGGTACACGAGCCCCTTTCCCGCGTCGAGCCGCTCGCGGACGACGTCGACCGTGCACGTGAACCGTTCCGGCGACTGCTGTGGCCAGCCCATCCTCGCCCCGCGGAGCACGGCTGCATCGAGCGAGTCTGCGCCGGCGAACTCGGCGTAGGCGCCGAGCTCCTCCGACCAGCAGCGTGCCTCGATGAACGCCTGCACCGCCGCCCGTTGCCTGCGCCAGTGCCCGACGTGCACGGCGGGAAGCTCGCCCTGCGCTGCGAGCTCGAGCGCGCGGTCGAACGCCATCCAGACGCCCATCTTCGAGGCGGTGTAGTGGTGATCGTCGTCGAGCTCCCAGATTCCCGCGTCCTCGTCCTGCCACGTGACGGCGACGCGGTCGACGCAGCCGGCGAGGATGTCGGCCGTGTCGGCGTCCAGCCCGTTGCCGTGCCGCACGTAGAGCGACGTCGTCTCGAGCAGGTCGCCCCACGTTCCGAGCTGGAGCTGGTTTCCCGCGGCGTTGCCGTACCGGACCGGGCGCGAGTCGCGGTAGCCGCGCAGCGGAAGCTCGTCGCGGCGCTTCGCCTCGTATCCGTCCACCGAGTAGAAGGGCCGCAGGTCGGGCGCGGTCGACCGGATCGCGCGTAGGAGGCAGCAGAACGACTCGTGCACCTGCTCCGGCAGGCCGAGCCGGATGAATGCGTCGATCGTGTACGACGTGTCGCGCACCCACATGTAGCGGTAGTCGTAGTTCTTGTGTCCACCGATGCACTCGGGCAACGACGTCGTCGGCGCCGCCACGATCGCGCCGTTCGGTGCGTGCACGAGCAGCTTCAGCGCGAGCGCGCTCCGCGC
The DNA here is from genome assembly GCA_036260475.1 of Gaiellaceae bacterium. Classification (GTDB taxonomy): domain Bacteria; phylum Actinomycetota; class Thermoleophilia; order Gaiellales; family Gaiellaceae; genus Palsa-739. The sequence continues at coordinate 7,659 of DATAMX010000062.1, read as the reverse complement.
GACGTGCTCGCCCCATGGACCGTCGTAGTCCCACTCGGAGAGCCAGCGGCGCCAGACGTCCGCGGTCTGGTCGAGCCGCCGCTCGACCTCGCGCCGCTCAGGGATCGGGAACGGCTGGTCGTGAGTCGCGCACAGCGCGAGCAGCGCACGCCCGCCGTCGCGGACGACGAACGACCCCTGGATCGTGTCCTTCTCGATCCGAACGTCCCCCGCGTCCCACGTGTGGATGCCGACCGCGAGCTCGTCTCGGATCGCGATGACCGACCTCCCGCGGCGCTCGATCTTCGCCTGCGCACGCCCCCAGTCGAAGCGCGGCTCGACGCGCCACTCGAGCTCCACCTCGCCCGAGAGCCCCTCGACGCGACGCGCGATCTCGACCCACGGCATGAGGCTGCCGTCCTGCAGCGTGAACGCCTCGGTGACGCGAACGGCACCGTCCTTCGTCAGGTATGTCGTCTCGAGGACGTTCGTACGGTCGACGTACCGGCGCACGACGTCGAACTTCGCCGTCGGCGCGAGAACGAAGCGGCCGCCCTTCTCCGGGTCGAGCAGCGCCGCGAACGTCGTCGGACTGTGCACGTCTGGCAGCGAGAGGAAGTCGATCGAGCCGTCGGCGGCGACGAGCGCGACCGTGCGTCCGTCGCCGATCGCGGCATACGCCCCGATGGGCGCGAACCCGTCCTTGCGTTTCATGTCCTGCTAACGCTCGAGTCGCCGCAGTTGGTTGCGAGCCTGCGAATCCCAGCCGGCATTCTCGAGCCGGGGAAAGTGCGCAGCACTTTCCCCGGGTATTAGCGGTGCCCGAAGTGATGGGCTGCGGGAAGGGAGCCGTGGACGTCGGCTCCCTCGGTGAGCTCGTGGGCGAGCGGGGCGAGCGAGACGACCTCGTCGACGACGACGTTCCGGTTGCGGTCGGCGTGCTCGTAGCGGCCGCGGACGAGCAGCAGCGGCTCGCCGCGCACGACGCCGCGGAAGCGGTCGTACACCTGCGGGAAGACGATGAGATTGACCTGCGCATGCTCGTCCTCGAGGAGCATGAAGACGACGCCGTTCGCGGTCGCGGGCCGCTGCCGCGCGACCACCATGCCGGCGATCTGCACGCGGCTGCCGCTCGGACGGTCGCGCAGCTCGACGGTCGAAAGCGTGTCCGCCGGGAGGTGCGGGCGCATGAGCTCGATCGGATGCACGCCGATCGAGAGGCTCGTCGTGCGGTAGTCGGCGAGCATCCGCTCCCACACCGTCGGCTCGGGTAGCTCCGGTGTCAGCACCGTCGGGTCGAGCGGGAGCGCCAGCTGCTTCTCTTCGCCGCGCGAGCCGGGGACCGTCAGCGCGCGCGGCACGAGCCCGAGCTGCCACAGCAGCTCGCGTCGTTTCATCCCGAAGGAGTCGCACGCGCCCGACTCGACGAGCGCGCGCAGCTCGTCACCCGACAGTGGCGTCCGCTGCGCGAGCTCGCGGATCGACGCATACGGCCGGCTCGCGACGACAGCCCGCGCGTCGTCCTCCCCCACCCCCTGGACGTATTTGAGCCCCACGCGCACCGCACCGTCCTCGATCGTGCAGCCGACCTCGCTCTCGTTTACGTCGGGCGTACGCGTCTCGATGCCGTGCCGCTGACCGTCGCGCACGAGCGTCGCCGGCGGATAGAAGCCCATCGGCTGCGCGTTGAGCAGCGCTGCGAGGAACTCGGGACCGTAGTGATGACGAAGCCACGCGGACTGATACGCCAGGAGGCCGAACGCGGCCGAGTGCGACTTCGGAAAGCCGAAGCCGGAGAACGCCACGAGCTTGTCGTACACCATGTTCGCGGTGTCGTCGTCGACGTCGTTCGCGCGAGCGCCCTCGACGAAGCGTGCGCGATACGCCTCGAGCGCCGCGTGCGAGCGTTTCCGGCTCATCGCACGCCGGAGCCCTTCCGCCTCGCCGATCGTGAAGCCGGCCAGATGGATGGCGACGTCGAGCACCTGGTCCTGGAAGACGACGACGCCGAGCGTCTCCCGCAGCGGCTCGCTGAGCAGGGGATGGTCCGCGGGCGGCTCGTAGCTCGGGTCCTCGCGCAGCTTCTGACGCCGCTCGATGTACGGGTGCACGGCCTTGCCCTGGATCGGCCCCGGCCGCACGAGCGCAACCTGGATGGTGATGTCGTCGAGGTTCTCGGGACGCGTGCGCAGGATCGTCTGCATCTGCGCGCGGCTCTCGATCTGGAAGCAGCCGACGGTGTCAGCGCTCTGGATCTCCGCGAACACGTCGGGGTCGTCGAGCGGGATGCGCGAGAGGTCGATCTGCTCCCCGCGCGTGCGTGCGACCAGGTCGACGCACTCCTCCACCGCCGAGAGCATCCCCAGCCCGAGCAGGTCGATCTTCAGGAAGCCGGCGTCCGCACACGAGTCCTTGTCCCACTGGCACATCTGGCGTCCCGCCATCGCCGCCGGCTGCACGGGGACGAGCTCGACGAGCGGCCGCGTGGAGATCACCATCCCACCCGGGTGCTGGGAGATGTGGCGCGGAAGGCCGCCGATCTCGGCGCAGAGCTCCGCGAACGCGCGCCAGCGCGGCGAGGCGAGCTTCTGCTCGGCGTCCGGGAGCATGAGGAGCTCGTCGCCGACGCGGGCGGCATTCCAGCCGTCGGTGAGCTTCGCCAGCCGCTCGAGGTCCGCGTACGGGAGCCCGAGCGCCTTGCCGACGTCGCGGATGGCGCCGCGCGAGCGATACGTCGCGAAGGTGGCGACGAGCGCGGCGTGCTCGCGGCCGTAGCGCTCGGTGACGCGGACGATGAGCTTCTCGCGGATGTCCCGCGGGAAGTCGAGGTCGATGTCCGGGACCGAGGAGAGCTCGCGGTTGATGAACCGGCCGAGCGAGAGGTTCGCGTGGACGGGGTCGACGTGCGAGAGCCCGGTGAGGTAGCAGACGAGCGATCCGACGGAGGAGCCGCGCCCGCGTCCCGGCGGGAGCAGGTGCCTCATCGAGCCCGGGCCGCGCACCTCGAGCGCAACCTCGCGCGCAAGCTCGAGCACCTCCCAGTGCAGGAGGAAGAAGCCGGCCAGCCCGAGCTCGTCGATCAGCGCCAGCTCCTCGTCGAGCCGCACCTGCACTCGCCGCTTGTGGCCGTTCAGCCCGGCGTAGCGCTCGGCGAAGGCGCGCTCGCACACGCGGCGCAGCTGCACGCCCGCGGGCTCGTCTCCGTCCGAGAAGTCGGGATAGCGGTAGCCGAGCTCCTGCGTGAGGTCGAACTCGAGCCGCTCGGCGAGCTCGCTCGTGCGCGCGACCGCGTCGCGATCGCCGGGGAAGCGCTCGGCCATGTCGGCCGGTGCGGCGAGGACGCACTCGTGGTTGCCGCGCCGTTCCCGTTCGCAGCCGTCGAGGGAGGTGCGGCAGCGGATCGCGACGAGCACGTCCTGCAATGCAGCGCGGCGCGGGTCATGCGCGTGCACGTCACCGGTGACGACTGTGCGCACGCCGAGCGTCTCGGCGAGATCGCGCAGCGCTGCGTTGCGGCGCGCGTCGCCGCGCTCGTACGGCCTCTGCAGCTCGACGTAGAAGCGGTCGCGGCCGAAGACGGCTGCGAGCCGCGCGGCGGCGTTCGGATAGTGGACGGCGAGCCCGTCCCGCGCGCACCCGGAGAGGCAGACGAGCCCCTCGTGCAGCTCCTCGAGCAGCGCCTGGTCGAGCGCGGGCGGCAGCGGCTCCGCGTCTTCCTTCGGACGCGTTCGTGCATGGGCTGCGGTGAGCAGCCGGCAGAGGTTCGCGTAGCCCGCGGCCGTCTCGACGAGGAGGGTGACGTGCGCTCCTCCCTCGAGGGTCACCTCCGCGCCGGTGATCGGCCGGACGCCGAAGTGCTTCGCAGCGTGCGCGAACTCGAGCGACCCGTAGACGCCGTCGTGGTCGGTGAGCGCGAGTGCCTCGTAGCCCAGCTCGGCTGCACGGGCGGCCAGTTCCTCCGGCTGGGAGGCGCCGTCGAGGAACGAATATGCCGAGTGCGCGTGGAGCTCGACGTACGTCATGATCTGCACCGATGGACGAGCCGGTCTTCCTGCGCCCCGGCGAGGGTGAACGGATCCGCGCCCACCGCGTGCTCGCCGAGCTGCCGCACGTCGAGTCGATCGAGCTCTTCTTCCCCGCGGACTTCGAGGGTGTCGCTCCGCACACCCATGCCGACCGCACCGACTCGTTCTACGTCCTCGAGGGCGAGGTCGAGTTCTTCCAGAACGGCACGTGGCACCGCGTCGGCCCCGGCGCATTCGTGTCGAATCCGCCCGGAGTCGAGCATGGCTTCCGGCCGGCGGGGACGGATATCCGCCTGCTGAACATGCACACGCCCCGGGTCGGATTCGTCGAGTCGCTGCGTCACTAGACGGACGCTACACGAACATATGTTCGCTCGCTACGGGTGATGAACAGCCGCCCAGAGCGGCACGTTCCCGGCTCCGAGCGGCACGAAGTCGAGCCCGTCGGGCGTGTTCAGGCGATCGGCTCCGCGGCCCGGGAGGCCGGCGCGGCCGTACTGCCAGACGATCCTGTTCCTGCGCGGATCGATGATGACGACGCGGTCCTTGTAGTCGTCGTTCACGGCGATGTCGCCGTTCGGGAGCATCAGCGCGAGCGAGGGATGGTCGAGGGCGGCCTCCCCCCGGGGCGGGCCGTAGCGCCAGAGGATCTTGCCGCGGCGGTCGATGATCATCGCGGCCCCGGGGCTTGCGTAGTCGGCGAGCAGGATCCGCCCTCCCGGAAGCGGCTGCGGGTCGGACGGGTACGACACCGGTGCCTGCACCGCCCAGCGCAGCCGGCCGCTCGCGGAGATGTCGTCGATCCACGAGCCCTGGATCTCCGAGACGAGCACGCCGCCGTCGGGTAGCGGGGTGTCGCCGTTCACTGCGCCGAGGTACTTGGGGGGATCGTGCCTGCACACGCGCGTCGTGCCGATCTGCCGCACGATGCGATGCGCGCGGATGAACAGGACGCGGCAGTTGTACGCGTCGGCGACCGTGAGCGTCCCGTTGGGGAGCACGTACGCGTCGTCGGGCGTGTTCAGCTCGTTCCGGCCGCTTCCGCGCACGCCGGGAGTCCCGTACAGATGCACCCGCGCATGCGTCTTGATGTTCACCGAGACGATCGTGTGCGCCTCTTCCTCGTTGGAGACGATCGCCTTGCCGCCCGGCTCGACGAAGCCGTCGTCGTTGAAGTTCAGGTGGATGCCGCGCGCACGGTCGCGGGCGGTCGGGAACCGCCACAGCACGCGATGGTGCATGTCGACGAGGAGCATGCGATCGTTGCCGCGGTCGGCAATGAGGAGTGAGCCGGGCAACGGCGACGAACTGAGGGAAACGGCGCTCAGAATCGCCGCAACGAGCTGGATCACGCCGCCACCCTAGGCTGCACAGGATGGGAAACGCATGAACCCGCGGTTAAGGCTCGAACAGGCGCGCCTCTATCTCGTGCTCGAGGCGCGCCCGCACGGCGAGGACCCCTCGGCGCTGCTCGATGCCGCACTGCGCGGAGGGGTCGACGTCGTTCAGCTTCGCGACAAGGAGCTTCCCGACGACGAGCTCGTACGTGCGGCCGAGCCGTTCCGGCGCGCCTGCGCTGCGCACGGCGCCCTCTTCGTCCTCAACGACCGGCCCGATCTCGTGGACGCCTGCGGCGCAGACGGCGTGCACGTCGGGCAGGCGGACACCCCCGTACCCGACGCGCGCGCCGCGGTCGGCCCCGACCGGATCGTCGGGCTCTCGATCGAGACGGAGGCGCAGCTCGACGCGATCGCCGGGGCCGACTACCTCGGGGTCGGCGCAGTCTTCGCGACGCCCACGAAGACGGAGTCGGTGGCAGGCGGGCTCGAGCTCGTGCGCGCAGCGGCCGAGCGCACGACGGTCCCGTGGTTTGCGATCGGCGGCATCGAGCCGGCGAACATCGCGGAGGTGGTCGCGGCGGGCGCTCCCGGCGTCGCCGTCGTGCGCGCCATACGCGACGCGGACGATCCCGAAGCTGCTGCACGTTCTCTACGCGCCGCGTTGGGTGAACCACCCGCCGCGTGAGCCGTCGTGGAAGACGACGGTGTTCTCGCCGCTCTCGAGCACGACCTCGAAGTAACGGCGCAGCACCGGCTCCTCCGTCCACCATCGGTCGAGCACGCGCCACTCCTCGCGCAGCACGGCGACCGGTAGATGGTTGACCTCGCACGGCGCCCCGTCGATGCGCGCTTCGACGCGCGCGGGGCGCGGCTCGTTCAGTCGTCCCGCGGTACGAACAGCGCGCGCGTCTCGGGAATCCTCGACCAGGGCGCCACCTCCACGACGTTGCAAACGGAGCCGGAGCCGGTGCTCGCCCGGACTTGACGGAGCCCGTCGCTCAGGCGGCGACGGTCCTCGGCGCCGGCGGCGAGCAGCTCCAGCTGCAGGCCGGCCGGCTCGGTCAGCTCGACGAGCTCGAGCCGAAGCTCGATCACCGGTCCCGGCAGCTCGGCGAGCTTCGACGCCAGAGCAACGCGGATGCGGCTGCCGTCCGCGCTCGGCTCGCGCAGCGTCAGGGTCCTGCGCCAGGAGCCGCCCCCGACGATCACGGCGGTGAGCGCAACCTTGCGGACGAACCGGTCGCGACGCTCCGGCCGCGCGAGCGCGGTCTCGATGAGCGCGCCGAGCGCGCGCCGCAGGGTCAGCTCGTTGCCGACCGCCTCTGGGAACGCGAGCGTCTCGGCGAGCTCGGCCGGCGGACGGCGACCGCGCACGCGCGCGGCCGCCCCGCCTCTCGCCAGGCCCCAGGCGCGCCGGCCGTCCGGCCCCAGACGTTCGGCGACGGCGCCACCCGGGAGCCCGGCAAGCTGTCCGAGCCTGCGAACTCCGAGCGATTCGAGCTCTTCGTAGCGCTGCCGTTCGAGCGGCAGCAGGGTCAGCGGCAGAGGGGCGAGGAAGCGCCCGACGTCTTCGTCGCGCACGACGAGCACCTGTCCAGGGCGTGCGACCGATGCAGCGGCGAGCGCGGTGAAGCGCCTCCCGGCCGCGCCGAGGCGCGCGTCCCACGCCGGCCCGACGGAAGCGAGCGCACGCCGGAGCGCAGGCTCGAGCCCGCCGTACAGCCGCTCGACCCCGCGCGTCTCGAAATACGCGATGCCGCGCGCGGCCGGATCGACTGCGAAGCCCGCGTCCTCGAGCGCGCAGACGATCTCCTCCCATGCCTGCTCGGCGGCAGCCGGGTCTGGATCGACGAGCACGAGCCGCGGCATCGTTGCCAGCGCCTCGCCCAGGCGCATCCGCGGGCGCACGCCCGCCGCCTCGGCTGCCGCCGTCACCGGCCCCAGGAGGGGCTCCCCGCCCGCCTCCGGCGCGAGCGCCGCCGGGCGCAGCGCGAGGGAGGGTGACTTGCGCAGCGCCGCCTTGAGCTCGAAGCCGGGGATGGAGAGGCAGGCGATCATGGGAACGTATGTTCTATACGAACACCTGTTCCCCTGTCAAGCTGTCCGAAAACTCCTAGAGCGCGACCTCCGCCGCAGCCCCCACGGTGCGGACGAACCGCGGCACGACGTCGAGCGCGCTCTCCCGCGCGCACCACTCGATGTCGTCCTCCAGGCCGTGCTTGCGGAGGTTGCGCGCGCTCTGGCTCGCTCCCAGCCCGGCGACCGAGTTCGGGAAGCTCGCTGCGAGCCGCGCCGCGGCGGCGGCGGAGTCGGCG
>DATAMX010000059.1:0-8616 GCA_036260475.1 Gaiellaceae bacterium | reverse complement strand
GTGCACGTACGTGCCGTGCGCGGAGATCTGCGTGTACCAGATGAGCCCGCCGGTGTTGAGCGCGAGCCCGACCGCCATGACGATGCGCGGGCCGATCTTCGTCGTCAGCCACTGCGCGAGCGCGGCCACCACGACCGTCGTCCCTGCGGTGGCGAGGAAGGTGATGCCCGTCTTCAGCGCCGAGAAGTGCAGGACGTTCTGCACGTACAGCGTCAGGAGGAAGAAGTCCGCGAAGATGGATGCGCCGAGCAGCAGCCCGACGACGTTCGCGCCGGCGAGCGTCCTGATCCGGAAGATCGACAGCGGCATGAGCGGCTTCTCGACGCGCGTCTCCCAGATGAGGAAGAACGCGATGAGGGCCGCTGCGCCGATGAGCAAGGCGATCGTCGTGCCGTTCCCCCAGCCGTCCACGGGCGCCTTCGAGATCGCGTACACGAGCAATGCGAGGCCGGCGGTGACCGAGCTCGCGCCGATCACGTCGAAACCGTGCCGCTCACCGGGAGCGCGGCTCTCGCGCACGATTCGCGGCGTGAGCGCGAGCACGAGTGCGCCGACGGGCACGTTGACGAAGAAGATCCATTCCCAGCCCAGGTACTTCGTGAGGATGCCGCCGAAGAGGACACCGGCGGCTGCGCCGCTTCCGCCCATCGCGCCCCAGATGCCGAGCGCCTTGTTCCGCTCCGCGCCTTCCTCGAACGTCGTCGTGATGATCGAGAGCGTGGACGGCGACACGACGGCGGCTCCGAATCCCTGCACCGCGCGCGCTGCGATGAGGACGCCGGTCGAGCCGGCGAGGCCGCACACGAGCGAGGCGGCGGAGAAGATGACGAGGCCGACCAGGAAGATCCGCTTTCGACCGAGGATGTCCGCGGTGCGCCCGCCCAGGAGGAGGAAGCCCCCGAACGTGATCGCGTACGCAGTGATGACCCACTGCAGCCCGGTCTCGGAGAAGTGCAGGCTGCGCCCGATGGACGGTAGGGCGACGTTCACGATCGAGACATCGAGCACGGTCATGAAGAACGCGACGCAGACGAGTGCGAGCGCCTGCCAACGGCGGGGATCCGGTTCCACCACGACTCCTTCCTCGAGTTACGTCCCTGTGCGGGCACCAACGTCGGTGTCCGCACAGCGTATTCCGGCGTTCGGTCGGCTATGAACCGGCCTACAGCAGGGGCAGCTTCTCGTCGGCGGCCGCGCGCAGGATCTGCTCGATGTACGACTTCTTTGCCTTCTCGAGTCCGACGTCGCGGCCGGCGCGCTCGGACAGGAACCAGCGATGCTCGAGGATCTCGTGGAAGATCTCCGCCGCCGCGCGCTTGCCGAGCAGCTCGCGCGGGATGGATGCGATGGTCGGCTCGAAGATCTCGCTCAGCCAGCGGCCCGCCGCCGCCGCGTCGGAGACGGGCGCGTCGCCGGTGCGCTCGAGGTACGTCTTGTACCGCGTCAGGTCGTTCAGAAGCACGCGCGCCTGGTTCTCCTGCGCGTCGAGACCGGTGAGGCGCAGGAGGCGGCGGCGATGGTGCCCGGGCTCCACCACCTTCGAGTGCAGGCGCAGCCGCACCTGGTTCTCTCCGCTCACCAGCTCGACCTCCTCGACGTCGAATCCGAGCTCGTTCAGCCGCCGCAGGCGCTCTTCGAGCTTCTGTCCTTCGCCGGGCGCGAAGACCTGCTCCTCGGTGAGCTCGGCCCACAGGCGCTCGTACCGCTCGCGCACGTCCTCGGCGAACGCCCACGGGTCGGCGACGACGTCCCGCTCGAGCTCTGCGGCGAGGTCGTACAGCTCGCCGCTGAGGTTCTCCTCTGCGATGTCGATGTCGTGCCGGCGCTGCCCGCTCGACAGCCGCTCGTGCAGCTCGCCCGTCTCGGCGTCGACGAGATACGCGGAGAGCGCGCCCGCATCGCGGCGGAAGAGCGCGTTCGACAGCGAGCAGTCCCCCCAGAAGAAGCCGGCGAGGTGGAGACGGACGAGGAGCTCGGCGAGCGCCGCGCGGATCGTCGCCTCCGGGGCGGGAAGCATTCGCCGACCGAGGATCAGGCGGTACGGCAGCGCGAAGTCGAGCTGCCGCGTGATGAGGATGGCGTCCAGCTCGTCTCCGTCCGAATCCGTGCGCTCGGCGACGATGCCGATCGGCTCGACCACGGGCATGCTCCGCTCGGTGAGCTCGCTCAGCAGCCGGTACTCGCGCTCGGCGAGGCGCTGCGGCAGCTCCTTCAACGCGTAGTACGTCCCGTTCAGCTCCACGAAGCGGACGACATGGCGGCTGATGCCGCGTGCGAGGTCGACGTGGAGCTCGGGCGGCCAATCCTCGAGCGGGAGGCTCCACGGGAGCTCGAGGAACGCACGCTGGTCCGCCCGCGCGACGAGCCGGAAGTGGCCGGGCGTGCTAGTGGCGGAAATGACGGCGACCCGTGAACACCATCGTGGCTCCCGCCTGCGCCACAGCGTCCACGACGAGGTCGTCGCGTTTCGATCCGCCCGGTTGGACGATCGCGCGCACGCCCCGTTCGAGCGCAAGGGCAGGCCCGTCGGGGAAGGGGAAGAAGGCGTCGGAGGCGAGGACGGCGCCGCGGGTGTCGTGGCCGAGCTCGGCGGCCTTGTCGAGCGCGATGCGAACGGCGTCCACGCGGCTCATCTGGCCGGCGCCGACACCGATGGTGGCGAGATCGGTCGCAATGACGATCGCGTTCGAGAGGACGTGCTTGCACACGCGCCAGGCGAAGACGAGGTCGCCCCACTGCTGCTCGTCCGGCGCGCCGGCGACGACCGTCCAGCCGTCGCGGTCCTCGATCTCGCCGTCGGCGTCCTGCACGAGCACGCCGCCGAGCACGCGCTTCAGCCCGCGCTGCAGCGCGCCTGGACGCCGGCGCTCGCGGTCGACGAGGATGCGCGTCCCCTGCTTGCGGCCGAGCGCTTCGAGCGCCGCGTCGTCGTAGCCGGGCGCGAACAGGACCTCGACGAACTGCTCCGCAAGCTTCGCGCCGAGCGCGGCGCCGACGTCGCGGTTGAGCACGACGATGCCGCCGTACGCCGACAGGGGGTCGGACGCGAGTGCCTTGTCGTACGCCTCCTCGATCGTGGCGCCGAGCGCGACGCCGCACGGATTCGCGTGCTTGACTATGACACACGCGGGCAGAGCGAACTCGCGGCAGATCAGGCGCGCGGCGGAGAGGTCGTTGAGGTTGTTGAAGGAGATCGCCTTGCCGTGCAGCTGCTCCACGCGCGACAGCAGATGCGCACGCCCTCCGCGGTCGGCGTAGTAGGCGGCACGCTGGTGCGGGTTCTCGCCGTAAGAGAGGTCGAGCACCTTGTCGAAGGCGAAGACGAGCGTCTCCGGGAACGACTCGCGCTCCGCGAACCACGTCGCGATCGCCGCCTCGTACGCCGCCGTCGTCGCGAATGCCTCGGCCGCGAGCTCGCGGCGCGTCTCCAACGAGACCTCCCCTCGAGTGTCGAGCTCGTCGAGCACGAAGCCGTAGCGGTCGGGCCGGCAGAGCGGGATGCAGTGCGCGAAGTTCTTCGCCGCGCCGCGCAGCATGGACGGACCGCCGACGTCGATCATCTCGACCGCCTCCGCTTCGGTGACGCCCTGCCTCGCCGCCACCTGCTCGAAGGGATAGAGGTTGACGCACACGAGGTCGAAGGGCTCGATGCCCTGCTCGGTGAGCGTGGAGACGTCTTCCGGGTTGTCGCGGCGCGCGAGTATGCCCGCGTGGATGCGCGGATGGAGGGTCTTCACGCGCCCGCCGAGCATCTCCGGCGACTCCGTCAGCGCCTCGACGTGCTCGACCGGGAGACCGAGCTGCTCGAGGTACGCAGCGGTGCCGCCGCTGGCGACGAGCGACCAGCCGAGTCGTGCGAGCCCGCGTGCGAACGTGTCGAGGCCGGTCTTGTCGTACGTCGATATCAGCGCGCGCACAGCTCGGCCACCACCTTCGGGAGGAGCCGGTGCTCGACGCACTGGATGCGCTCGTGCAGGGTCGACGGCGTGTCGCCGGGCAGGACGGGGACACGTTCCTGCGCGAGGACGGGGCCGCTGTCGACGCCCTCGTCGACGATGTGCACGGTTGCGCCCGATTCGCTGACGCCGGCCGCGAGCTGCTCCTCGACGGCGTGCGCGCCGGGGAAGTCCGGTAGGAGCGAGGGATGCACGTTCACCACCGCATCGGGAAAGCGATCGAGGAAGGCGGCGGTGAGGACGTGCATGTAGCCGGCGAGCACGACGAGCTCCACGCCGCGCTCGTGCAGCCAGTCCGCCATCGCCGCGTCGCGCGTGGCGCGGTCGCGGTAGTCGTCGAGCTCGAACACCGCCGTTGCCTCCTCCGGCACGCGCTGCAGCGCAGGCGCGTCGCGACGGTTGGAGGCGACAGCGACGATCGGCAGGCCGGCGTCCAGCAGCGCCTGCAGGTTCGTGCCCCGGCCCGAGACGAGAACGCCGATCACTCCAGCGCTCCGATCACGATCGCGCCGGCGGGCGCCTCCGGCACGACCGCGCACATGCCGATCCCGAGATTGAACACGCGCCGCGCCTCCTCTTCGGAGACGCCGCGGTCGGCGAGCCACTCGAACACCGGTGGGCGCTCCCATGCGTCCCAGTCGATGTGCGCGCGCACGCCGTCCGGGAGCACGCGCGAGAGGTTGCCGAGGATCCCGCCGCCGGTGACGTGCGCGAGCCCCTTCACGTCCGCCTTCGCGCGCAGCGCTCGCACGTCGTCGAGATAGAGACGGTGCGGTGCGAGCAGCAGGTCGGCGTCGAAGTCGTCGTCCCCGACGAACGCGCGCACGAGCGAGAAGCCGTTCGTGTGCAGGCCGCTGGACGGAAGGCCGACGACGACGTCGCCGGGGGCGCAGCGCGACCCGTCGATGACGCGGTCGCGCTCGACGATGCCGACGCATGTCCCGGCGAAGTCGAGCTCCTCGTCGCGGTACACGCCGGGCAGCTCGGCCGTCTCGCCGCCGATGAGCGCGCAACCGGCGGCGCGGCAGACCTCCGCCGCACCCTCGACGAGCTCGGCCACCTGGTCCAGGTCGACGTGCGCAGCGGCGATGTAGTCGAGGAGGAAGAGCGGCTCCGCGCCGCAGCAGAGCACGTCGTCGATGCAGTGCGCGGCGAGATCCATGCCGCCCCAGCGGAGCTTCCCCGCGCGGCGCTCGAGCATGAGCTTCGAGCCGACGCTGTCGGTCGAAGCGGCCAGCAGTTGCCCGTCGTTCAGCGGGAAGAGTCCCGCGAAGCGTCCGAAGCCGGTTGCCCCCGTCGACTCCACCGCGGCGCGCAGGCGCTCGACGACGGCGTTCGCCGTGTCGAGCGAGACGCCGGCGGCCTCGTACGTGCGTGCGTCCTTCGCCAAGAAGTCGAGTCTAGGCCGATCTCAGGATGTCCTAGACGAACATCTCCGCTTCCAGCTCGGGCCGCCCCTGCGGGCCGCCGGGCGTGAAGCGGACGAGCGTCTCACCGATCTCGACCTCCGGGCCGATCCGCTCGCAGTCGAGCAGCTGCGCGACCGCCTGCGCCTTCCCCTCGGGGTCGTCCGCCTTCAGGTGGAGCTCGGAGAGACGGAGGCGGTCCGACTGGCCGAGCAGCTCGTCGATCCAGTCGCGGGGCGGATGCAGCTCGAGCCGGTAGCCCGCGTTCGTGGACACGAAGGTGCGCCGCCCACCGTGCTCCTGCACCCTGAGCTGGGCCTCCTCGGCACGGCCGAGCGTGCGATCGAACTCGTCGTCGTCGAGGGCGAGACCGAGGTGGTCGACGCGGGGCAGCGGCCACTGTCCCGGCTGCACGACGACGTTGACGGCGCCGAGCTCGAGCTCCGAGAGGCGGAGCTTGAACCCTGCTTCGTCCAGCTCGGCCCACGACATCCCCGGCTCGAACGACTGGAGGTCCTCGCCGATGCGGCCGTGCCGCGCGACGAGGTCGAATCCGAGCTTCCCGATATAGCGCGCCTCGACCTCGCGGACGCGGCTCGTGACGAGGTGGTAGTGGAACAGGTGCACCGCGGCCGGATGGTACGAGGAGTCGCAGGTCCCGCGACGAAGTCGGGTCGGATCAATGCGCTCCGGCGGGATCCATCACGTCGATCTGGTCGTCTCCTCGATCGAGCGCAGCCTGCCCTTCTATCGCGACCTCCTCGGCCCGCTCGGCTGGCACGTGATCAGCGAGGTCGAGGGCGAGCGGGGCGAGACGATCTGGTACCTGAGCGGCCGCGGGACGTCGATCGGCCTGCGCAAGGCCCAGAGCGAGGAGGGCGCGGTCGACCGGTACGCGGTCGGGCTGCATCATCTGGCGATCGAAGCCGCGTCGCGGGACGCCGTGGACGAGCGGGCCGAATGGGTACGTCGGGCGGGCGGGGCGATCGAGAGCGAGCCGCAGGAGTACGGCTACCTGCCCGGCTATTACGCGGTGTTCTTCTACGACCCGGACGGGCTCAAGCTCGAGATCCTGCACGTGCCCGACCTCGGCCTGGCCGCGTAGAAGCAGTGATGCTCTCGTGCCGGTAGCTGCTACGCGCGCGTCGCTTCGAAGCGAAGCTTCGCGTACTCGGCCGGCACCTCGGTCGGGTACTGGCGCGTGAGGCAGGCGCGGCACAGGTCCGATTCGGGCCTGCGCGTCGACTCGACCAGGGCCTCGTGGGAGAGGTACGCGAGCGAGGTCGCGCCGATGTACTCGCGCACCTCGTCGACCGTCTTCCCGGCGGCGACCATCTCGCCGGGATCGGCGAGGTCGATGCCGTAGAAGCACTGTCCGATCACCGGCGGCGAGGAGATGCGCACGTGCACCTCGGCCGCACCCGCGTCGAACAGCATCTGCACGATCGCGCGCGTCGTGTTGCCGCGCACGATCGAATCGTCGACGACGACGACGCGCTTTCCGGCCACCTCCGCGAGCGGGTTGAACTTCAACCGCACGCCGAGTCGCCGCAGCTCCTGGTCGGGCTGGATGAACGTCCGCCCGATGTACCGGTTCTTGATCAGCCCCTCGCTGAACGGGATCCCGAGCGCGCGCGAGAACCCGATCGCGGCCGGTGTCCCCGAGTCCGGGATCGGCAGGACGAGATCGGCCTCCGCCGGCGCCTCCTGCGCCAGCCGCTCGCCCATGCGAACGCGCGCGCCGTGCACCTCGATGCCGTCGAGGCGCGTGTCGGGACGGGCGAGGTAGAAGAACTCGAAGATGCAGAGGGCGCCGGCGTCGGGCGGCTCGACGGCCTGGATCGTCCGCATGCCGTCGGCGTCGACGAGCACGACCTCGCCGCGCTCGACCTCGCGCACGTGCTCCGCGCCGACGAGGTCGAACGCGCACGTCTCCGACGCGACCACCCAGTCGTCGTTCACTCTTCCGAGAACGAGGGGGCGAAAGCCGAGGGGGTCGCGGAACGCGATCAGCGTCCCTTCCGAGAGCGCGACCACCGAGTACGCGCCCTGGAGCCTGCGCATTGCGCCTGCGACCGCTTCGTCGAGCGGCGCGTCGGCATTCGCGATCAGCGCCGCGATCACCTCGCTGTCGGAGGAGCCGCGCAACGTCGTGCCCTCCGCTCGCAGCTCTTCGCGGAGGGCGTCGGCGTTGACGAGGTTTCCGTTGTGGCCGAGCGCGACCGTGCGCGCGCGCCCATGCTGCACGAGCGGCTGCGCGTTCGCCCACTCCGACGAGCCCGTGGTCGAGTAGCGCGTGTGCCCGATCGCCACCTGACCCCTGAGCGCGTGCAGCTTCTGCTCGTCGAAGACCTGCGTGACGAGGCCGAGGTCGCGGAGCGCAGTGAGGCGCCCGTGCTCGGAGACCGCGATCCCGGCCGACTCCTGGCCACGATGCTGCAACGAGAAGAGCCCGAAGTACGTGAGCCGCGCAACGTCCCGTTCGGGCGCGTACACGCCGAAGACGCCGCACATCAGCGGACCTCGCCGATCTGCACGAAGCCCTTGCTCCCGAGCCGCGCCACGTTCTCCGGCGGGCAGGCGAGGACTGCGGCGCCTGCCGCAGGCTCGGCCGGCAGCTCGAGGTCGGCCTCGCGGCCGCTCCAGTGCGTCGCCTCGGCGAGGGCGGCCTCGACTCCGGCGGCGCCGACGTCGTGGCAGAGCGAGAGCAGCGGCGCCGCCTTCCACAGGAAGCGGATGAGCGCCACCTCGGCGGCGAGGCTCTCCTGCGGCACCGTTGCGAGCAGCACCGCGTCGCCGCTCTGCCAGCCCGAGGGGACGAGCCGGACGTCCGCGACGAGCCCGACGCAGCCGGCGACGGGCGTCGGCGGGATGGGGCGGCCGTCGGTCTCGTTGTAGAGCGACACGTTGCCGCTCACGATCGGCACCGAGAGCGCGCGGCAGGCGTCGGCCATCCCGTCGACCGCGTCCGAGAACTGCCGCATGATCTCGGGCCGCTCGGGCGAGCCGAAGTTGAGGCAGTCGGTGAGGCCCACCGGCTCGCCGCCGGCGCAGACCAGGTTGCGGCAGGCCTCGGCGACGGCCATCGCCGCGCCCTGGCGGGGGTCGAGCTCGCACAGGCGCCCGTTGCAGTCGGAGGAGAAGGCGAGGAGCTTGTTCACGACGCGGCCGTCGCGCTCGCAGGGGACGCGGACGACCGCCGCGTCTCCGCCTGGCCGCGCGTGGGTGCCGCCGCGGACGATGTGGTCGTACTG
>DATAMX010000035.1:0-32613 GCA_036260475.1 Gaiellaceae bacterium | reverse complement strand
CCCTACCTCGTCGTCGCCGGCAACCCGCTCGAGCCCGTCTACCAACAGTGGCTGAGCGAAACGCTCCCTCAGGTCGAAGTCGACACCTGGGCGGGAAGCGGTCACTTTCCGCAACTCGCTCACCCCGAACGCTTCGCGGAGCGCCTCGCCGTTACCTCGAGCTGGACGACCGCCGACCCCGCAACCAACGCGGAGCCAGCCATCAGCAGCCGTTAAGGCTTCGAGCGCATCTTCGTGCCGGGACACTGAGCCCCGAGGCTCGTCGAACTCGCGAATCGCCGAGCGCACCGCACGCCGAAGCGGCAGGCAGGACGAACAGGTTGCCGGAGCGGCGGTAGAGCACTGGCAGCGCAACTCGCGCAGCTCGCCCTCGAGCTGCGCGCTCCACGGGAAGGGCAGCGGCGGATCGTTCGGGCGGACCATGTTCAGGCGCTCGATCTGGTTGTCGAGTGCCGCCTGCCGGTCCGGGTCGCGCGAACCAGTGACCCCCAGCTTGTCGAGCCCGCAAGACTGATACCAACGGTTTGCGCTTGCCGATTGCTTTCGGCGCCTATGCAGGCGTTTCGGCATTTCAAAGGCGGTCGCGTTGGCGTCCCTTGGTCGTGGTTGTCGCCTTCTCCTGTTAGCACCAGTTAGCACCGACACGCCCTGGCCCGCGGATGTCCCTCATGGTCTCCTGACCGAATCGACTCGAGCGAGTGGACGGTCGCGCACGCGACAGGGTCGTCGCTCGGCGCGATCAGTCCGGCGCGATGCTCAGCCCGAGTGCCATTGCCTCGTCTCGGGTCAACGCCTCTCCCGCTTTGACGGCGGCCTCGTAGCCGTCGTCGCCCAGCGCCGCCCGCGCGCTCTTCTCGACACGGTCGCGCAACGCCCGCGTGGAGGGCTGCTCGGCGACGCCCACGCCGGCAACGCGCCACATCTGGCAGGTGGCGCTGACGAGGCGGGTGCCGGACGCGACGTCACCTCTCTCGCACAGCGCGAGCCCGATGCCGAACAGACAGTCCCAGGCGGGCGCGATCTTCGTGTCGCTGGCAGCCTCGAGTTCGAGGATCTTCCGCAGTGCGTCTTGGCCGGTCGCGATGCTCTCCGGGTAGGCCTCGAGCACGAACAGGCTGAGTGCAAGTTCGCTGAGCCACGCAGCCTGCTCCATCAGCGTTCCCGACGCAGCGGCGGCGTCTGCTTCCGCGACACTGATCTCCCGGTGGCGCTCAGCAGCGTCGCGGTCGTTCTCCACGACAGCTCGCCCGAACAGCGCGCCGGCGAGCATCCAGCTGGCTCGAGACATGACTTGAGTCTTCGTCGCGACGGCGGCAAGGTGGTCGCCGTCGAGCGTGTGACTGAGCGCTGCGAGGCGCTCGGCGAGCTCGAATACCTCGTCGTAGTTCCCGAGTCGCTCCGCGAGCGCACCGCGCGCCCTGAGTACGGCTGCCGTGCCCTCCTTGTCGTCGAGTTGTTCGAACAGACTGTCGGCTTCGTCGAGCCACGTGCGGGCTCGAGCGAAGTCCCCAACCAGACTGGCCGTGTATGCGGTCATCACGAGCGCGTACGCACGATCCTGTCGGGTACCTCCGGGCAAGGCGATGCTCGATACCGCCCTCGGGTACCAGTCCCGCGCCCCGACACCCGTGAAACTCCTCACGCGAGCGAGGCGGCGAACGAACTTGAGCGCGGTCGCACCGTCGCCCGTCGCCAGTGCGCGGACGTGCGCATCGCTGAAGTTCTCGCGATCGGAGGCGACGCGTGCGCGTTCCTCGTCGGTCACCGCGAGCCAGTCCTCAGATCCGGCCAACCCCTCCGCGACGGTCGCGAAGAATGCGGAATGCCGGCTGCCGGCCGCGTCAGCCTCTCCCTCGCGCTCGAGCTGTCGCTGTGCGTAGTCCCGGATGGTTTCCAGCATCCAATACCTGTCCTCACCGTTCATGCCGACTCGGTGTCGGATCAGGCTCTTGTCGAGCAGCGACTCGAGCGAATCGAGATCGCCGTCCGCGACGGCTTCGGCCGCGGCCAACGTGCAGCCGCCTGTGAATACGGAGAGACCTCTGAGGACGCGTCGCTCGTGCGGGTCGAGGAGCTCGTACGACCAGGCGATCGTCGCCTCGAGCGTTCTCTGGCGCTCCTCGACGTCACGGTTGCGAGACGTGAGGAGCTCGAGCCTCTCGCCCAGCCGCTCGTGGATCGCATTCGTCGAGAGCGCCCGGACCCGGGCCGCGGCGAGCTCGATCGCGAGCGGCAGCTCGTCGAGCGTCGCGCAGATCACCGGCACGAGCTCGTCGGGAACGAATCCAGGCTCAACCGCTCGCGCGCGCTCGGCGAACAGCGCCTCGGCATCGGTGACAGTCATCGGCGGAACCGGGAAGACGCGCTCGGGGCGGAGTCCCAGGCGCTCCCGGCTCGAACAGCAGAAGACCAGGTTTGGACAGGTCTCGAGCAGCTTGCCGACGAGGTCGGCAACCCCTTCGAGAACGTGCTCGCAGTTGTCGACCACGATCAGTGCCCGCTTCTCGGCCAGCGTGGCGGCGATCAACTCTGGAAGTGCTTGCGCACGCGCCTCCCCAAGCCCGAAAGCCTGGATGAACGTTGCTGCGAGAAGTGTGTCGTCGCGAAGCGGCGCCAGCGGAACCCAGTAGACGCCGTCAGGGAACGACTCGGCGGCACGCGAGGCGGCCTCGAGCGCGACCCGCGTCTTGCCGGTGCCGCCGGGGCCGGTCAAGGTCACCAGCCGTGAGTCGGCTCCGGTGAGGAGCGCGAGCACGTTGGCGAGCTCGGGCTCACGTCCGAGGAAGGGCGTCGCCGGGACAGGAAGCCGGACGGTTGGCGCGGCCTTCGGTATGCCGGGCCGACCAGCGGGGCTCCGTGGCTCGTCCTGGATCTGCACGAAGCTGTTGGCGAGCGCCTCGGCCTGGGGCATGACGCTCGCCCAGTAGGACTTGTTCTCGGTGTCGCCGGAGTCGAACAGGTCGTCGTAGCGAATCCGGTCGTCGCTTGCGGAGCCGCGCTGGACCGCCCGGACCGCAAACTCGCGAAGCTGGCGCGCGTTCGCGAGGCGCGGCACCGAGGCGAGGTAGAGAAGCGCGAGCTTCTCCACCCCGGAGACCGGCCTTCCCAGCTCGGAGGCGGCGTTCAGCATCTGGCTCAGGGCGACGAGAATGCGATCCCCGGCGTCCATCGGGGCGATCTCCCAGCCGTTCGCTTCGGGAACGCGACTGAGGACGTCCTTCCCCTTTGGGCGAGCGCCGATCCGATCCCTGAACTCGTCGATCGTCGAGCCGGAGCTCCCGGCCAGGACGAACACGACTCCCCCGCCGCGATCGAGGTTGACGTCCAGGAACGGCATCAGGACCTCGTACGGCCACGACTCATCGGGCTTCGCATCCACCTCGTCGACCAGGCAAACGGTCGGGCCACCGGCTACCGCCTCGCCGAGACCGTCCCGGAACGCCTTCTCGGCCAACTTGGCCAAGTTGAGCTCGCGGTACGAGACCTCCGGGAGGGACGCTGCCACCTGCTCGACGAAGTACGTCTTCCCAGATCCCGGCGCCGCCCACAGCATGTGGTTGTCCCGACGCTTTGCGGGTTGAGCGCAGGCCTCGGCGATCCGCGTCCTGGCGTCCTTCAGCTGCTCGCGCACCTCTTCGCCGAAACGCATGTACGAACCGACAACCGCGTAAGCACCCAAACGCACACTCGTCAGACCCCCGACCAGCCCAACGAGCTCGGCCGGGAAAGGCTCTACGAGCGACATCTCACACCTGCGGACATTCCGCGCGATGCTACGCCAGAGCACTCAGCAAGGAGAAGCCGGGGGGCCAGTCAGCCAACCACTCCCGCCTCGATTGATGACCCCAGCCTTCCATCGCCTGTCAGCACGACGCCGGCGGAATCCGACGCAACCAAGCGCCATCGGTCCGTGCTGACGAACCTGCTGTTAGCACCGCGCTGAGTGCGTCGCCAAAAAGGAACCAGAAAGCGCCTATTTCCAGGCACTTTCTATGGGCGGTACTGGGCTCGAACCAGTGACCCCCAGCTTGTCGAGCTGGTGCTCTCCCAACTGAGCTAACCGCCCGGGTCGCCGGGCAGTGTAGCCGCTTCGTCAGCCGCCGAGAAACTTGCGCGGGTCGACGGCGACGCCGTTCTCGCGCACCTCGAAATGGAGGTGCGTCCCGGTGCAGTAACCCGTGCAGCCCGCGATTCCGAGCAGCTGACCCTTCGCCACCGCCTGCCCGGCGTGCACCTTCATCGAGGCGAGGTGGGCGTAGAGCGTGACGACGTCGGGCTCCACCTGGACGAGGACGATCTTGCCGTAGCCCTCGAAGCCCGTGGCGTACCCGACCGAGACGACCTCGCCGGCCGCGGCCGCACGCACGTCGAGGGTGCGCAGCATCCCGATGTCGAGCCCGTGGTGATAGGCGGTGAACGGCGTCGTCACCGTGCCCTCCGCCGGCCAGGCGAACTCGAGCGTCCGGACGCGCGTCAGGTGCCGGGCACGGACGGCGTGGTGGCCACGCGCGTGCGAGACCCCGCCCACGGGCATGGCCGCCGCGGGAGCCGCGACAGCGCAGGCGGCGGCGAGCGCCACGACGACCTGGATTCCTCTCCTCCCCATCGGAGGCCCGGGACCCTAAACCACCGTTTGCCCGATCCGGCAACGAGCACCCCTGGAAACGGCTCAACCACGCCGTTCTCGATGCGGCTTGACAAATTCTTAAAAGATCTCCGGGCACCACGGAAACGGGCGCCAGCCGAAGATCGCGTCCGCGCGCGCGATCGTGCCCGGCACGAGCTCCTCGACCTGCAGCCCGTCACGCAGCTCCGCGAACGACACCGCGCCCAGATATGCGGACCCGAGCGCGTCCACGTCGAGCGCGATCTCCGCGGGCTCCTCGGTCCTCGCCGCCTTCCCGTCCGCGAGCTTCCACCGCCCGTCGTTCCAGGGGCAGAAGGCATCGCGCACCTCGAACACGACCGAGCCTGCGGCCGCATACCCCCGGCCGGAGAGCGCCGCGCCGACGTCGACGAGGCGGACCCACAGCCCGTCCCAGCGCCGGTAGCTCGCGCGCCGCGGGCTGGCGAGCAGCAGGAAGAGGGGATGGTCGGGCGGGATGAGCGGCGCGGTGATCGTCTCCATCCAGTCGACGTCGAGGAGGTAGCGCCAGATCTCCGCCAGCGCCTGCGGGGTCGCCCCCACCGCCTCGAGCACCTCGAGCTTCGCCTTGGAGATGAAGCCCTCGAACGCGGCGGTCGTCTTGTAGATCGCGTACGCCTCGACCGACCCGTCCAGCTCCAGGGCGACGAGCCGCTTCGGCGTCCCCTTCTGCTCGTCGGGCGTCCGCAAGACGCGGTCCCGCCACCACGTCTCCGTGCGCGCGAAGACACCGGACCGCTGCGCGCGGAATGCCTCCCACACGGGCGGGAAGATCGCCGCCGCCTCCTCGGGCGTCACCGAGCGCACGCGACCGCGCCGCTCGAGCGGGCGCCCGAACGTGCCCCGCTCGCGCGCGATCGTCACGTCGCCGGACCACGCCGCGATGCCGTACCCGAAGCGCCCGTAGATCGTCTCCTCCGATGCGAACAGCGCTGCGATCGGCTCCCCGCGCGCGTGCACGTCGTCGAGCTGCGCGCGCATCATCGCGCGCAGGACTCCACGCCTGCGATGCGTCGGATACACGCCGACGACCGTCACGCCCGCGCACGGCAGCGAGCCGCCCGGGACGCTGAAGTCGAACGTGAACGCGCCCGCGCCCCCGACGATCTCGCCGTCCTCGAACGCGGCGTGCATGCGCTCGGCGCCGACCCAGCCGAGCCAGCGGTCGACGGCGTCGTCCGGCGGCTCGGGCCCGAAGTACTGGAAGATCCCGTACAGGGCGCGGGCGAACTCGGCGCGATCGGCGCACGGGCGGACTTCGACGCTCACGGTCCGACCCTAAATCTTTTCGAGCGGCGCGTAGTCGAGCATCAGCCGGCGCTCGGACCCGTCCCCGGCGAATCGAACCACCGCGACGCCGCCCGCCTCGAGCCGTAACACGACGCCTTCGCCGAGCGTCCCGTGCCGGACGGAGTCGCCGGCCGACAACGTGGGCACATTCTCCCTGGCTGCGATCGAGCTCTTCGGCGCGCCGTAGTTCGACCAGGACGCGGGCCGCAGCTGATCGCGCTCGACCCACTGCTCCGGCAGCTCGTCGAGGAAGCGGGACGCGAGGTTGTACGAGCGGCCGCCGTAGAGCATCCGCGACGATGCGTGCAGCAGCGTCAGCTTCTCCATCGCCCGCGTCATGCCAACGTAACAGAGCCGCCGCTCCTCCTCCACCCCATGCTCCTCGATCGAGCGCGAGTGCGGGAAGATCCCCTCCTCCAGCCCGATGAGGTAAACGGCGCGGAACTCGAGGCCCTTCGCATTGTGCAGCGTCATTAGCGTGACGAGCGAGCCCTCGCCGCGAATCGCGTCCTGGTCGGAGTAGAGCGACACCTCCTGCAGGAAGGACGACAGGTTCGGCTCGGTGTTCTGCTCCTGCCACTCGCGCGCGAGGGAGACGAGCTCCTGCAGGTTCTCGATGCGGCCCTGCGACTCGATCGTGCGCTCCGCCTCGAGCGCGGCGATCGTGCCCGACTGGTCGAGCACGCGCTCGATCAGCTCCGGCACCTCGAGCTCGAGCGCGCCCGACATGCACGACTCGATCATCGTCCGGAACGCGCGCACGGCCTTCTGCGGCGCGGCGCCGACGCCCGCCTCCTCCGCGAACTCCGTCGCCTCCCACAACGAGACGCCCTGCGCGTCCGCGTAGCTCTGCAGGCGCGCGAGCGTCGAGTCGCCGATGCCGCGCCGCGGCCGGTTGGCGATGCGCACGAGCGAGACCGCGTCGTACGGGTTGTCGATCACCTGCAGGTATGCGACGAGATCCTTCACCTCGGCGCGCTCGTAGAAGCGCGGGCCGCCGATCACCTGATACGCGACGCCCTGGCGGACGAGCACGTCCTCGAGCACGCGGCTCTGCGCATTCGTCCGGTAGAAGACCGCGATCTCGCTCCCGGAGTAGCCCTGCTCGACGAGGAGCGCGATCTCGGCCGCGACGTAGCGCGCCTCGGCGTGCTCGTCCTCGACCTCGACCACCCGCACCGGCTCGCCGTCGCCGAGGTCGGACCACAGGTTCTTGTCCTTCCGCTCGCGGTTGTGGCGGATGACCGCGTTCGCCGCCTCGAGGATCGCGTTCGTCGAGCGGTAGTTCTGCTCGAGCGCGATCGTCTTCGCTCCTGGGAAGTCGCGCTCGAACTCGAGAACGTTGCGGATGTCGGCACCGCGGAAGGCGTAAATGGACTGGTCCGGGTCGCCCACGGCGAAAACGTTCATGTGCTTTGTGGACAGGAGCTGGAGCAGCCGGTACTGCGCGTGGTTCGTGTCCTGGTACTCGTCCACGAGGACGTAGCGGAATGCCTTCTGCCAGCGCTCGGCCGCCTCCGGGAACCGCTCGAGGACGTCGACCGTGAGGTAGAGCATGTCGTCGAAATCGACCGCGTTCGACGCGAACAGCCGCTGCTGATACAGCTCGTACACGTCGGCGACCGTTTGGTCGTAGAAGCTCGACACGCGGCTCGCGTACTCCGCCGGGCCGATGAGCTGGTTCTTCGCGTTCGAGATCTGCGAGTGGATGCCCCGCGGGGTGAACCGCTTCGGGTCGCGGTCGAGCTCCTCGAGGCACCGCTTGGTCAGGCGGAGCTGGTCGGCCGAGTCGTAGATGGTGAAGTTCGTGCGGTAGCCGAGCCGCGGCGCCTCGCGCCGGAGGATGCGCCCGCAGGCGGCGTGGAAGGTCATCACCCAGCACGCGCGCGCGGGCGGCCCGACGAGATCCTCGAGTCGCTCGCGCATCTCGGCCGCGGCCTTGTTCGTGAACGTGATGGCGAGGATCTCGGGTGGCTTCGCACCCACGGCCGCAAGGAGGTGCGCGATCCGCCGGGTCAGGACCCGCGTCTTGCCGGACCCGGCGCCGGCCACGACGAGAAGCGGCCCTTCGGTGGTCAGCACCGCCTCTCGCTGGGCCGGATTCAGGTCATCGAGATAGGTCTCCGGCTGGGTCGCGGCCATCGACCGATCGTAGCCGCGAGCCTCACTCGTCCTTTGCGGCCCTGATCTCGATCTTGCCGGCGCGTGTTCGGGTCTCGTAGCGCGGCTGCGGGAACACCGCCGGCCCGCCTTCCACCGCGCCCGTGCGCAGATCGAAGCGGGAGCCGTGCCACGGGCAGACAACTGTGTCGCCGTCGCGCTCGCCCTCGTCCAGCGGGCCTCCCATGTGCGAGCACACGGCGGAGATCGCGCAGACGTCACCGTCCTCGCAGCGGGCGAGGACGACCGCTTCGCCCTCCAGCTCGACGCGATGGAGGCCGCCGTCTTCGAGCTCCGCCGCCTCGATGACGGCGGCGTACCGGTCGCGCGGATGCTCGAACGCGGTGCGGTTGACGCGGATGCCGAGGCCGAAGGAGAGGCGGCCGCCGAGGTGCGCCGAGTACAGCGTGCCGAGGTAGGCC
The DNA here is from genome assembly GCA_036260475.1 of Gaiellaceae bacterium. GTDB lineage: Bacteria > Actinomycetota > Thermoleophilia > Gaiellales > Gaiellaceae > Palsa-739. The sequence continues at coordinate 24,096 of DATAMX010000035.1, read as the reverse complement.
GTGCCGGAGAGGATTCGCGCCACGCCGCGGTGGCCGCGGCGCCGAAGCAACAGCGACCCGATGTTGAGCGTCAGACCGGCTGAGTTGATCAGCGCGTGCCGGACGCCGAGCTGCTCGGGCTCGCCCTTGAGGTGGCTCCAGTCGTTCAGGCCGGTGAGCGCGGCGGGCACGGCGGCGAGCACGCCGATCGCGAGCGCATCGTCCGCGGCCTCGGAGCCGACGGCGTCGAGTGCTGCCGCGGCAGTCCAGGCGCCGAGCGGCACGTCGGTGAGGGCCGGGTGGAGCGGCGTGCCGAGCCACACGCCGTCGAGGACGTTCCGTACCGGCTGCGGCACCGCCTTGACCGCGTCCTGCACAGTCTCCGCATCCATCGGCTCCTCGTTTCCGCGCCTCTGGACCGGCAAACTCCCGGCGTGCGGGTGGCGCTGATGATCGAAGGGCAGGAAGGCGTCACGTGGGAGCATTGGTGCGCGCTCGCCGACGCGTGCGAGAAGCACGGCGTCGAGACGCTGTTCCGCTCCGACCACTACATCTCGCAGGCGGACGAGAGCGCGAACGTCGCGCACGACGCCTGGACGACGATCGCTGCGCTCGCTGCACGCACGACGCGGCTTCGGTTCGGGACGCTCGTCTCCCCCGCCACCTTCCGCGCGCCCGCGCTCCTCGCGAACGCGGCTGCGACCGCCGACCACGTGTCCGGCGGGCGGATCGAGCTCGGGCTCGGCGCAGGCTGGATGGAGCGCGAGCACCGCGCGTTCGGCTTCGCCTTCCCGGAGACACCCGTGCGCGTCGAGATGTTCGCCGAGCAGCTCGAGATCGTGCGCCGCCTCTGGACCGAGGACCGCGTCGATTTCCGCGGCCGCCACTACACGCTCGAGAACGCGCCGGGACTGCCCAAGCCCGTCCAGCGGCCGCGGCCGCCGATCATCGTCGGGGGCAGCGGAGGGCGCGGCACCGTCGCGCCTGCGCTGCGCTTCGCCGACGAGTACAACACGCCCTTCGCCTCACCGGAGGACGCCGCGCGCATCCGCGCGAAGGTGCCGTCGCTCCGCTTCTCCGTCATGACCGGCTGCATCGTCGGCGACACGCACGACGACGCGCTGGACAAGGCCCGCGAGCTCCACGGGCGCCGGTCGCGCGACGCCGGCTTCGAGGAGTGGCTCGCCGACTACTCGGGGCGCGCCCTCGTCGGCTCGGTGGACGAGGTCGCAACCCGCCTGGACGAATACGCACAGGCGGGCTGCGACCGCGTGATGCTCCAGCACTTGCAGCACACCGACCTCGATGCGGTGCGCCTCATCGGTCGAGAGCTCAGCCCGTCTTCGCCTCGATCTTGACGAGCGTCTCGACGCCGTTCACGAGCGAGCACTCGATCTTCGCGCGCACGCCCACCTGGAAGTGGAGCAGGACGGGCGCGCCCAGCGTCGCCGGGATCGCGCACGTGAGGTGACCCACCGTGATCGACTCGTTCGAGGAGGCGGTCACCGTTCCCTCGGCGCTCACGATCGCGTGCGGCGGCACGGGCGCGCAGCCGCCCGGCGAGAGCTCGACCGCCGAACCGCCCGACGTCCCGCCGATCCTGCCGTTCGTGAATCCTCCTGTCGCGCTGAACGTGGCGGAGATGTTCGCGAGCAACTGTTCGTGCGGCGTCGCGCCGTGGCCGGACGCGAGGCCGGCGATCGATCCACCGTCGTAGACGGCGCTGAAGTGCGACTGGGTCTTGCCGATCCGCAACGTCCCCGAGACGACGCCGACGCCGTCGGTCGTGTCGAGCACGCTGCGCGCCTCGATCGTCGCCGGGCCCGTGAGGTCGGGGCTTCCCGTCGCGGTGCCGGTGTACCTCGCCTTCGTCGAGGCGACGGTCTTTCCCGCTGCCGTCGTGCACGTGCGGGTGTCGCTCCCCGTCACCGACGTCGCGGTGAAGCTCGCGTTGACGGGGATCGCGGTCTGCGCCCCGCCCTCGATGTCGTGCGCGACCGCGACGCCTGCGCCCGTGAGCGCGGCGATCGCGATCGCGGCGATGGTGAGCCTCTTCATCAGGTTGCCCTCCCGGCCGGGGTTGTCACAAGGAGAGATGCGCTCCGGGCACCGCTTCTTGCGGCGAGCCCGGTAAAAGCGCCGTAAAGCGCCGTCCACCTCCTCCGCCAGGATGCACCGGATGGAGCAGGGAACCACTCGGCTCGAGACCTTCAGCGACGGCGTCTTCGCCATCGCCGCCACGCTGCTCGTGCTGGACCTCTCCGTCAGCTCCGGGCGCAACCTGGGGCATCAGCTCGTCCACCTGTGGCCCGCGTACCTCGCCTACGTGACGACGTTCGTGACCATCGGGATCATCTGGATGAACCACCACCACACGGTCTCGCTCATCGGGCGCGTCGACCGCACGATGCTCTTCCTCAACAACCTCCTCTTGCTCGTCGTCGCGTTCCTGCCGTTTCCGACGAAGCTCGTCGGCGACTACCTGAACGAGGACGGAGAGAAGGCCGCGACGCTCGCGTACGCGGCGACCTTCGTCGTCATGGCGTCGCTGCACCAGGTCTGGTGGCAGTACGCACGCCGCAATCGGCGGCTGATCTCGGACCGCGTGCCGGACGCCGCTCTGCGCGCGGTCGACCGCGCCTACGCGCCGGGTATCGCGTTGTACGGCATCGTGCTCGTGCTCGCCTTCTTCAGCCCGCTCGCGGCCGTCTTCCTCACCTTCGCGATCGCAGCGTTCTACCTACCGTCGGCCGCGCTCTTCGATCGCTGAGGCCAGCCACCCGGATGCCTCGGCGAGCGCGGAGGCGTCGCTGGACTTCACCACCACCTCGACCTGGGGCCCGTCGAGCGGGAACCTCGGATAGGAGCCGATCACGACGCCCGGCCAGCGCTCGTCCGCCTCAGCGAGGAGCGACGCGATCGCACTCTCACGCATTCGGTACGTCTTCCGCCACGTGCCGATCGGCTCGCCCCGGCGGAAGTCCTCCGCGACCGCGTCGAACATCGCCTCCATCTCGGACGGCAGGCCCGGCAGGACGTAGACGTTCTCGAGCGCGAAGCCCGGCGCACCGCCGAGCGGATTCGGGAGCGGCGTGCTCCCGGCCGGCAGGCGCGCCCAGGCGGCGGCGTACTCCGGATCGTGCGTGAAGCGTGAGCGCAGGTCCGCGGCGAGCTCGGGCACCTCCTCCTGCTCGACGCCGAAGGCGTGCGCGAGCGCTTCGCGCGTCAGGTCGTCCGGCGTGCCGCCGAGGCCGCCTGTGACGATCAGGAAGTCGACGAGGGGCGCCTCGCGGCGCACGAACTCGGCGATGGGGTCGATCTCGTCCGGGAGCGCCGCGATCAGCCGGACGGACACGCCGAGCGGCGCAAGCCGCTGTGCGAGCCAGGAGCCGTTTGAGTTCGGGACGTCACCCGAGACGAGCTCATGGCCGATGGTGAGGATCGCGGCGGTCGCCATCAGGCGTTCACCATACGAACGATCGGCGTGCCTGCGACGCGCTCGACCACGGTGACGCCGCCATAGCGCACGTCGATGCGGAAGATCCACTCGTCCGGGATGCCGAGCCACGCGGCGAGGCCGGCGCGGATGACGCCGCCGTGCGTGACCACGACCGCGTCGCCCCCGCTCCAGATCCGGTCGAGGCTGCGGAGCGCACGCGTCTTCAGGTCCGCGTAGCTCTCGCCGCCGGGAAAGCGGACGCGCGTCGGCGTCTCCATCCACGCGCGATAGAGCTCCGGCTCGCTCGCAGCGATCTCGTCGAACGTACGGCCTTCGAAGTCGCCGAAGTCGAGCTCCCGCAGGTCCTCGTCGACGAGCGGAGACGACGCCAGCTGCGCCGCGGTCTCGCGCGCGCGGAGTCGCGGGCTCGTCCAGACGGCTTCGGCGGAGACACGCGCGGCCAGCTCGCGTGCCTGCGCGCGGCCCTCGTTGGAGAGGCCGACGTCGAGGCTGCCGTAGCAGCGGCCGCGCATGTCCTCCTCCGGCTCGCAGTGACGGACGAGCACGAGGCGCGTCACAGAAGTGCGACCGCAGCGATCAGCGCACCGGTCTCCGACAGCTCGGCCGCCGCTCCGAGCACGTCGCCCGTGATCCCGCCGAGCCAGCGGCGGGCGGCGAGCCCGCAGGCGAGCGCGATCCCGGCGACGACGGCGAGCAGGAGTGCTGCACCGAGCGCGACGCAGAGCGCAGCCGCGATCGCGACGGCGGCGGCGGCGCGCGGCCATCCCGTTCCGCCCAGCACGCGGCCGAGCCCCGCCGAGGGACGCGCGTACGGCAACGCGGCGGAGAGGACGACGGGGACGGCGCGTCCGGCCGCCGCTGCGCACACGACCGCCCGGAGAGCGTCGTGATGCCCGACGAGCGCGGCGAGCGCCGCCGCCTTCACGCCGAGGTCGAGGACGAGCGCTACCGCTCCGTACGCCCCCACCGCGTGGTCGCGCATGATCTCGAGGGCGCGCTCGCGAGTCGAAGCCGTCAGCGCGTCGGCGGTGTCGGCGAGCGCGTCGAGGTGCAACACACCGGTCAGCGCCGTGCCGGCCGCGATGCCGAGCAGCGCAGCAACCGGCGCCGTCAGCGAGCCGCCCGTCGACTGCGCGATGGCGCCGACGACGGTGCCGATCCCGGCGCCGACGACGGGGAAGAGCGCGCCGCCACGCGCGACGTCCGCGGCGTCGAGCTCGATCCAGCGGCCGACCGGGATGCGGGTGAGGAACGAGACCGCCGCGGCGAGGCCGCGCAGCTCAGCGGCCGGCATCGGTGACACCGGCATCGCCGAAGGTCGCCATCTCGGCGAGGATCGCGATCGATGCGTCCAGCAGTGGCAGCGCGAGCGCGGCACCGCTCCCCTCGCCGAGGCGCAACCCGAGATCGAGCAGCGGCTCGAGGCCCAGGGCGTCGAGCACGAGCGCGTGCCCGGGCTCCGGCGAGCGATGCGCCGCGATCATGACGTCGACGGCCCCTGGCGAGACGCGCGTCGCGGCGAGTGCAGCGACTCCCGTGATGAACCCGTCGAGCAGCACGGCGACGCGCCTGCGCTCGCAGGCGAGCACGACGCCCGCGAGGAATGCGATCTCGAAGCCGCCGAGCGCCGTGAGCGGGTCGGCGCCCTCGTTCGCGGCGAGCGCGCGGCGAACCGCATCCACCTTCCTTCCCACGCCCTCGTCGTCGAGACCGGTCCCCCGGCCGCACACGAGCGCGGGGTCGACCTCGAGAAATGCTGCGGTGAGCGCGCTCGCAGAGGTCGTGTTCGCAATGCCCATCTCGCCGAGGCCGACGACGTCCACACCTTCCAGCTCGCCCACGAGCGAGTCCGCAGCCGCGAACGCGCGCTCGACATCTTCGGCGCGCATCGCGGGACCGAGCGTCATGTTCGCGGTGCCGGCGCCGATGCGGATGCTGCGGACGAGCTCGTGCTCGAACGGGGCGGCAGTGCCGGCGTCGACGACGACGAGCCGTGCGCCTGCGCGTCGCGCGAGCACGTTGATCGCGGCTCCGCCGGCGGCGAAGTTCGCCACCATCTGCGCCGTCACTTCCTGCGGATAGGCGGACACGCCTTCGTCGGCGACACCGTGGTCGCCCGCGGCGACGACGATCGCTGTCTCGAGCCGGTCCGGAACGAACCCGCGAATGGCCGCGAGCCGGCAGCCGAGATCCTCGAGCCGCCCGAGACTCCCGCGCGGCTTCGTCTTCGCGTCGTACGCGCGCCGCGCGTCGTCGTATGCGCTCACGCGAGCCTCAGCGCTCGACCGGCGACGACGAAGTACGCCTCGTCGGCGGCATCGACCCAGCTCGCGTTCACGCGGCCGAGCTGGTCGCGATATGCACGCGCGAGCGCATTGACCGGGACGATCCCGAGCCCGACCTCGTTCGTCACCGCGATCGTGAGGCCGTCGCGGGGCGCCGGGACGGCGCCGTCGCCCCCGTTGGCGATCCACAGCGAGAGGCAGTCGACGATCACCGTGTGCGAGGCGGGGACGGCCGCGAGCGCACGCTGGAGGTCGACGGGCTCCTCGATCGTCGTCCATTCACGCGGCCGCTCACGCTTGTGCCGCTCGATCCGGTCCGCCATCTCTTCGTCCCCCGCTTCGCCCGTGGCGATGAACGTCACCGGAGCTCCTGCGGCCTTCGCGCGTTCCACGGCGAGCGTCGACTTGCCGCTGCGTGCCCCGCCGACGTACACGACGAGGGTCATGAGATCGCCTCGATCGCTCGGACGAGGCGATCGTTGTCGGCGTCCCTCCGGACCGCGACTCTGACGTAGCGGTCGTCGAGGCCGGGGAAGCTCGAGCACGGGCGCACGGCGATCCCGTGCCCCCGCAGCGATTCCGCCGCTCCCGGGAGCTCGGCGAGCACGAAGTTCGCGACGCCCGGCCAGACACGCACGCCGAGCGCCTCCAGCGAGCCTACGAGCCGTTCTCGTGCGGCGGCGACCTCCGCTGCGACCCGACGCGGCGTCTCGCGATCGCCGGCACACGCCTCGAGCGCCGCGCAGGCGAGGCTGTTCACGCTCCACGGCTGCCGGTTCCGCTCCAGCTCGGCGACGACGTCGCTCGGGCCGAGGAGGTAGCCCGCGCGAATGCCTGCGAGCCCCCAGAGCTTGGTCAGGCTGCGGACGACGACGTCTCCCTGTGGGTCGAACGGAACGAAGTCGGCGAACGAGCCGTCGACGACGACCAGCGCGCCGCGGTGGCGGAACGGCGCGCAGAGGTCGCCCGTCGGATTGTTCGGGTTGCCGACGACCACCATCTCGACGTCGCCGGGGACGTCCGCCGGATCGAAGGACCACGTCTGCGGCTCGCGCATGACACGCACGACCTCGGCCCCCGAAGCGCGGAGCGCAGCCTCGGGCTCGGTGAACGCCGGGTGCACGACGGCAGCGCGGCGGGGACGAAGCGACTGCGCGAGGAGCCAGAACGCCTCGCAGGCGCCGTTCAACACGAGGACCTCGTCCGGCGATCGCCGATGTCGTTCTGCGAGCGCGCGCCGCGCCGCAGACTGGTCGGGATAACGGTCGCTCACCAGCGCAGCCCCGAGCGCCCGTTCGAGTGCGGGCGAACGGACGGCCGGCCACACGTTGACCGCGAAGTCGAGCATGCCGGTGCCGGCGATCGTGTCGCCGTGGAGGCGCAGACCGCTCATCGACGCGCGGCTCCGAGAGCGACCAGGAACGCGGCCGCGCCGACGAGCCGCGCGAACAGGACCGCCCGTCGGATGTCTGCCACGTCCGGCGGGCGGCCGTCGCCCAGGTCGGGGCGGCGCTCGGCGCCGTGCGCATAGTGGTTGAGCCCACCGAACCGGAGACCGAGCGCTCCGGCGAACGCGCCTTCCACGCGGCCCGCGTTCGGGCTCGGATGCCGACGGCCGTCCTGCCAGGCGGCCTTCAACGCCGCACGGGGAGAGCCGCCGACGAGCGGGGCGCATGCGGCGGCCAGCAACACCGTGATCCTCGCCGGTGGCCAGCTCGCGCAGTCGTCGAGGCGCGCGGCGAACCAGCCGAACCTCCGATAGCGATCGTGCTTGTGGCCGATCATCGCGTCGAGCGTGTTGACAGCGCGATACGCCGCGGCCGCGGGCGCACCGCCGGCGGCCGCCCAGAAGAGCGGGGCGACGACGGCGTCGTTCGTGTTCTCCGCGACCGACTCGACCGCTGCGCGCGAGAGCTCGGCAGCGTCGAGCCGGGACGGATCCCGACCGACGAGTGCAGGCGCGAGCTTGCGCGCTTCGTCCAGATCCCCCGCCTCCAACGCAGCGGCGAGCCGAAGCGCCGCCCGCTCGAGCGAGCGTCCGCCGAGCGTCGTCCAGACGAGCGCCGCTCCCGCGATCGGTCGACGGCGTACGACGATTGCGGCCGCGGCGCCCACGGCGGCGACGAGCGTGACGGTGTGCACGACGCCGGACGCGCGGCGCGGGCTCCACAGGAGATTCTCGAGCGCACCGGCGGCAGCCCCGAAGCCGGCGACCGGGTGAAGACGCGCCGGATCGCCCAGCGCCCGGTCGGCGACGAAGCCCAGGGCGATCGCCGTACGGGCGGTCAGAAGTCGATCCCCCGGCGGGCGCGAATCCCGCGGTCGTAGGCATGCCGCACCTTCACCATCTCGGTCACGGTGTCGGCGACGTCGACGAGCTCCGCCGGTGCATTCCGGCCCGTGGCGACGATGTTGACGCGAGCGGGACGTTCTCGAATCGCCGCCGCCACCTCGGCTCCGTCGATCCAGCCGTAGTTGATCGGATACGTGATCTCGTCCAGCACGACGAGCTCGTACTCACCGCCGTCGATCGCAGCGCGCGCAAGCGACCACGCGGCACGCGCCAGACCCGCGCTCGTTTCGAGGTCGGGCGACTCCCACGTGAAGCCGTCGCCGCCCTTGAGCCACTCGACGCCCAGTCGGCGGCCGACCGCCTCCTCACCTACCTTCCACTTGCCCGACTTGATGAACTGGACGACGCATACGCGCCAATCGCGGGCGACGGCGCGCATGACGACTCCGAACGCGGCGGTCGACTTCCCTTTGCCGTCGCCCGTGTTGACGAGGACGAGCGAGCGCTGGCGCTCGCGGCTCACGCGGTCACTCCGAGGGGTAGGACGGCGGAGAGGTCGAGATGGCGCTCGACGGCGTCGGCGAGCTTGTCGAATGCCTGCTCGAGCGATCCGTCGCCGGCAGTGCCGAAGAGACGCGTGAGCACGTCCGGCTGCTCGAAGAGCCCGTGTGCGGCGAGCGCGAGGACCCGGCCGGACGCGAAGCCGAGACCGTCCGGCAGGACGGCCGGCGCCGTGCCGGTCGTCGCTCCATGCCTGATCTCGTAACCGCGGAAGAGCGCGCCCGAGAGCGCACGCCACGGCCCCTCGATCGCGCCGAAGCGCGCCTCGACGGGCCGGGTCGTCTTCTCGCGGTGGAAAACGGTTCGCAGCGGCAGCAGCCCGAGACCCTCGGCGTCCCCGTCGACGCCGGCAAGATCGTCGATCCGCTCGCCCAGCATCTGCATGCCGCCGCAGACGCCGAGCAGCAGCGTGTCGGATGCGAGCAGCTCATCGGCGATGCCCGACGCGCGCAGCCATGCGAGGTCGGCGGCGACGTGCTTCGAGCCGGGCAGCACGACGAAGGTCGCACCGTCGAGCGCGTCCGGAGTCGTGATCCAGCGGACCTGCGCGACGCGCTCGAGCGGCTTCAGCTCGTCGAGGTTCGATGCAGTCGGGTAGCGCACGACGCCGACCACCGGGCCGCGGCCCTTCGCCTGCGTGACGAACGCGCCGTCCTCGTCGGGGAGCGCGTGCCGAAGCCAGGGGAGAACGCCGAGCGTCGGTACGCCTGTGAGGTCGCGCAAGCGCTCGGGCGCGGGCGGCAGGAGCGTCGCGTCCCCGCGGAACTTGTTCAGGACGAAGCCGTCGATCAGCGCGCGCTCGTCGGCCGGCAGGAGCGCCCAGGTGCCGTACAGGCTCGCGAACGCGCCGCCGCGGTCGATGTCCGTGACGAGGATCACACGCGCGCCGGCCGCCTTCGCCGTGCGCATGTTCGCGAGGTCGGTGTCGCGCAGGTTGATCTCGGCGGGGCTCCCCGCGCCCTCGAGCAGGACGAAGTCGTGCTCGGCCTGAAGCGAGGCCAGCGCTTCCTCGATCACGGGCCACAGCGCCCCGCGCCGCGCACGCCAGGGCAAACGGCTGAGCTCGAGGTCGGGGCGGCCGAGCACGACGACCTGGCTGCGGTTGTCTCCCTCGGGCTTCACCAGGATGGGGTTCATGCGGACGTCCGGCTCGACGCCGGCGGCGAGCGCCTGCAGGTACTGCGCCGTCCCGATCTCACCACCGTCGACCACGCGTGCGTTGTTCGACATGTTCTGCGCCTTGAACGGGACGACGTCGACGCCCCGGCGATGGAGCAGGCGGGCAAGCGCTGTCGTCACCAGGCTCTTCCCGGCCGAGCTCGCGGTCCCCTGCACCATCAGCGCGCTCATCGGCGGAGAGGGAGGACGAAGACGCCGTCATCGTCGTGCACGATCCGCACCTCCGCGCCGTAGTAGGTGCTGACGTTCGGCGCGGAGAGCACCTCGTGCGCGGGACCGTCCGCGACGACGAGCCCGCGGTCGAGGAGGAGCAGGCGGTCGGCGTACTGGCCGGCCAGCGTCAGATCGTGCATCGCCGCCACCACCGTCAATCCCTCCGACCCCTCCCGAAGCGAGTCGACGAGCGCGAGCACGCTCTGCTGCCGGCCGAGGTCGAGCGCGGAGGTCGGCTCGTCCAGCAGCAGGATCTGCGCCTCCTGGGCGAGAGCGCGGGCGAGCACGGCACGCTGCAGCTCACCGCCGCTGAGCGACCCGAGGATGCGGCCGGCGAACGGCAGCAGGTCGAGCCGCCCGAGCGCGCGCTCCGCGGCCGCGCGGTCGCTGCGCGTCTCGCTCGCGAAGTACCCGAGATGCGGCGTCCGTCCGAGCAGCACGTATTCGGCGACCGTCATCGACGGCGGCATCTCCGGGATCTGCGGGACGAGCGCGACGAGCCGCGCGAGCTCGCGGCGCGTCAACGCGCGCGCGTCGCGTCCGTCGATGCGGATGTCGCCCGAGAACGGCACGAGCCTGCAGAGCGCGCGCAGGATCGACGTCTTGCCTGCGCCGTTCGGGCCGATCAGGGCGACCCACGACCCCGGCTCGAACCTCGCGCTCAGCTCGTCGACCGCAGGCGCGCCCCCGTAGCCCACCGACACGCGATCGAGCTCGACGGCGGCCGCTCTCACCGGATCGCCTTCGAGGTACGCAGCACGATGGCGAAGAACGGCGCGCCGAAGAACGCCGTGACGACGCCGATCGGAAGCTCGGACGGAGACAACGCCGTCCGCGCGAGCACGTCGGTCAAGACGACGAAGCCGCCGCCGACGACGAGCGAGAGCGGGACGACGGCGCGATAGCTCGTGGAGACGAGCAAGCGGACGGTGTGCGGGACGATGATCCCTACGAACCCGATCAGCCCGCTCACCGATACGGCGGCCGCGGTCCCGACCGTCGCCGCGGTCACGATGATCAGCCGCGTCCGCCCGACGTCGACACCGAGGCTCTTCGCCTCCTCGTCGCCGAGAGCGAGGACGTCGAGCACACGACGGTGCAGGATGAGCACCGCAGAGCTGGCGAGGATGTACGGAGCGGAGATGACGACGTCGTGCCACGTTGCGGTCGAGAAACCGCCGAGAAGCCAGGTGAAGATGTCGCGCAGCGAATTCGTGTGTTCCTGCTGCACGAATGTCTGGGCAGCGGTCATGAAGCTCGTCACCGTGACACCCGCGAGAATGAGTGCACCCGTCGTCCGTCCACTGCCCGCGGAGCGGCCGAGCGCGTACGTGAACACAACGGCGATCGTCGCGCCCGCAAAGGCGGCCACGGGGACGATCGCGCTCTTCGTCCCGGCCGAGCCGTCGGCGATCGCGATCGTCGCGCCGAGCCCGGCTCCGGCGGCGACACCGAGGAGATACGGGTCGGCGAGCGGGTTCCGGAACGAGCCCTGATACGCGGATCCCGCGATCGCCAGCATCCCTCCCACGAGCGCCGCGAGCACGACCCGCGGCCCGCGCAGCTGCCAGAGCACGGCGCGTTGCACGGCGTCGAGCGACGAGTGCACGTGGAGAAACGGCACGTGCGAGAGCGCAGCGGTGACTATCGACCCCGCGCCGATGTGCACGGGGCCGACAGCGAGACCGACGATGAGCGACCCCGCGAGGAACAGCGCGGCGCCCGCCCGCCAGCGGAGCGACACCCCTCGGGGCTCGACGCGCGGCAGCGGCCGCGCCGGGAGCGACTCGACCGTCATCTAGGAGCGCTTCGCGACGGCGGCGACGAAGCGCACGAAGTCGACGATGCGGGGCCCCCACCGCGACGCGATCGAGTCGTCGACCGCGATCACGCGATGACGCTTCACGGCCGCGACGTTCTGCCAGCCCGGCCGGGCGGCGACGGTCTTCTCCGTCTGGCCGCAGCAGACGCTGTCGGAGAGGACGACGATGTCCGGGTTCTGGGCGATGACGTACTCCGCCGACACCTTCGGGTAGCCGCTGTGCGTCGGGTCTGCTCCGTCGGCGATGTTGCGGAACCCGAACAGCTTGTAGATGCGGCCGATGAACGTCGCGGACGTCGCGCTGTAGAGGTCGGGGCTGAGCTCGTGGAAGACCCTGAGATGCCTCGAGGCCTTCGGCACGCTCTGGATCAACTTCGTCAGCCGTCTTTCCATCGACCGGACGAGCGTCGTGGCGGCCGCGGTGTGTCCGGTCGCCTTGCCGATCTGGCGGATCTCGTCGTACGCCTGCGCGAGGTTGTCGGCAGCAGGCTCGAGCATCACGGCGATCCCGAGCTTCTGGAGCTGGGCGACGATGCCGCCGTCGTTCGAGACGACGACGAGATCAGGGTTGTACGCCGCGATCGCCTCGGCATTCGGCGTATAGCCCGAGAGGCTGGTGGTGGGGACGCCCTTGGGATAGTCGGAGTCCTGGTCGACTGCGACCACCTGCGGGCCCGCGCCGACGGCGAAGAGATCCTCCGTCGCGGTGGGCGACAGCGAGATGACCTTCGTGGGGCGAGCCTTGATCACGACGTCGCCGTTGGCGGCGTGGACGGTGACCGGGAACGATGACGCCGCGGGCCTGGCGGCCGCGAGCGGCAGGACGACGAGCGCCGTCGCAAGGATCGCGAGGGCAATGAGGGAACGGCGAAGCACGAATCCTCCCTTCCGCGAGGGGTTCGGTTTGCGCGGCGAGCGACAGGTCTTCTGACTCGGGGCTCCCTCCCCCACCGCCTTCCCAGGCCTAGGGCCCAGTGGCGTGTGGTGGGGAAGCGTCTCCCCTTACAGCGGCGGGACCGTCCCGGCCTTGCACCGGAGTTCCCTTACCGCTCGCCGGTTTGGAGCGCGACTCTAGCATGGCCTCCAGTGGACGCAGTGGCCCTCGACCTCGACGCGGTGCTCGCGGACACACGGCCGTTGTGGCGGGACTGGCTCGAGGACGCCGCGCGCCGGACGCGGGTCGAGCTCGACCTGCCGGACGACCGCGCGCAGGCGGCCGCGGTGCTCGACGAGAGCCTCGGCGACTGGCGCCCGCTGCTTCAGCGCTTCGCCGCCGACCGCGGCCCGCTCCACTTCCGGCCGCGCGCGGAGACGAGCGCCTCGCTGCGCCGGCTGGACGGCGCCGGCGTCCGCATCGGCGCCTTCACCGACGCGCCGCGCGAGCTCGCCGAGATGGCGCTCGCCCATGTGGGCGCAGCCCGGCGGGTCAGCGTCGTCGGCTCGCTCGACGAGGTGCTGCGCGAGCTCGGGCCCGGCGCCGTCGTCGTGCGTACGCGCGCCGAGCTTGCCGATCTACAATGATGCGAGTGGACAGCGAGCTCTCCGACCGTCGCTTCGAGGTCCTGCTGGAACGGCTCGACCGGATCGGCGACGAGCTGGCGAGGGTGACGAAGCGGCTCGACAACGACGAGCACTTCCTGCGCCTGACGAAAGAGCTTGCGACGCTGAACGAGTCGCTGCAGGCGCTCGCGTACGCGGCGCTCGGGCAGCAGGCGCCGAACGTGCGCCGCCGCCGGGCCGGCTAGCGGCTCCAGATGTCGAGCACGCCGCTCGTCAGGTGGCTGTTCGCGTTCCCCTCGGGCAAGGCGACGTGGCCGTCGACGACGATAGGACTGTTCCAGTGGCCGCCGCCCGCGGGGAGCGTCGCGACGAGCGCGCCGGTCGCGGGCCGGTAGACGTTCAGGCCTCCGCCCGGGTCGTAGACCCAGAGGAGGCCGCCGGCGACGATCGGGCTCGTCCCGCCCGTCGCGTGCTGCCACGCCTCGGTCAGGTGCCCGCTCCGGTAGCGCCAGGCCTCCGTTCCGCCGTTGTCGGCGGCGAAGAGCCACGTCGACGAACTTGTCCGCCACACCGCGGGAGCCGTGAACAGATCAGTCCCCGAGGGCGTGGACACGACCTGGACCTCGCCGCCCTTGTGCGGGGATGCGCCGCGCATCGCCGCGACGGACAGCACGCGGATGTGCCCGTCCTTCCCGCCCTGCGCGAGATGGCCCGCGTCGAGGACGACGGGCGAGGACGAGCCGAGATCGGCGTCCGAGGCGTTGAGCTGATCGGTGTTCTCCGGGGTGTAGTTCCCCACCATGCGGCTCGCGTCGGGTGCAAGACGGAGCACCGCGTCGCCCCAGTTCGTCGACCCGTTCCACGGCCCGTTGCCGGTGGCGACGAGAAGATCTCCCGTCGACGGGTCGACGACTGCGCCGGAGCGGCCCCAGATGGCCGAGTCGCTCGCGTCGCAGGTGCTCGGCACGAGCAACCCGGTGCGATTCGAGCACAGCGAGTTCCACACGTGCAGAAGCCTGCCGCTCGCACCGTCGACGAGGGCGACGTGCCCCTGGTAGGGCGGCGCGTCGCCGATGTATCCGCCGGTGGTCGCGATCACGTGGCCGTCGGCGTAGTTCAGCGCGGCCGCGATCTTCTCGCGCGAAGCCAGCCGCGTGATCGAGACGCTCCAGACTGCGTGGCCGCTCGACGCCGAGAGCTTGTAGATGCGCCCGCCCGGTGAGGCCGCGTAGATCCACCTCTCGGTCGGGTCGGCGACGGGCGTCGCCGTCGTGATCTGCGAGCTCCCGGCCCACGACGAGTAGCCCGGCGGCGTGAACCGCCACCGCACCGCGCCGGTCGACGCGTCGATCGCCTCTGTGCGTCCGTACGTCGTCGTGACGACGAAGAGACCGTGGACGTAGATCGGCGACGAGTCGACGGTGCCGTCCAGCGTCACCTTGCGCAACTTCAGCGACCTGACGTTGCCGGCGGTGATGCCGGTCGGGTAAGGGTTCACGCCCGTGCGCGACGCGGACCAGTCGAACGTCACCCAGTCGTGACTGCCGGTCGTCCGAGCGGCCCCCCCGATCAGGAGCGATGCGACTAAGGCGGCGCCTTGCGACGCCGACCAGAATAGGAGGCGCCGATTCATTCGGCGCCTCCGCTCAGCCTTACCGCCGCAAGAGCACGCGTTTGAGCTCGTCCTCCTTGCCGGGCTCGAGAATGGCGAGGACTTGATCACCCGCTTCGAGCTGCGTCGCACCGACGGCGATCTCGGCGCGGCCCGAGCGCATGACGGAGATGAGGCGTGCGCCGTCGGGCAGCTCGAGCGCCTCGACGCGCTTACCCGCGGAAGGAGAGTCGCGGTCGATCAGCACCTCGACGATCTCGAGGTTCTCTCGGCGGAGCTCGAGCAGGTGGATGAGATCGTGCTCGGGCACCTCGTGCTCGACGAGCGCCATGATGCTCGACGTCGCGCAGACGGTCGGCGAGATGCCGAGCAGGTCGAAGTGGGCCTGGTTGCGCGGGTCGTTCACGCGCGCGATCACCTGCTCGACCCCGTACTTCTCCCGTGCGAGCTGCGCGATCACGAGGTTGTCCTCGTCGTCGCCCGTCAGCGCGAGCACGATGTCGGGCGGACGTGCGATGCCGGCGCGCTCGAGGACGTGCAGCTCGGTGCCGTCGCCGCGCTGTACCTGATGCTCGAACTCGTCCTCCAGGCGCTCGAAGCGGTCGCGCTCCTGCTCGATGAGCGTCACCTCGTGCCCGAGGCGCAACAGCGACCGTGCGACGTTCGCGCCCACCTTGCCACCGCCTGCCACGATGACGTACATCAGCTCGTGACCTCCACCGGAGGAGCGAGACCGCAGCTGCGGACCGCGTCCATGAGCGAGTCGATGGCGGTCTTCGTCGGGCAGACGGTGCGCAGGCCGCGCGCGTTGTAGAAGTCGGCACGCGCCGGGTCGAGCACGCGGGCGACGACGCACTGGATGTCGAAGCGCTTCTGGGCCACCTGCGCGATGACGATGTTCGTGTTGTCGCCGTCGGTGGCGGAGACGACCGCGTCCGCCTCCTCGATCCCCGCCTCGCGGAGAAGGTCCACGTCCATCCCGTGGCCGACGATGAAGGCGCCGGGCCAGTGCTCGCCGAGGCGCGCGAGCGCATCCTCGTTCTCGTCGACGACGGTCACGTCCCAGCCCTCGCGCTGGAGCTGCAGGGCGATGGACGAGCCGACACGGCCGCAGCCGATGATCAGGGCGTTCATCCGGGTTGCAGCGTAGCGCCGGAGGGCTCCTCGAGCGCGCCCTGCGGGAAGGCGACGATCAGCACCTCGGCCGGGGACTTGCGCAGGACGTAGTCGACCGTCGGCGAGAAGAAGCGCGACTGGCGCCGCCACCGGGGCGACGACCCGAGGACGATGAGGTCGACGCCGTCCTGCTGCGCCGCGTCCACGATCGCCTCGCCGATCGAGCGGGCCCGCACGGTCTTGCCGACGACGAGCACGCCGTGGTCGGCGCCGAGCGCCGCGGCCTCGGCGATCGAGGCCGCCGCCCGCTCCTCGGCGTCGAACATCGGCGCGTCGAGCGGCTCGTCGAGCGGGACGCGGATGACGTACAGCGCCTCCACCGCCGCTCCGCGCTCCTCCGCGAGCTTCACCGCGGTGGCGACCATCTCCTCGCCGATCTCGCCGAGCTTCATCGGCACGAGGATCTTCGAGAACACCGCCTGCGGGGGGAGCGTCTGCTCGTCGCTCGCCACCATGTGCTCGAGGAGGCCGAGCCCGCGCGTGCGGCGGACGAGCAGATACACGACCACTCCCCCGACGAGCCAGGCCGAGCCGCCGTAGCGCGCGCCGTTGTGCGTGATCATCGCAGCGACGAACACGGCGGAGGTCGCGAGCGCGCCGACGACCGCCGGCACCGGGATGACGGAGCCCCGGACGCGGATCCCGAACGGGACCCGGAACGGGCGCCGCAGCTCCGGCTTCGACACACGCAGCCGAATCACCGCCAGCTGCGCGGCGGTGAATGCGAGGAGGACGCCGAAGCTGAACATGCTGGCGAGGAACAGCACCTCGTGCGCGAGGAACGACGTGCCGATGAGGAGGCCGATCGCGATCCCGGTCGCAGCGATGACGGCGGCAGGCGAAACGAGCGTGCGCCGGTGCAGGCGGCCGAACGCGCGCGGAAGCTGGCCGTGCTCGCCGAGCGAGTAGGCGAGCCGGCCGAAGCCGGACACCGACGTCGTCGCCGCTGCGAAGAGGACGAGCGCGCCGGTCAGGCCGACGTAGACGCGCAGCACGCTCCCGAACCAGTGCGCGACGTGCAGCTGCAGCGCCGAGACGACGCCCATGAGCGGGGAGCGCACCCACTCCGTCCCGAGCGCGGTTGTGCCGTTCGTCGCCGGGAACGCCGACAGCGCGACGAGCGCGATGAGCACGTACACCACGACGACGACGCCGATCGCGCTGAAGAGGCTGCGCGGAAGGTCCCGACCCGGGCGGCGCGCCTCCTCCGCATAGTTCGCGACGGTCTCGAGCCCGGTGTACGCGAGCATCGCGAGCGGCAGCGCGAACGCGATCTGGTGCCACGACGGCGAGGTTCCGAGCGATGTTCCGCGCTCGAGCGCGCTGCCGGAGAAGAGGATCCCGAAGCCGAGCACGACGAGCAGGATCTGCGTGACGAGGTCGAGGAGCGCGACCACGATCCCGAACGTGTAGAGCTTCGTGCGGCGCGCGAGCCGCGACGCCCCGATGAGCCCGACGAGCACGCAGCCGGTGATGACGTCGCCGGGATGGCGGGCGATCGGATGGATCCCGAGCGCGAGCCCGAGATAGTGCGGAAAGAAGAGCGCCGAGAGCGCGATGACGATGAGGTAGTCGAGGAACAGCACCCAGCCGGTGAGGAAGCCGGCGAAGTCGTTGAAGGCGACCCGGACGAAGGTCGCAGCGCCGCCGGTCTCGCGGATCGACGCCGTCCCCTCCGCGTAGGAGAGCGCGACGATGATGAACAGGAGGCCGACGATGCCGAGCACGGCGGGCGTGAGGCCGAGCGCATGCAGCGCGATGATCCCGAGGGCGAAGTAGATCGAGGAGGCGATCTCCCCGTAGGCGACGGACGCGAGCGCCGGCGCGTCGAGCGCCCGTTGCAGCCGGGGAAGCTTGCGGGCCATGCCCGCGGGAGACTAGCGGCGGTACAGGAGATAGACACGGCCGACACCGACCGCGACGAAGAGGAGCCCGATAAGCACGCCGACGAAGGTCGGGGTGCGCACCATGATCGCGATCCCCAGGGCGATGGAGACGCCGCCGAACACGATGGTGCTCCGGCGGTACATCCCCATCATGCGGCCGCCCTCCCGGTCGCGACCATGACCCGGCAGGACGCGTGCTTGAGGACGAAGTCGACCGTGTCGCCGAAGATCCGCTTCTTGCCGGCGGCAAGGCGGACGCGCCGCGGCCCGCCCATGACGATGATCTCCGCGTCGCGGCGTGCGGCCTCGTCGACGATCGCCCGCCCGGAGTTGCGCGCGCGCACGAGGCGAGGGACGACGCGCACGCCGTACGACTCCCCGATCGCGCGGGCCTCGTCGAGCTGGCGATTCGCCTCGGCGACGTCCTCGGGCAGCTCGGCGTCGAGGGGCAGCTCCAGCGGCACCTCGATCACGGTGAGCGCGACGATCGTCGCCCGCCGCTCGGTGGCGAGGCGGCACGCGACGTCCATCGCCTCGTCCGAGGCGTACCCGGGCGCGACCGGCACGACGATCGTCCGGTACTCGAGGGCGATCGCGGGCCCGATGACCACCGGCGCGCGCACCGTCTGGGTGAGCGACAGGCCAAGGCGGCGACGATAGGCGATGTAGACGGCGAAGCCGATCACGAGCCAGCCGATGCCGGCGTAGCGCGTGCTCGGGTACTGCACGACGACGTCGAGCCACGAGAGCCCCGTTCCGAGGCCGCCGATGACAGCGAACAGCGGCCAGTCGACGCCGCGCCACCGGAGGTTCGGGCGCGCGCGGAACGCGAGCTCCTCCCCCGCACGCTTGCGGCGCAGCTGGATCACCGCGGCGTGCGCGACGGTGAACGAGAGCATCGCGCCGAACGAGTACATCGTGCTCAGGAACGTCGTCTTGCCCGGGAGCAGGATGACGATCGACACGAGGCCGGCGAACACGACGAGCGAGAGCCACGGCGTCTTGAACTTGGGGTGCAGCCGGCGGAACGCGCCCGGCAGCTGGCGATAGCCCGCCATCGCGTACGTGATGCGCGACGCGCCGATCACCCCGGCGTTCGTCGCGATGAAGAGGATCGTCGCGGCCAGCAGGCCGACGTACACCTTCAGGATGGAGAGCAGCGTGCCGCTGATGCCGAGATGCTCGACGAGCCCGAGCACCGGGTCGTTCGCGAAGCCGCCCTTCTCCGGGCCGAGGCCGAGCACGGTCTGGTAGCGGCCGTCGACGAGGTGCACCGGCATCGCCGACAGGGCGATGAGCGGCAGCGTGAAGTAGATGGCGAAGACCGCGATGGCGACCATCGAGATGGAGCGCGGAATGCTGCGCACGGGGTCGCGCGCCTCCTCCGACAGGTTGGAGACGGTCTCGATCCCGGTGTAGGCGATCATCCCGACCGGGATCGCGAGCAGGAAGTGCGCCCACGTCGGCGCGATCCCGAAGTGGACGTTCGCCACGAGCCGGTGGGGGCTGAGCACGAGGACGAAGCCGAGGATCACGAGCAGCACCTGCGTCGCGAAGTCGACCGCGGCGAGCGCGACGTTGATCCGCGCCGACTCCTGGATGCCGACGATGTTCAGGCCGACGAGGAGGGCGATGACGATCGCGCCGACGATGATGTCCCACGGGTTCTGCTTCAACGGCGCCCAGAAGATCGAGAGGTAGTGCGGGACGAAGAACGCCGAGATGGCGATCGTGATCACGTAGTTGAGCATCTGCGCCCACGCCGCTCCGAACGACGCGAGCTCGTTGAACGCATGCCGTGCGAAGCTCGAGGAGCCGCCGGCCTCCGGGTAGCGAACCGTCCCTTCTGCGTAGGTCGCCGCCGTCGCCGCGAAGAAGATGCCGGCGATGACGAAGACGAGCGGCGTCAGCCCGAGGGCGAAGAACGCGGTGACGCCGAGGGCGTAGTAGATCGACGAGCCGACGTTGCCGTACGCGGTCGCGAAGAGCGCGTTCGCGCCGAGGACGCGCTCGAGGTCCTGCTGCTGGCGCCGCCGCCTGGCCACGCGGTGACTGTAGTCCGTCGCCCGGCGAACGGCCCTGTGGCGATCATCACCCGGCAGGGCGCGTAGCGGACGACGGAAAGGACGTCGCGCGGGAAGGCGCGGCGGAAGCCGAGCCGGGACTCGACGGGTGCGCCCACCACGACGAGCTCGGCGCGGTGATCCTGCGCCACCTCGGCGAGCTCCTGGCCGAGGGCGCGCTCGCGCGTGCGGATGACCCGGCGGACCGCGGTGGCGCCGTACGACTCGGCGATGGCCGCCGCGTGCTCGAGCGCCCGGCGGAGCGCCTCGACCTCGTGCTCGAAGTGCGCGTCGAGCGGGAGCTCCTGCGGGGCGACGAGCGGGGCGACGAGGACCACGCGCGCGCCGCGGTCGGCGGCGAGGCGGCAGGCGAGGTCGAGCGCGTGCTCGGTCTCGGCCCGTCCGAGGAGCGGCACGACGATGCTGCGGTAGCGGACGGCGGCCGTGCGCCTGGCGAGACGGCGGGCCTTGCGGCGGAACGCGCGCAGGTTCGGGCGGCGCATCACAGGAGCTGGTACGGGACGCTGGCGAGGATGACGCCCGGCTCGAGCAGCAGGAGCCGTTTCACGTACAGCGCCTTCTGGTTGTGCAGGAGCCTCCGCCACCCGCGTGTGACCACCTCGGGCATGACGACGAGCACGGCCGTCTCCTCGTCGGCGGTCAGATCGCGGAGATAGCCGAGGAGCGGCCCGCGGATGTCGCGGTAGGGCGCCTCGGGCACCTCGAGCGGGAGCGCCGGCCCGTGCAGGGCCCAGGCACGGCGGATTTCGGCCGCGTCGTCGCTGCTGAAGGCGAAGTGCACCGCGCGCGCGTCCTCGACCCCGAGCGCGCGCACGTAGTTGATGGCGCGCATCGACGCGGCGTTGGCGTCGGAGACGATCACCCGTGCGACGAGGCGCTTGGGGTGCGTGGGCGCATTCGGCAGGACGGGGACGTTCGCGACGACGACGCCCGGCTCGGCGAGGAGCCGGAGCTTCAGCGCCAGCTCGAGCGGGCGCCGCGCCTGATCGAAGACGGACGGCGAGCGGAACAGCTCGGGGACGACGACCGTGACGAAGTCGGCCTCGCCGCGCGGCAGGCGCCACACCTGCTCGAGGACCGCATCCGCCGCCCCGGCGCCGGGGTCGAGCAGCTCCAGCTGCGGCAGGTCGTCGCCGAACCGGAACCAGCGCGGCCTGATCCCGGGATCGGTCGACCGCGTCGGCACGTGCACGGCGCGGAACCCGTTCGTCGAGACGGCGCGCGCGAACCACGCTGCCTCCTCGGTCGCCTCGTCGAGCGATTGGACGACGAGGATGGTCGTGTTGCGCGGCTGCGGCGCCGCTGCGACGGCGTCGGTTCCCGCCCGCAGGCGGCGGGCGAACCGCGCGTAGTGGCGCTCGATGCCGAGCATCCCGACGACGAGCACGGGGATCGCGACGGTCACGATCCACGCGCCTTCGGTGAACTTCGTGTAGACGACGATGACAGCGACGAGGCCGGTCGCCGACGCGCCGACGGCGTTCACCGCGGCCCGCACCTGCCAGCCCTTGCTCCGCGTCCGCCGCCAGTACCGCACCATTCCGGCCTGCGACAGCGTGAACGCGGTGAAGACACCGATCACGTACAGGTGGATGAGGTTGTTGGTGTTCGCGTTGTAGATCCACAGCAAGAGGCCGGCGACGGTCGCGAGAACGAGCATCCCGTTGGAGAAGACGAGGCGGTCGCCCAGGTTCGTGAACTGCCGCGGCGCGTAGCGGTCGCGCGCGAGCAGCGCCGAGAGGCGGGGGAAGCCCTGGAACGACGTGTTCGCGGCGAGGATGAGGACGAGGAGCGTGAGCCCCTGGACGGCGTAGTACATGAAGGCTCCCGCCGATCCGGCCGGGAAGACGGCGCGCGCGATCTGCGAGACCACGGAGTCGGTCGAGCTCGGCATCGCGTGCAGGTGGACAGCGAGATACGAGACGCCGAGGAACAGGGTGATAGCGATCGCGCCGAGGATCGCGAGGGTCTGCGCCGCGTTCCTCCCGTGGGGGCGCCTGAATGCGTTGACGCCGTTGGCGATCGCCTCCACGCCGGTGAGCGCGGTCGATCCGGACGAGAACGCGCGCAGGAGGACGAAGAGGGTGATCGTCCCGGCACCCACCGGAAGTGGGTGCGGCGTGACCGCGTGACGAGCGGTGCCGGTGGCGAGCTCGACGATGCCGGCGATCACGAGCGTGCCGATCGCCGTCACGAAGAGATACGTCGGCAGAGCGAACATGAGGCCCGACTCGCGTACGCCGCGGAGGTTGACGAGGACGATGAGCACGAGCGCTGCGATCGAGAGGCCGACGCGATGAGCCTCGAGCGGCGTCGCGAACGAGGTGATGGCGAAGATTCCGGCGGAGATCGACACCGCGACCGTGAGCACGTAGTCGGTGAGCAGCGCCGCGGCGCCGACGAGGCTCGGCAGCCGCCCGAGGTTCTCGCGGGCGACGATGTACGCGCCCCCGCTCGTCTCGTACACGCGCACGGTCTGCATGTACGAGATGACGACGATCGCGAGCAGGATCGCGATGGCGATCGAGATCGGGAACACGAAGTGCGCGGACGCGGCGCTCACGCCGACGAGCACGACGAGCGCCGACTCCGTCGCGTACGCGACCGACGACAGCGGGTCGGACGCGAAGATCGGCAGTGCGAGCGTCTTCGGGAGGAGCGTCTCCTCCATCTGGCCGCTGCGCATCGGCCGGCCGATGACGAGGCGCCGCGCGCGGCGCGGAGCTTCGACCGGAACGGTCACGGTTCCAGCGCTCCGAGCACGCGCGTGAGCGCGCGAGGCAGCAGCTCGTCGTGCTCGCCGTAGAGCGCGCTCGCCGGGTCGCGGAGCAGCTGGTCGACGTGGAGCATCCCGAACGCGCTGACCGGCCTGTCGTCGCCGAGACGCTCGGCGAGCGCGGCAAGGAGGGCCGCGCTGCCGCGGATGGCCGTGCGGTTCAGCGGGGCGGCGGACGGCAGCCGCTCCGCCGACGCCGCACGCACGATGCGCCGCAGCTCGCGCTGCCGCGCCGCGCGCGCACGGCGCGAGGTGAGCTCCTCCTCACGCCAGTGCGGAACGCCGTGGCCGCGAAGGATGCGCTCGTCGGCGACCCGCCGCGCCGCGCGCTGACCGCCGGCGAACTGCGCGCGGCGGACGGCCGCGGCGGCCGCGAACACGCCGGCCCCCGCGACGCCCGCGGCCCACGGGATGCTCGGAGCTGCGTCGAGGGCCAGCGAGACGCCGGCGAGCGCGAGGAACGGCGCGCCGGGACGAAGCGCTGCAGGGCGAAACGACGGGAGCGTGGCCACACTCCGACGGTAGGCAGCCGCGCCTCAACCGATCCTCAGCGTTCGCCCCGTCGGCCTCAGGAAATGCTCAAGACGCCGGCGCGACGAGCCGGTAGCCCGCGCCGGGCTCGGTGAGGATGTAGCGCGGCCGCGTCGGGTCGGGCTCGATCTTCCGCCGCAGTTGGGAGACGTAGACGTGGAGGTAGTGCGATTCGTCCGCGTACCCCCTCCCCCAGACCTCGCGCAGGATCGTCGCATGCGTGAGCAGCTTCCCCTCGTTGCGCACGAAGAGGCGCAACAGTCCGAACTCGTGCGGCGTGAGCTGCACCGGCATGTCCTCGAACCAGACGGCCTGCTTCTCGAGGTCGACGCGCAGCCCGCCGATCTCGTACACGGGCTCGTGCGACGGCTCGACCCGGCGCATCGCCGCGCGCAGGCGGGCGAGCAGCTCGTCGACCCCGAACGGCTTCGTCACGTAGTCGTCGGCGCCCGCGTCGAGCGCGGCGACCTTCTCGCTCTCGTCGCCGACGACCGAGAGCACGATGATGGGCACGCTGCTCCACGTCCGCAGCTCGCGCGCGACATCCGTGCCGCGCCCATCCGGGAGGACGAGGTCGAGGATGACCGCGTCGGGCGGCGCGAGCGCGGCCGCGGTGAGCGCGCCTTCGGCCGTGTCGGCGGTGTCGACCTCGTACCCGGCGCCACGCAGGCTCGCCCGGAGCGCGCGCAGGATGTGCGGCTCGTCGTCGACGACGAGAACGCGGCCGCTCATGCGCGCA
>DATAMX010000223.1:0-2166 GCA_036260475.1 Gaiellaceae bacterium | reverse complement strand
CGTGAGCAGCCAGAGGGGCGCGCTCATCGCGGCGAAGCCGGCGATGCCGAGGCGCATCGGCTGCACGCGCCGCGCGAGGCGCATGGTGAGCAATCCGCCTGCCACGGAGCCGATCGCGTCGGAGGCGAAGAGAAGACCGGCGGAGCGCGGGTCGTGGAAGTCCCGGAACGCGAGCGCCGGCAGCGACGCGAAGAGGGCCGCCAGGCCGAGGTGCGCGACGAGCCCGACGGTCACGATCGACGCGAGCAGTGGGTCCGTGAAGACCTGACGAAGGCCGGCGAGCACGCCGCGCCGCGGGCCGGTGCGCGCGGCGGCACGGCCGGCGCGGACGAACGCGACGATCACGAGCGCCGAGATCGCGTAGCTCGCGGCGTCGAGATAGAGGAGGCGCGGCGCGCCGATGAGCGGGATCAATGCTCCGGCTACGACCGGCCCGAGGATGCCGGTCGTCTGGATCGCGACCTGCAGCGACGCTTGCGCGTGCGCGACTTCCTGCTCGTCCTCGCCGACGATCTCCGGCAGCAGCGAGCTCGCCGCCGCCGCATAGGGGACGCTGAAGATGCCGATCGCGGTGACGAGCCCGAGGAGCGTGGGGAAGGAGAGATGCCCGGTCGCCTGGAGGATCGGGACGACCGCGAGCAGCGGCGCGCGGACTGCGTCGCCGAGGACGAGCGACCGCCGGCAGCCGAGCAGCGCGACGACCGAGCCTCCCGGGATCCCGAGCGCGAACGCCGGCAGCGTCTGGCAGGCGAGGACGATCCCCATCTTCGTCACCGAGCCGGTGGTGGCGAGCACGAACCACGGCAGCGCGACGGTCGTCATGTTCGTTCCGGTCAGCGAGATGAACCGCGAGACGAGAACCGCGCGCACGCCAGAATAATAGGATGGACATCCTTCTTTGTAAAGTGAAGACATGCCGAAGGTCAGTCCCGAGCATGTGGAGGCCCGCCGCGAGCAGATCCTCAGCGGCGCGCGCCGCTGCTTCGCGCGCTGGGGTTATGACGGTGCGACCGTGCCGCGGCTCGAGAAGGAGATCGGTCTCTCGCACGGCGCGATCTTCAACTACTACCGCTCGAAGCTCGATCTCTTCGTCGCCCTTGCGCGCGCCGATCACGACCGCTTCCACCGGCTCTGGCACGAGGAAGGCTTCGCCGGCCTCGCGCGCCACATAGCCGGCGCCGATCCGGCGTGGCTGTCCGTGTACTTCGAGCTCCACCGGCGCCTGCGCACCGATGCCGCTCTCCGCAAGAAGTGGCGCGCCGAGCCCCTGCGCCCGCTCTCCGAGCGCGACGCGTTCGCCCACACGCTGCTGAACGGCCTCGTCTTCGCACGCGCGGCCGGCGTCGAGATCGACGTCGAGCCGATCCTGCGGCTAGCGCAGAAGGTCCTCGACAGCTAGGTCGTCGGGCCGTCGCGCGGGCCGCACCTCGCGCCACGTGCACTGGTCCGGATCCTTGTCCGGGCGGAAGCGGATGAGCTTCGTGCCGTGGCGGAAGCGGCTCTTCTCGAGCTTGTCGTAGCGCACCTCGACGACGAGCTCGGGCTTCAGGGGCGCCTCCTCGAGGCCGTTCGTCCCCCAGCGGTTCGGCTCCGAGAAGCGGCGCTCGCTCTTCTCGTCGAGCAGCGGGAGCACCTTCTCGGCGATCTCGGCCTGGTTCTTCGCGCCGATCGCGCACGACCCGACGTAGTCGAGGTGGCCGTCGTCGCGGTAGAGGCCGAGCAGCAACGTCGCGATCGTGGTGCGGCCGCCCGCTTTCCAGCGCAGGCCGGCGACGACGCAATCCGCCGTCTTGTGCGGCTTCACCTTGACGACGCCGTCCCGCGACCCGGGTAGGTACGGCAGGCCGAGCTTCTTCGCGACGACGCCGTCGAAGCCCGCGGCCTGCAGCGTCCGGAGCCAGTCGCGTCCTTGTGCGATGTCGTCCGAGACGGGCGACAGCGAGATTCCCGCAGCGACCTTCTCCAGCTCGGCGCGCCGCTCCTCGATCGGCTTCGCGTGCAGCTTCTTCTTGTTCCACAGGAGGAGGTCGAAGGCGACGAACGTCGCCGGGATCTCGGCAGCGAGCTTGCGCACGCGGCTCTCCGCGGGATGGAGGCGCATCTGCATGGCGTCGAAGTCGAGCGCCCCGTTGCGCGAGATGACGATCTCGCCGTCGAGCGCCGAGT
>DATAMX010000214.1:0-6074 GCA_036260475.1 Gaiellaceae bacterium | reverse complement strand
TCGACGGCGTGCGCGTGCTCGTCCAGGGAGCGGGTGCCGTCGGCGCCGATCTCGTGCGACTGCTTCGTGCCGGCGGCGCCGACGTGCTCGTGTCCGACGTCGACGAGGCGCGCGCGGCGGCAACCGGCGCGACGGTCGTCGTGGCCGGCGAGGTGATCGGGACCGAGTGCGACGTGTACTCGCCGTGCGCGGTCGGCGGCACACTCAACGCCGAGACGATCCCGCGGCTGCGCTGCCGCGCGATCGCCGGCTGCGCGAACAACCAGCTCGCCGCGCCGGAGGACGGCGACCGGCTGCACGAGGCGGGGATCCTGTACGCGCCCGATTACGTCGTGAACGCGGGCGGCGTGATCCAGCTCGTCGGCCTGGAAGATCTCGGGTGGACCGAGGACGAGCTCGAGGAGGGGCTGGCGCGCATCGGCGACACCCTGCGCACGCTCTTCCGCGCCGCGTCCGACGACGGCATCACGCCGGCCGCCGCCGCCGAGCGGCTGGCGGCCGAGCGCGTGGCCGCAGCTCGGGCCGTCCGGACGCCCTGAACGTCGTTCGCTAAAAGAGCTGGTTCTCGCCGCCGAAGATCCCCGACACGGACTCGTCGGAGAAGACGTTCATGATCGCCTCCGCGAGGAGGCCGGAGACGCTCAGCACCGTCATGTTGTCGGGCTGCTTGCGCGGGTCGACGGGAATCGTGTCGGTGACGACGACGCGCTTGATGTCGGAGTCGCCGAGCTGCTCGAGCGCCTTGTCGGAGAAGAGCGCGTGGGTGACGAAGACGTTCACTTCCTCGGCGCCGTGCTCGAGCAACGCTCGCGCGCCGGCGATGAGCGTGCCGCCGGTCGTGGAGACGTCGTCGCCCACGATCGCGATCTTGTCGCGCACGCGGCCCGTTACCTCGGTCACCTCGACGCGCTCGGCCTCCAGGCGCGTCTTGTGCATGATCGCGAACTCCGCCTCGATCATCTCGCCGAAGCGCACCGCATGCTTCGCGCGGCCGGCGTCGGGGGCGACGGAGACGACGCCCTCGCCGGTGAGGCCGAGATCGCGGAAGTGCGTCGCGAACAGCTGCAGCGCCGTCATGTGGTCGACGGGAATGGTGAAGAAGCCCTGTATCTGCCCCGCGTGCAGGTCCATCGTCAGCACGCGGTCGACGCCGGCGAGCTGCAGCATGTCGGCGACGAGGCGCGCCGAGATCGGCTCGCGCGGCTTCGCCTTCCGGTCCTGCCGCGAGTACGGGAACCACGGGATGACCGCGGTGATGCGCTTCGCCGACGCGAGCTTCGCCGCCTGGATCATGAGCAGGAGCTCCATGAGGTTCTTGTCCACGGGCGGGCACCCGGTCTGCACGATGAAGACGTCCGCGCCGCGGATCGACTCGTCGTATCGGCAGTAGCTCTCGTCGTTCGCGAATGTGCTGAGCATGACTTCGCCCGGCTCGACGCCGAGCTGTTCGGCGATGCGCTTGGCGAGCTCGGGATGCGAGCGACCGGCGAACACCATGAGCCGCTTCCACGGCCCGCGCTCGATCCAGTGCCCCGGCCCAGGTTCGCTCATGACCTGGCTGCCTTCGAGCCCGGGCAGGGCGACTTCAGTCGCGCTCACGCTTTCCATGCCTGTCGTAGACCCACCCTTTCTTCGTCTCCTGCCGCGGGGCGAACCCGGCGAGTGATCCCGGGGGGACATCATCGGTGATGACCGCGCCCGCTGCAATCCAAGCATCGTCGCCAACGTCGACAGGTGCATCGAACGTATTGTCGACGCCGGTCCTGACGTTGCTCCCGATCCGCGTCCTGGCCTTCGGCTGCCCCGGTTCGTGCTTGAAATTGGCGGTGATGTTCCCGGCGGCGATGTTCGAGTCCTCGCCGATCTCCGCGTCACCGATGTAGGACAGGTGCGGCACCTTCGTGCGGGCGCCGATCGTGGAAGCCTTCACCTCGACGAACGTACCGATCTTCGCGCCCTCGCCGACCACCGTTCCGGGCCGGACGTAGGCGAACGGGCCGATCTCGACGCCCGAAGCGATCCGGATCGCGCCGCGCAGGACGCTGAAGGGGTGGATCGTGGCGTCCGCCTCGATCTCGACCTCCGCATCGATCCAGGTGGAGGCGGGGTCGACGATGGTGACGCCCGCGAGCATGTGCGCCTCGTTGATCCGGTCGCGGAGCGCCTCGGCGGCGAGCGCGAGCTCCGCGCGCGTGTTGATCCCCTCCACCTCGAAGGGGTCGGGAGCGCTGTGCACCGCAACCGTCTCCCCGTCGCCGACGAGGAGGCCGAGCGTGTCGGTGACGTAGAGCTCGCCCTGGGCGTTGTGCGGCTGCAGCCGGTCGAGAACGGGCCACAGCGTCGCGCCCTTGAAGACGTAGATCCCGGAGTTGACCTCGCGCAGCGCGAGCTCGTCGCCGCTCGCGTCGGCCGCTTCGACGATGCGTGCGAGCCGGCCGTCCCCGTCGCGCACGATGCGGCCGTACGCGCGCGCATCCGCAGGCTCGAACGAGAGCACCGTCGCGGCTGCGCCGGCGCGGCGGTGCGCGTCGACGAGCGCCAGCACCGTCTCCGGCGTCAACGCCGGGACGTCTCCGTTCAGCACGACGACGTCGCCGCCGGAGCCTTCGAGCGCGGGACGCGCGGCCCGTACTGCGTCGCCCGTGCCGAGCGCCTGTTCCTGCACGGCCACTTCGAGGCCGTCGTACGAGCCCGCGCTGTCGGGCGACGCGACGACGACGACGCGCGTCACGCCCGCATCGCGCGCCGCGGCGATCACCCAGTCGACCATCCTCCGGCCGAGGAGCGGGTGCAGGTGCTTCGGCGTCGCGCTCTTCATGCGCGTGCCGAGGCCGCCGGCCATCACGACTGCTGCGAGGTCGTCTGCCATGTCAGTGAGTCAGCGAAGAGTGGCTGGGGCGCCAGGATTCGAACCTGGGATCACGGGACCAAAACCCGTTGCCTTACCACTTGGCCACGCCCCATCAGGGCTCGAAATCCTAGCGTCGGTCGGTGAAGACGAAGAACAGGGCGACGAGCGCGAACAGGCACACGAAGACGATCGCCGTCCAGAAGACGATGAACGCCAGGATCGCGGCCACCACCGCCAGGAGCTGGGAGACGGCGAAGATCCAGGAGGCCTGGTGGAAGGTGTCGGAGCGCGTTCGCCGGCCGCCGTACCAGTAGACGACGACCGCGATGGCGGCGACGGCGATGACGGTGAAGCGCGAGACGTCGTGGAAGACCGCGACGATGATCGCTTCGGCGGCGGCGATCCAGAGTGCGATGCGCGTACGCCGCGACCGGAGCCAGCGGCCCGACCTGCTCGTCCCGTGATCGATCGCGTGCGACGAGTCCATCAGCCGTGTCAACCGTACCACGCTGGTGCGGTCAGCCAGCTCTCGCCGGCGGCCTTCAGCGCGCGCTGCGCGGCCTTCGCGCGGTCGCGGTGATGGAAGAGCCCGAAGACGGCCGGGCCTGCGCCGGTCACATCGGCCCGGAAAGCGCCGAGCGCGCGCAGCTCGTCGGCGAGCGGCGACGACGCGAGGTCGTTCGACGGCAGCGCGGCGAAGTCGCGCGGGCGACGGACGGCGGCGAGCGCGGCGAGGAGCGCGGCGCGGCGCTCCTCGAATCCGGCCGCCCCGTCGCGCAGGTCGAAGTCGGCGTAGACCGCGGCCGTGGACGGCTTCTCGATCAGCCGCGGAACGAGCAGCACCACCCAGAAGTCCTGCGGCAGGTCGAGTGGCGCCAGCACGCTGCCGTCGCCCGTCCCGAGCTGCGGCCCGTCGAGGAGAAAGAACGGCACGTCGGCGCCGAGCGCCGTCGCGAGCTCGCGCAGGTCGTCGTCCGGCAGCGGCTCGGGCAGCGTCGCGTTCGCCAGACGAAGCGCGGTGGCCGCGTCGGAGCTCCCGCCGCCGATGCCGGCCGCGATCGGCAGCCGCTTCTCGATGCGCACGTGCCAGCGAGGCTCGACGCCGGCGCACGACGCGAGCGCCTCGAGCGCGGCGCGGACGATCGTGTCCGCATCGAAGCCCTCGACGAGCAGCGCCGGCGCCGGCTCGAGCTCGAGCCGGTCGGCGATCGCGATTCGTTGGTACACGGTCACGACCTCGTGCTTGCCGTCGTCGCGCTTCGGGCCGACGATGAGCGCGAGGTTGATCTTCGCCGCGGCGGACGCTCTCACGGCAACGCCTGCGCGAGCGCGACGAACTCGTGCGGCGCGAGCGCCTCGGCCCGAACGTTCGCGTCGCGTCCGATGGCGGCGAGCGCCTCGACCGCGGCGGCGCGCGTTCCGGCGCCCGCGAGCTCGAGGGAGTTGGGGAGCGTCTTGCGGCGGTGCGCGAACGACGCGGTGACGATCCTCTTCACGCGCGCATACGCATCGGGAAGCGCGACGCGGCGAAACGCGACGAGCGCGGAGTCGACGTTCGGCGGCGGCCTGAAGACGGTGCGCGACACGGGGTGGAAGCCCGTCCGCTCCGCTGCGAGCTGTACGAGCACCGATACCGCGCCGTAGTCCTTCGTCGACGGCGCGGCGAAGAAGCGGTCCGCGACCTCGCGTTGCACCATCACGCACCAGAGGTCGACGTTCGGCAAGCCGTCGAGGCTCTCGACCACGATCGGCGTCGCGACGTTGTACGGCAGGTTGGAGACGAGCTTCGTCGCGTCCTGCGGCAGCTCGAGCTCGAGCGCGTCGCCGAAGGTGACCTCGACGTTGGCGCCGAGGTCTCGGAGCATCGGCTCGAGCGCGCGGTCGATCTCGATCGCGCGCACGCGCGCCACGCGCTCGGCGAGGTAGCGGGTCAGCACGCCGTGCCCGGGGCCGATCTCGAGGACGACGTCGTCGGGCCCCAGCCGGGCGAGCCGACCGATCACCTCGAGGATGTTCCGGTCGGCCAGGAAATGCTGGCCGTATTCCTTCTTCACAGTCCGAAGCACGCCGTCGCGTTGCGGTCGACCTGCTCGCCGAGCTCGCCCGCGTCCTCCCCGCGGGCGAGCGCGAGCGCGGCGACGGTGTGCATGACGTAGGCGGGCTCGTTCCGCTTGCCCCGAACCGGTTGCGGCGCGAGGTACGGGCAGTCGGTCTCCGCCAGGATCCGGTCGGCCGGCACCTGCGTCGCGGCGATACGCAGCTCGGGCGCGTTCTTGTACGTCACGTTCCCCGCGAACGAGACGTACCACCCATGCTCGAGCGCGGCCGGCAGCAGGTGCGGCGAGGAGAAGCAGTGCAGGACGACCGTGCCCTCGAAGCCGGAGAGCGCAGCGAGCGTGTCGTCGTCCGCCGCGCGCGTGTGGATGACAACGGGTTTCCCCAGCTCGGCGGCGAGACCGAGCTGGGACTCGAACATATACCGCTGCGCCTCGGGCGGTGCGTAATCGCGGTACCAGTCGAGGCCGATCTCCCCCACCGCCACGACCTTTCGATGCCCCTGGAGGCGGCGGATCTCGTCGACATCGCCCGTCGCGGCTTCGTGCGGATGAACGCCGACGACGGCGTAGACGTCGTCGAACCGGTCGGCGAGGTCGACCGCCTGCGCGGTACCGACGGTGAGGATGCGGCTCACGCCCGCCGCGCGCGCGCGTGCGACGACCTCGGCCGGATCCTCGCCGAGCGCGTCGAGATGCGCGTGCGTGTCGATCACGAGGGCTCGATGCCGAGCCGTGCGAGCTCCTCGGCCGCCGTCTCGGGCGGGAGCTTGCGGAAGAGCGGCGTCGGCTCGCGCAGCGTCCGGCCGGGCTCGAGCGTGCTCGGCGTCCAAGTGCCGACCCAGCTCGCGTACTCGCCGGTGAGGATGTTGCGGTCCTCGACGGCGCGAATCTCGGGGGCGCCTGCGAGCACGCCCTCGTGCCCGAGCAGCTCGTGCACCACCTGTGAGGTGAAGGGCAGGAACGGCGCGAGCAGCGTCTTGAGCGAGTCGACGCAGCGAAGCGCGACGTAGAGGACGGTGGCGGCCCGCTCGCGGTCCGTCTTCACGAGCGCCCACGGGGCCTGCTCGGCGATGTACTGGTTCGCGAGCGAGCTGATCCGCATCGCCTCGGCGAGGGCTGCCTTGAAGCGCACCTGCTCGATCAGGGAGCCCACCGCGTCGAAGCCG
>DATAMX010000210.1:0-6644 GCA_036260475.1 Gaiellaceae bacterium | reverse complement strand
GGTGGTCGAGAAGGCACCGGGCGAGACAGCCGACATCGTCGGGATCCTCAAGGCGACGAACACCGACGTCGTCGTCAACTACCTTCCGGTCGGCTCCGAGGAAGCGACGAAGTGGTACACGGAGCAGATCCTCGCGGCCGGATGCGCGATGGTGAACTGCATGCCCGTGTTCATCGCCCGGGAGGACTACTGGAACAAGCGCTTCCAGGACGCCGGCGTGCCGATCATCGGCGACGACATCAAGTCGCAGGTCGGCGCGACGATCACGCACCGCGTGCTCACGTCCCTCTTCCGCGAGCGCGGCGTCCACCTCGACAAGACCATGCAGCTCAACGTCGGCGGCAACTCCGACTTCCTCAACATGCTCGAGAGGGAGCGGCTCGAGTCGAAGAAGATCTCGAAGACGAACGCGGTCACGTCGATGCTCGACTACGACCTCGGCGCGGGCAACGTGCACGTCGGCCCGTCCGACTACGTGCCGTGGCTGACCGACCGCAAGTGGGCCTACATCCGCATGGAGGGCTCATCGTTCGGCGACGTGCCGCTCAACGTCGAGCTGAAGCTCGAGGTGTGGGACTCGCCGAACTCGGCCGGCATCGTCATCGACGCCGTGCGCCTCGCGAAGCTCGCACTCGACAACGGAGTCGCCGGCTCGCTCGTCGGCCCGTCGTCCTACCTGATGAAGTCCCCGCCCGTGCAGATCGTCGACGACGAGGCGCGCGAGCAGACTGAGGAGTTCATCGAGAAGTACCGCCGCGCGGCGCCTGTCCAGGCGCCTGCGAACCTCTCGTAGCAAGACGCGGGAGCCGGTCCCCGGCGGGACCGGCTCCCTGTCTTCCCTACCTCGACCGGGCGCGGAGGCCGAGGTAGCCGCCGAGGAGGACGACCGCCGCAGCTTCGGCGGCGAGCGCGACGAGGATCGCCGGCCGGTAGCCGTAGTCCTCGAAGCCGAACAGCGTCCCGTGCTCGCTGATGAAGAAGAAGACCGCTGAGGTCACGGCCAACCCCATCCCGCCGAGCGCGAGCAGCACGCGCAAGCGCGCGAGCGGAGGCAGCAGAAGACCGAGCGCGATGGCCGCCGCTCCGGCGAAGTTGAGCGCGAAGAGCGGGCCGATCACCGGCACGACCGCGAAGTGCACCGCAAAGTACTGCTCGAGGTGAACGGCGCCGACGGCGAGGACCGCGAGGGCGCCGAGCACCCGCAGCGTCGTGCCGCCTGCCCGCTCGCCCTCACGAGGCTCGGCGATCACCGCCTCGTCCGGGATCGGGCGAACGGACGTCCGGGTCGTCGGCTCATGGACGGTGCTCATCCCCAGCCACCCCCTCCGTTGCTCGAGCCGGAGCTCGAGCCGTTGTTGGACTCCATCTCACGCTCGACCGGCTTGCCGTTGGCGCCGACGACGTACCACTCGGCGCCGAACTGCTCGAGCTCCTCGCCCTTCGCATTGCCGGGCTTGCTCGCGTCGGCGGCGTAGTAGTAGAGCGGGTGACCGCGGTAGGTGACCTGCGTCTCTCCGTCGTCGCGCTTGATCGTGCCGAGTGCCGCAGTGTCGATCCCGCTGCCGCTGGGCTTGGAGCTCGTCTCCAGCGGCGGCCAGACGGCGGCGCAGGCACCGTTGCAGTAGCTCTCGTCCTTCTCGTCCCTCTGGAAGAGATAGACCGTGTGGCCCTGGCCGTCGACGAGAAAGCGGCCGAACTGCGTCTGCATGAGCTTCACCGTCGCCGGCCCGCCGTTCGAGCTCGGCATCGCGCCGCCGCAGCCGGCGGCCATGAGTGCGAGTCCGAGCGCCCCCACCACGACCGCGTGTAGAGGTCTCATGTGGACCCCTCCTCTCGCCAGTCGTATGGTTTGTAAGGGATACGGAGGAGACGCCCAGGCGGATTGCTACGGCAGCGAGCTGAGCCAGGTGACGTCGGCCGGCTGGTAGCGCGACTCGTCCGAGAAGCGGATTGCGAGCGGCCCGCGCTCCTGGCCGTGAAACGCGCCGGGAAGCACCGCACGCCGGTCGACGTTCTCCATCCTCTCCAGGAGCGACCCGGTCCAGCCATACCCGTCGTAGCCGCGGCCGTTCCGGATCCCCCACCTGGCCGCAGCGACGATCCCTGTTCGGATCTCGCTCACTAGACTCGACCGGGAACGATGGCATTCCGGATCGCCCTCGTCACCCCCTTCTCGTGGTCGCAGCCGCACGACGTGAACGAGCACGTCGCCGGTCTGGCTGCAGAGCTCCGCGCGCGCGGGCACCGGGCGACCGTCCTCGGGCCCTCGAACCGCGCTCGCGACCTCGCCGCCGGACGGCGGGCGCTCGCGACCGGGCTCGACGCGGACTTCGTCGCGCTCGGCCCTGCGGTTCCGATCTCGCGACGCAGCCGCATGGGCGTACCGGTCGGAGTGCGCGCGAACCTCGCCGTCGCGCTCGCGGGCGGGCGATTCGACGTCGTCCACGGGTTCGAGCCGGGCCTCCCCAGCCTCTCGTACCTCGCGCTCCGGCACGCCGACGCGCTCACCGTGGCGACGTTCTTCTCAGCGGAGCGGCTCTCGTACCCGCCCGGTCGCGCGCAGCGCGCGCGGCTGCTCGGCCGGCTCGACGCACTGCTCGCGACGAGCGAGGCGACTGCGGAGGCCGCTGCCCTCCGCTTCCCGGGGACGTACGAGCTGGTACCGCTCGGCGTCGACCTCGGGCGGCATGCGCCGGGCCGGAAGCGAAAGACCGTTGTCGTCGAGTGGCGACAGCTCGAGCGTCCGCTCCTGCGCGCGGTCGTGCGCGAGCTCGCCGAGCTGCCGGAGTGGGACGTCGTGCTCCTGCGCACGCGGCCGCTGAGCGGTCGCCCGCCCGTGCCGCGCGCGCTGCGTGGGCGGCTGCGCGTGCGGACGGGGTTCGACGGCGACAGCCGGGCGGAGATCTTCCGGACGGCGTCCGTCTTCGTACCTGCGCTCGACGGCGTGCCGCGCGCGATCGCCGAGGCGCAGGCGGCCCGCGCGGCGATCGCGGCTCCGCCCGGACGCGAGCTCCAGCCCGAGCTCGCGGCGGCCGAGACGGCGCGGCTGCTCGAGGACGACGCCTTCCGCTCGCGGCGGAGCGAGGAGGCCGCGGCCGCGGCGGCCGGCGCGAGCTTCGCCGTGCTCGCCGACCGCGTCGAGGAGGTCTACGGGAGCATCACCGGCCGGCGCCGCGTGCAGCCGCCCCGCGCCGCAGCGCCGTCCGACCCGGACTGGATCGTCGCCGACCTCCACCTGCACACGAGCTGGTCGCACGACTGCTCGATCGAGGTGGACGACCTGCTCGACCACGCCGAGGCCGAGGGCCTCGGTGCGATCGCCGTCACCGACCACAACGTCTTCGGCGGCGCGCTCGAAGCCGCCGAACGCGCACGCGGCCGGCGGATCGTCGTCATCCCCGGCGAGGAGGTCAAGACCGCCGGCCAGGGGGAGGTGATCGGCCTCTTCCTGCGCGAGGAGATTCCCCGCGGGCTGTCGTTCGCGGAGACGGTGGCCGCCATCCGCGCCCAGGGCGGCCTCGTGTACGTGCCGCATCCGTTCGACCGGATGCATGCCATCCCCGACGCGGCGACGCTCCACCGCCACCTCGCGGAGATCGACATTCTCGAGGTCTACAACGCGCGCCTGCTCTTCGAGGCGTACAACGAGGAGGCGCTGCGCTTCGCGCGCAAGTACAACCTGACCGCTGCCGCCGGGTCGGACGCGCACGTGCTCCCGGGGATCGGGACCGGCGCGGTCCGCATGCGCCGTTTCAGCGGCCCGGAGGACTTCCTCGTCTCGCTGCGAAGCGCGGAGATCCTGCGCCGCCCGAAGTCGCTGGCGTACCTCCAGGGGCTGAAGTGGGTGGCGCAAGCCAAGGAGAGGGTCCGCTGAGCGCGAACCTTCGGTGGGGGCACCAGTGACCGTGGCGACCGACGAGATCTACGAGAAGTACCTGCAAAAAGCGATCACCGAGATCAACACGCTCGGTGACGAAGTCACGCAGGCAGGCGGGGGCACGCGCGTGCCGGTCGTCGGCTCGGGCCACCCGCTCGCGGACGTGATGCTCCTGAAGTACGCGCCGCGCCCGTCGGAGCTGCAGGAAGGAGTCGCCTTCTTCGGCCGCGCGGGCAACGCGATCCTCAAGTCGCTGCAGCGGCTGCACGTCGACCCGATGGCGATCTACGGAACGAACTGCCTCAAGTTCGCCGACGGGACGGAGGACGAATCCCGCCCTTTTCTGCTCCGTGAGCTGCACATCGTCCAGCCGAAGCTCGTGGTCGTCATGGGCGAGCAGGCGCTCGCGTTCCTGAACGCCCTGGGCTTCCCGCTCTCGCGCCCGCTCGAGGCGACGGAGGGAGAGCGGCAGACGTTCACTCCGACGATCGAGGCGCTCTATGCGCCCGACATCGACGAGTCGCTCGACGAGCAGGCGCAGAAGACGCGCTTCTGGAACGCGTTCAAGCCGCTCGGCGCCTGGTGGGAATCCCTTCCTCCCTATTGAGGTTCGGCGCCCTCGCGGCCGCCGTCCTCGCCTGGTTCCTCGCCGCGCCGCACCTGCCGGGGCTGTCGCTCTGGTGGGACATCGTGCTCGTCAGCTTCGTCGTCATGCCGGCGACGCTGCTGCTCGTCCTGGAGGCGCTGCCGCTCTGGAACCGCCGCTGGCTGCCCGCCGCGGCCGGCGCGCTCGCACTCGCGGCGTTCGCCTTCGCCGAGGCCGGCTGGGGGTTGCCGGAGAACTTCGCGAAGCTCTTCGCGGCGGTGTTCGCCGGCTGGGCGTTCCTCATGTTGTTCGAACGGCTGTCGTGGGTCGTCATCGTCGCGCTCGTGATCCCGCTCGTGGACGCCGTGTCGGTGTGGCGCGGTCCGACGCACTCGATCACGGCGCACCACTTCCACGTCTACCTCGATGTCGCGATCGCGTTCCTCGTGCCCGCCGGGCGTGCGGCGTACCTCGGCCCGCCCGACGTGCTCTTCTACGCGCTCTTTCTCGCGGCGGCCGTGCGCTGGAGGCTGCGCGCCGGCTGGACGTGGATAGCGACGACCTTCATGTACGGGATCACGATCGTGATCGCGAACGCGCTCGACGTCGGCGGTCTGCCGGCACTCCCCTTCCTCTCGTTCGGATTCCTCGCCGCGAACGCAGACCTGCTCTGGGCGGAGCTCAGGCCCCGGACGACGGCGTCCTAGTCTTCTTCCCCGGCGCGCTGCTGATCGCCGACTCGCCAAACGTGAACGGCGCGCGGAACGACGCGATCACCGCGAAGATGATCCCGATCGCGACCGCGAACCAGCCGCCGCCCGAGTCGTAGCCGGTCACCACCATGGTGAAGCCGAGCGCGACTATCGTGAAGCACAAGACCCACGCAGGGCCCTGCACCCACAGGTGGAACCGCTTCACCGGAGCGCCGACCTGCACGTGCAGGTTCGCATCCGTCTGGAGCTCAGCCGCATCGATCCGGGCCGCAACCGGAGGAGCAGAATCCGTCATGCCTGCCTCCGTGTTCCCGATTTGACCGGACGACCTTATACCGTTGCAGCGATGATCGCCAGCCTCCATTCCGCGATCCACTGGCCGACCCACGGCGGCTACAACTTCATTAGCGGGCCGCTCGCCGACATCACGCTCGCGACGGCGTTCTTCGGCTGGCTCTATCTCTTCTGGCGGAAGCACAACTGTCACGTGCACAGGTGCCCGCGCCTTTCCTGGCATCCCCATCCGGTCCACGGCCACCCGGTGTGCAAGAAGCACCACCCGGACGGCCACAAGGTGACGGCCTAGCTGCGTTCGAGCAACGCGACCGACTCGACGTGCGGCGTGTGCGGGAACATGTCGACCGGCGTGACGTTCACAAGCTCGTAGCCGTACTCGCCGCGCAGCGCCTTCGTGTCCCCGGCGAGCGTCGTCGGGTTGCACGAGACGTAGACGAGGCGCGGCGCGCCCAGCCGCCCGAGATGGCGTAGCGCCTTCCCCGCGAGACCGGCGCGCGGCGGATCGACGACGACGACGTCCGGCGGGCCGGAGCGCTCGAGGAGCTCCTCGACCACCTGGCCGACGTTGCCGGCGAAGAACGCTGCGTTCGTCACCCCGTTCAGCTCCGCGTTCTCGAGCGCGCACGCGACCGACTCCTCCGACACCTCTATCCCCCACACTGTCAGCGCGTTGCGCGCGAGCGTGAGTCCGATCGTGCCGATGCCGCAGTACAGGTCCCACACGGTCTCGCTGCCGGTGAGCCCGGCGGCGTCGGCGGCGAGCCCGTACAGCTTCTCCGCCATGCCGGTGTTCGTCTGCAGGAACGCATTCGGGCGTACGCGGAAGCGGAGGCCGCCGATCTCCTCCTCGATCCACTCCTCGCCCCAGAGGAGCTTCGTGGGCAGGTTCGTCACCTCCGCGGGCCGGTCGTTGATCGACCAGTGCACGGAGCGGACCTCGGGAAAGCGCCGCACGACGTCGACGAAGTAGCCGGGCTCGAAATGCTCGCCCGGCGCGGTGACGAGCTGGACGAGCGCCTGGCCCGTGTTCCGCCCCTCGCGCACGACGAGATGCCGGAGGTAGCCGCTGTTGTCCGCCTGCGAGTACGGCGCCAGCCCTTCCTCGCGCGCCCAGTCCCGCACGGCGTCGCGGACGCCGTTTCCGACGTCGGTCGTCAGCCAGCACTTCTCC
>DATAMX010000181.1:0-1500 GCA_036260475.1 Gaiellaceae bacterium | reverse complement strand
GACCTCGGGCCCGAAGTGACGGATGAACCACGCCTGCGAGGCCTTCGTCGGCGCCTCCCAGACGATGTCGTGGAAGTCGAGCTCGTGCGCGATCTCGTCGATGAGCCCGGTGCGCATGTCGCCGTCCTTGCGGAAGATCCCCGCGGTGCCGCCCTCGCGCGCCTCGGTGATCACCTTCCACGCCCCGGCGTCCTTCTCTTCCTTGAGCCACTCGACCCACTGGTACGGCGCGAACACCACCTCGGAGTCCTTGGAGCCGACCTCGGAGAGGACGGTGAAGTCCTTCGCGAAGTCTGCGATCAGCTCGAGCTTGCGCTCGCGCGGGATCTCGACGGTGCCGTCGGAGATCTCGACGTGCGAGATGCCGAGGCTCTGGAGCCAGCGCTTGTACTCCTCGAGCTTGTCGCGGACGTAGACGACCTCGAAGAACGTACCGCCGATGACGACGGGCTTGCCGCGCAGGACGTCGAGCTTGCGACGCAGGTTCTGCGTGACGTACGCGGTCCCCCAGCCGAGCTTGACGATGTCGATGTGGTCGCCGGAGACCTCGAGCACGTCTTCCCACCCGCGCGGCCCGAGACCCTTGTCGAGGACGTGCGTCAGGCCGCCGTCACGCGTCAGGCCGATGTCAAAAACGGGCATAGAGTTCCTCCAGCTTCTTCGTGGCGGCTGCCTGGACGTCGTGGTAGAGCGAGTTGCCGTGCGCGTCGATGCCGACGGTGAGCGGCCCGAAGTCCTTCACTCGGAAGCGCCACAGGCACTCGGGCATGAGCTCCTCCCACGCGACCTCCTCGATCTCCTCGATCTGGGTGGTCTCGAGCGCGGCGGCGCCGCCGACGATGGCGAAGTACACCATCCCGAGCCTGTGCATCGGGGCGATCGCCTCGTCGGGGAAGCCGCCCTTGCCGCAGATGGCGCGCACGCCGTACTGGGCCCCGAGTGGCTCCGTGAAGCGCACCATGCGCGCGCTCGTCGTCGTGCCGATGCAGACCTTCTCGTAGCGGCCGTCGTCCAGCTTGCGCACGCCCGGCGCCGTGTGCAGGAGGAACGCGCCGGTGAGATCCATCGGCGGTTCGACCCCCTGGTCGAAGATCCTGATCTGGGTGCGGTCGCGGATGCCGATGATGTGGCCCTGCACCGTCACCTCGTCGCCGGCGCGGAGCTCGAGGATCTCCTGCGGGTCGGTGATCGGGAACGTGACTTCATGCGTGGCCATGACTAGGCCTCCCGGTCGAAGTCGGTGGTGCCGTCGGCTGCGATGTGCGCGCTCGCGCGGCGCGCGGCCCAGCACTGGTAGTTGACGGCGACGGGGTTGAGCGTCATGTGCGTGTCGGCGTGCTCGATGTGGCAGTTGAGGACGGTGACGTCGCCGCCGAGCCCCATCGGCCCGATGCCCGTCTCGTTCAGGAGGCCCATGAGCTCGTCCTCGAGCTCGGCGACGATCGGGTCGGAGTTGCGCGTGCCGATCGGGCGCGCGATCGCCTCCTTCGCGAGGTACAT
>DATAMX010000164.1:0-4553 GCA_036260475.1 Gaiellaceae bacterium | reverse complement strand
CCGCCGGCGATGCCCTCGCCGCGCACGCCGTCGCGCGTGACGATGCCCTGCCGCTCGAGCAGCAGCTCCGCGAGCGCGCGCCGGTCCGGCTCTCCGACGAACAAGCCCGCGGCGAGCGACCACCGCCCCTGGGTCGCGGTGAACACGGCTGCACGGGACCGAGAGAACCGTCTTCCGTGACGCTTCTGTGACGGTACCTGGTACCGGGACGTGGCTCGCAGGGGCTGCCACGCATCGTTCGTGACCTCGCCGGCCCAGACGAGATCCCACAGGGCGGGGAGGGACGCGTCGTCGGCGAAGTCGCTCCAGAAGAGCGCGCCGCCGGCGAGCGCGGCGCGAATGGCGTCGTGCTCCGGCTCCGAGGGCGCGGGCGCGGCCGGCGGCCGGCCGAGCAGCCCCGCGTCGTCGCGGAAGAACACCGCCACGCGGTCGAGGCCGGCGCCCACCCACACGAGCTCCCCCGACGCGCACAGCTGGTCGAGCTGCTCCGGCCGGTACCCGGGCACGCGCCGCGGCAGGACCTCCGACTCCCACAGCGACACCGGCAGGGGCAATGCCTGCAGCGGGATGAGCGCCTCGCGCAGCGACGCACGCCGGTCGATGCCGTGCCAGCTCGGCAGGAACTTCCCGAACGCCGCCTGCTCGGTCGGCTCCACCTCGCGTCGCAGCGCCGCGAGCGACGCGCGACGCAACCGTCGCAGCACGTCGGGATCGCACCATTCGCGCTCGGTTCCGCCCGGACGCAGCTCGCCGCGGACGAGCTGGTCCTCGCGCTCGAGCGCGCGCAGCTCCTCCTCGACGTCGCGCCCGAACGCCGCATTCGCCTGCGCCGTCGTGAACGGCCCGCGACCCTTCGCGAACCGGCGCACGAGCTGCCGCAGCGAATCGGGGCCGCCGCCGAGGAACGCCTCCGGCAGGCCGGACGGCGGCATGACGCCGAGCGCGTCGCGGTACCGGCCCGCGTCCTCCGCCGCCGCCAGGGAGCCGCCGAAGCGGAATGCCCTGCGCTCGCGCACGAGCGTCTCGGCGAAGCCGGCGTCGAAGTCCTCCTGATGGCCGCGCAGCCGCAGGAGATCGTGCAGCTCGTCGGCGTTGCGAGGCTTCTTGCGGAGCGACGCCTCCACCTCGGCGAGCGCGTCCACGTCGATGAGCTCCCGCAGCTCCTCCTGCCCCAGCAGCTCGCGCAGCAGATCGCGGTCGAGCGACAACGCCTGCGCGCGGCGCTCCGCCGGCGGCGTGTCGTCCTCGTACATGTAGGTCGCGATGTAGTCGAAGAGGAGCGACGACGCGAACGGCGACGCACTCGTCGTCTCCACGTCGACGAGGTCGATCTCGCGCGTCTGCAATCCGTGCAGGAGCTTCTTCAGCGCGGGCAGGTCGAAGACGTCCTGCAGGCATTCGCGGTACGTCTCGAGCACGATCGGGAAGCTCGCGTACTTGCGGGCGACCTGGAGCAGGTTCTGCGCCTTCAGCCGCTGCTGCCACAACGGCGAGCGCTCTCCGGGCCGGCGCCGCGGGATGAGCAGCGCCCGCGCCGCGTTCTCGCGGAAGCGCGCGCCGAACAGCGCCGTCTGCCCGACCTCGGCGAGCACGAGCTCGTCCAGATCCTCCGGCGAGAGGATCAGCTGGTCGGTCGCGGGCGGCGCATCCGACTCCGGGAGATGGAATGCGATGCCGTCGTCCGACCAGATCGACTGCACGTCGACGCCGAGCGACTCGCGCAGCCGCGCCGCGACGGCCATCGCCCAAGGTGCATGCACGCGCCCGCCGAACGGCGTGAGGATGCAGATGCGCCAGTCGCCGATCTCGTCGCGGAAGCGCTCGACGACGACCGTGCGGTCGGACGGGACGACGCCGGTCGCGCGCTCCTGCTCGCGCAGGAACTCGATGAGGTTCCACGCGGCGCGATCGTCGAGCCCCTCGACGGACGGCTCGTGCTGGGCGAGCAGCTCGCGCGAGAACTTCCCGATCGCGGCGCCGAGCTCGTACGGCCTCCCCACTCCCTCGCCCTTCCAGAACGGGACCGCGCCGGGAACGCCGGGCGCCGGAGAGACGAGCACGCGGTCGCGCGTGATGTCGTCGATGCGCCAGGACGACGCGCCGAGCACGATCACCTGGCCGGCGCGCGCCTCGTACACCATCTCCTCGTCGAGCTCGCCGACGCGCCCGCCGCCGTCGGTGACGAAGACGCCGAAGAGCCCGCGGTCGGGAATCGTTCCGGCGTTCGTGACCGCGAGACGACGTGCGCCTTCGCGCCCGCGGATGACGCCTGCGGTGCGATCCCAGACGATGCGCGGCCGCAGCTCCGCGAACT
This sequence comes from Gaiellaceae bacterium, assembly GCA_036260475.1. GTDB lineage: Bacteria > Actinomycetota > Thermoleophilia > Gaiellales > Gaiellaceae > Palsa-739. The sequence continues at coordinate 2,239 of DATAMX010000164.1, read as the reverse complement.
CGTCCGATGGATAGCGGCCCGCGAGCATGTCGAGGACGTTCTCGAGCTGGATGCGCGAGAGATCCGCGAACGGATACGCGCCACGCACGAGGCGGTACAGCTCGTCGACCTCGATCTCCTCGTCCGCGCACACCGCGACGACCTGCTGCGCGAGAACGTCCAGCGGATTCCTCGGTATCTGCGTCTCCTCGATCGCGCCCGCGCGCATGCGCTGCAGCACGACCGCGCACTCGAGCAGGTCGGCGCGGAACTTCGGGAAGATGCGGCCCTTCGACACCGCGTCGAGCGTGTGCCCCGCGCGGCCGATGCGCTGCAGGCCGCGCGCCACCGACTTCGGCGACTCCACCTGGATGACGAGGTCGACGGCGCCCATGTCGATGCCGAGCTCGAGCGACGAGGTGGCGACGAGACACGGGATGCGCCCGGCCTTCAGATCCTCCTCGATGACGACGCGCTGCTCGCGCGCGAGCGATCCATGGTGCGCGCGCGCCACCTCCTCCTCCGCGAGCTCGTTCAGACGGAGCGCGAGTCGCTCGGCGAGCCGGCGGTTGTTCACGAACACGATGGTCGAGCGGTGCGCGCGCACGAGCTCGAGCATCGCCGGATAGATCGACGGCCAGATGGAGCGCGCGTCGTAGCCTTCCTCGCGGTTCGTCCCCGGCTCGCGCATGTCCTCGACCGGCACGAGGATCTCGAGGTCGAGCTCCTTCGCGACGCCGGCGTCGACGAGCTCGATCGGGCGTCCTCCGCCGACGAAGCGGCCGATCTCCTCGAGCGGGCGCTGCGTGGCCGACAGGCCGATCCGCTGGAAGCCTCCGGCCAGCCGTTCGAGCCGCTCCAGAGACAGGGCCAGGTGGGCGCCGCGCTTCGTGCCCGCGACGGCATGCACCTCGTCCACGATCACCGTCTCGACGGTGCGCAGCAGCTCGCGCGCCTGCGACGTGAGCAGGAGGAAGAGCGATTCCGGCGTCGTGATGAGGATGTCCGGCGCGTCGCGGAGCATCGCCTGGCGCTCCTTCTGCGGCGTGTCGCCCGTGCGCACCGCGACCTTCAGGTGCGACTGGAGCCCCGCGAGCGGGCCGCGAAGGTTGCGCTCGACGTCGTAGTTCAACGCCTTCAGCGGCGACACGTACAGGACGCGCAAGCCCGCACCCGGCGTCGGCGTCAGCTTGTCGATCGCGTACAGGAACGCGGCGAGCGTCTTTCCCGACCCCGTCGGGGCCTGGATGAGCGTGTGCTTCCTCGACGCGATCGCGGGCCAGCCCTTCGCCTGCGCAGGCGTGGGCGCCGTGAACTCGCGTTCGAACCAGGCCCGCGTCTCCGGGCTGAAGACCCCGAGTCCGTCCACAACGCCAGCATAGAGTCCCCGCCGTGGGCGACCTCGCATACCGCGTCCGCGGCTCGTACTTCGAGTCGTGCAACTGCGAGGCGATCTGCCCGTGCCGGAAGATCGGCTCCACGCTCGGCGGCCGCTCGACGTACGGCGAGTGCCACGGCGTCCTCTCGTGGGCGATCGAGAGCGGCTCCGTCGACGGCATCGAGGTCGGCGGCCTCTCGGTCGTGCTCGTGTACCGCTACGACGACGACGAGCCCGGCTCGCCGTGGAGCCTCGTCCTGCACGTGGACGAGGACGCGGACCGAAAGCAGGCGGCCGCCCTCAAGTGGCTGTTCCTCGACGGCCTCCACCGGCTTCCGTGGATCCGCAAGGCGCGCCACCTGATCGGTGTGCGCGACAGCCGCATCGAGATCGACGGCACGGCGATCGCGATCGGCACGACCGTCGCCGTGCGCGCGTCGCAGCGCTTCGAGACCGACCTGCCGGTCGCCTGCGGCGTCCCCGGTTACGACCGCAAGGGCTACGAGATGATCGCCGACGAGCTGCGCGTCGCCGACGACCCGTTCCAGTGGGAGCTGCGCGGGAACTGCGCGTTCGCGAGCGACTTCGATTACGCGTCGACGGGGTAGCGGGCATGCCCCGACATGGAGGCCTGGGCCCGACTGCTCGCCGCAGAGGCCGGCGACCTGACGCAGCTCGAGCCGGCTCGTGCCTTCTTCGAATCCCAAGGCGCGGAGCCGTTCGTCCGGCGCTGCGAGGCCGTGCTCGCCGCATCCGCGTAGGATCAGGCACATGGCCGCGCCCGACCGGCTCTGGTTCACCGAGAACGACGAGGCCAACAGGCTCCTCGCCGAGGACCCGTTCGCGCTGCTCGTCGGCTTCGCGCTCGACCAGCAGATCACC
>DATAMX010000162.1:0-1716 GCA_036260475.1 Gaiellaceae bacterium | reverse complement strand
CTCGACCCGCGCCGCCGGCTTGCGCTCGCGTCGGAGATGCTCGCGGCCGGCATCCCGTACATCGGCGCCGACTTCCGCTTCGACCCGCCGGCGTTCCATTCCGTCGACGTTCCGTCCATCGCCGTCATCGGCACGGGCAAGCGCGTCGGCAAGACTGCGGTGACCGCGCACGTAGCGCGCCTGCTCGCGCGCGATCGTCGCGTCGTCGTCGTGTCCATGGGGCGCGGCGGCCCGGCCGAGCCGGAGCTCGTGTCCACGCCGCCCGGGCTGGACGATCTCGTCGCGCGCTCGCGCGCGGGTCGGCACGCGGCGTCTGACCATCTCGAGACCGCAGCACTCACCGGGCTGCCGACGATCGGCTGCCGCCGGGCGGGCGGCGGGCTCGCAGGCGCGCCGTTCACCTCCAATGTGCTCGAGGGCGCGCGGCTCGCCGAGAGCCTCGAGCCGGATCTCGTCGTCTTCGACGGAAGCGGTGCGGCGATCCCGCCGATCGCCGCCCATGCGCGGATCCTCGTCGCGCACGACCTCGAGTCCGGCCTCAATCCGTATCGAGCCCTGATCAGCGACCTCGTCCTGCGCGTCGGCGTGGACTTCACGCTTCGCCTGCGCCCCGCGGAGCCGCTGCACGGCCGGGTGGCCGTCTTCACCGCAGGCGCGGCTGAGACCTCGCACCTGAAGGCGGACGTCGTCCACGTCTCCCACAACCTCGCGCGGCGCGACCTGCTGCGCGAGGAGCTGGAGCACGTCCATGCCGACACGTACCTCGTCGAGCTGAAGGCGGCCGCGATCGACGTCGTCGCCGAGCACGCGCTGGCCCGCGGTGCGGCGCTCGTGCTCGCCGAGAACGACGTGGTCGCGGAGGGCTTCGACGAGGCCGTCCTCGCGCTCATCCCGCAAGAGGTGCGCGCGTGAACCGGCTCCGGCAGCAGTTGCGGAAGCTCGACGTGCCGCTCGTCATCCTCATCGGCGGCGCGACCGGCACGGGCAAGTCGACGGTGGCGACGGAGATCGCGTACAAGCTGGGGATCACGCGCCTCACCTCGACGGACTCGATTCGGCAGACGATGCGCGCGTTCTTCTCGCACGAGTTCATGCCGACCGTCCACTACTCGAGCTTCGCAGCGGGCGCCGCTGTGCCGGATGCGGACGACCCGCTGGTCGCGGGCTTCCTCGAGCAGTCGCGCAACGTGCTCGTCGGCGTCAACGCGTCGATCGAGCGTGCGCTGCAGGAGGGCTGGTCGATCATCCTCGAGGGCGTCCACATCGTTCCGGGCCTGCTCCCGACCCGCGTCGAGGGCGCGCTCGTGTGCCCGTGCGTGCTCTCGATCGAGGACGAGACCGCACACGCGCAGCACTTCTTCTCGCGCAACGAAGGCAGCGCTCGGCCGCTCGGCAGCTACCTCGACCACTTCGTCGAGATCCGCCGGCTGCAGACGTTCATCAACGGGCGCGCGGAGCGCGAGGGGATTCCGGTGATCGAGAACGTGAGCGCGGAGCAGGCGTCCGCAGACGTGATCGAGCTCGTCCTGTCGGCCGCCCAGCGGGTGGAGGCCTAGTGACCGACACGGTCGAGGAGCCTGCGTCCGCGGAGGCCGGGGTCGGCGAGGCTGCGCCGTGCCTGTGCCAGTCGTACCTCCGTGCGACGGAGCACGCGGCGCTGAATGCAGCGCGCTGGCTCGGCCGCGCGGATCAGGAGGGCGCGGAGGAGGCGGCCGC
>DATAMX010000150.1:0-5107 GCA_036260475.1 Gaiellaceae bacterium | reverse complement strand
CGCGCCGATCTCGAGGGCGCGCAGCGACGCCGCGGTGTCGGTGGTGAAGAACGGGTTGCCCGTGCCGGCGGCGAAGATGACGATGCGGCCCTTTTCCAGGTGCCGGATCGCCTTGCGCCGAATGTACGGCTCCGCCACCTCAGCGACGGCGATCGCCGACTGGACGCGTGTGTGCGCGCCCTCCCGCTCGAGCGCGTCCTGCAGGGCGAGCGCGTTCAGGAGCGTCGCCAGCATGCCGGCGTAGTCGGCGGTCGCGCGCTCCATCCCCTCCGCTGCGGCGGCGAGGCCACGGTAGAAGTTCCCGCCCCCGACGACGATGGCGACGTCCACGCCGCCGTTCCGAACGCCGGCGATCTCGCCGGCGAGGCTCCGCACGACTCCGACGTCGATGCCGTAGTCACGCTCGCCCATCAGCGCCTCGCCCGACAGCTTCAGCAGGACGCGGTGGAACCCGCCGCCCGCGGGCGCGGCTCTCGCCGCGGGCTCGGTCTGGCCGACGCTCACCCTGCGACCGAGAAGCGCTGGAACTCGAGGACTTCGGCTCCGGCGTCCGCGAGCGCCTGCGCAACCGACTTCGAGGAGTCGTGGATCCACTCCTGCTCGAGCAGGACGTTCACGCCGTAGAACCGCTTGTTCAGCATCCCGTCGACGATCTTGTCGCGCGCCTGCTCGGGCTTCGACTGCACCTCGTCCGAGTTCGCGTAGATCTCGCGCTCGGCGGATGCGACGTCGGCCGGAACGTCCTCGCGCGCGATCCACTGCGGGTTCGCCCACGAGATGTGCATCGCGAGCTTGCGTCCGAAATCGGCGTCCGCTCCCCGCACCTGCAGGAGCACGCCGAGCTTGTTCGCAGGCGGATGCGCATAGGCGGACACGAAGGCGCCGTCCACCGCCTCGAAGCGGGCCGCACCCGCGACGACGATGTTCTCTCCGAGCTTCGCGGACAGCTCCACGCGCTTCTCGTCCAGGTCGGCCTCGGCGCCGACTCCCCTGGCGTCGACCGCGTCGAGCACGGCCTTCGCGTACGCGAGGAACTCGTCGTTGTTCGAGACCGGCTCGGTCTCGCAGCCGATCGCCACCATCGTGCCCTTGGAGCCGTCGTCGGCGAGGCGGTAGCCGACCTTGCCCTCGGTCGTCTCGCGGCCCGCGCGCTTCGCGGCGCTCGCCATCCCCTTCTCGCGCAGGAGGACGATCGCCGCGTCCATGTCTCCGTTCGTCTCCTGCAACGCCTGCTTGCAGGCCATCATCCCGGCGCCGGTGCGGTCGCGCAGCTCCTTGACGAGGCTTGCAGCAATCTCCGCCATCACTGCTGCACCTCGTCGGGCGCGTCCGCCTGCACGTCCGGTTCCGCTGTCTCGGTGTCAGACACCGCTTCGGTATCTGACACCGTCTCCGCTGCAGGTTCCGCCGTCTCGGTGTCAGGCACCGTTTCGGTGTCTGACACCGTCTCCGCTGCAGGTTCCGCGGTCTCGGTGTCAGACACCGCTTCGCTGTCTGACACCGTCTCTGCAGCCTCCGGCGCGGGTGCCTCGGCGCCGTTGCTCGCGGGCTTGAACTCCTTGACGGCGATCTTCTGCTTCCCCTGCTCGATCGCGTCCGCGATCACGCGCGCGATGAGGCCGCACGAGCGGATGGCGTCGTCGTTGCCGGGGATGACGTAGTCGGCCTCGTCGGGATCGCAGTTCGTGTCCACGAGCGCGATCACCGGCATGTTCAGCCGGCGCGCCTCGCGCACGGCGAGCTGCTCCTTCTTCAGGTCGATGATGAAGATCGCGTCCGGATGACGGCGCATCTCGGCGACGCCGCCGAGGTTCGCCTCGAGCTTCTCCAGCTCGCCGGCCATCGCGATGCGCTCCTTCGCCGGCAGGAGATCGAGCTGGCCCTCGTCGCGCAGCCGGCGCATCTCGTGCAGCCGCTCGATCCGATCGGAGATCGTCCGCCAGTTCGTGAGCAGGCCGCCGAGCCAGCGATGGTTCACGTACGGCATACCGACGCGCTTCGCCTCGTTCTTGACGGCGTCCTGCGCCTGCTTCTTCGTGCCGACGAACAGCACGGTGCCGTTCCGCTCGGCGAGATTGCGGACGAACTGGGCCGCCTCCTCGAGGTGCTCGCTCGTCTGCGTCAAATCGATGATGTAGATGCCGGACCGCTCGGTGAAGATGAAGCGGCGCATCTTCGGGTTCCAGCGTCGCGTCTGGTGGCCGAAGTGAACTCCGGCCTCCAAGAGCTCGCGCATGGAGGCAACGGGCATGGTGCTCCTTCCAGGTTGGTTTCATCGAGCGCCGGCGGAACCGAGGCGCAACCGGTCTCAAGGACCGGCACCCGCGCCGCGGGGGCGAGCCGCCGGGGAGAAGGGACGTTTGCGGGGAGAAGTCTAGCGACGGGCCGTGGAGAGGGCGTTCTCCAGCTCGGGCGGGAGCGGAGAGCTGACCTCCACGGGCGCCCCGGTGACCGGGTGCAGGAAGGCGAGCCGGGCGGCGTGGAGGAACTGCCGCTCGAGCCCGAGCTCCCCGGCCCGGCCGTACAGCGGGTCGCCGGCGACGGGCAGGTCGACCGCGGCGAGGTGGACGCGGATCTGATGGGTCCGCCCCGTCTCGAGCCGGACGCGCAGCAACGCGTGCCGCTGGAGGAGCTCCTCCACCTCGAAGTGGGTTACCGCATCGCGCGGCGTGTCGGTGTCGAGCGACTGCCTCGTCGCGTCTCTGCGGTCGCGGCCGATCGGCGCCTCGATCGTCCCGCGCTGCGAGCGCGGCCGGCCGACGACGAGCGCGAGGTACTCCCGCGTCACCTCCCGCTGCTGCACGAGCTCCTGCAGCCGCCGGTGGGCTTCCGGCGAGCGCGCCACCACCATGAGCCCCGACGTGTCGCGGTCGAGACGGTGAACGATGCCCGGCCGTTCAGGCTCGTCGCCGCCTTCGACGTCGTATGCGAGCAGACCGTGAACGAGCGTCCCCTGCGCGTGACCCGGGGCGGGATGGACGACGAGCCCGGCCGGCTTGTCGACGACGAGGAGGTGCTCGTCCTCGTACGGGACGGTCAGCTCCATCTCCTCCGGCACGAGCGTGCTCGTCACCGGCCCGGGCGCCTCGAACTCGAGCTCCTCGCCGCCGGCGAGGCGTGCGCTCTTCGCGCGCGGGGCGCCGTCCACGAGCACGCCGCCGTCGCGGAGCAGGCGTTCGGCGACGGCACGCGAGCCGATCTCGGGCAGTCCGGCGAGGAAGCGGTCGAGCCGCTCGCCGGCGGCTTCCTCAGGAACGCGCAGGCGCGCCACGTCGGCCACGGCTGCGCGGCATGCGCTCCGCCGAGAGGAGCGTGCCGAGGAGGATGGCGACGCCGACGACGATGAAGCTGTCGGCCAGGTTGAACGCCGGCCAGTAGCGCAGGTCGATGAAGTCGGTCACGTAGCCGAGGCGCACGCGGTCGAGCAGGTTCGACACGCTTCCGCCGATGACGAGCCCGAGCGCGACGGGCAGCACCGGGTGACGCCCGCCCGAGCGGAAGAAGAACAGCAGCATCCACGCGACCGCGATCCCGGTGAGCACGATCACAACCGCGGTCGCGCTCGAGAACAGGCCGAACGCGATACCGGAGTTCTGCACGTGATGGATCCAGAACGGGCCGATGACGTGGACGCCGTCGTCGAGTGCGAGGTGGCCCGTGACGATGTGCTTCGTCAGTTGATCGGCGGCGACGGCCGTGAGGCCGACGGCGAGGAGCCCGAGCCACTGCATCGGGCCGGCGCGAAGCGAGCGCTCCGCCACCGAGATCGGCGTGAGCGCGTCGGTCGACGATCCCATGCGCACGTCCACGTCTCGCGCTTCACGGCGCAGAGGCTGGCTCATCCGCGTTCCGACTCGCGCTTGCAGTCGATACAGAGCGAAGCCCAGGGATACGCGTCGAGTCGCTGCTCCGCGATCGCCTCGCCGCAGCGCGTGCACGTCCCGTACGTGCCCGCCTCGATGCGCTGCAGGGATGCGTCGATCGCGGCGAGCATGCGCGTGGAGTTCTCCTCGAGCGTGTAGTCGATCTCCCGGTCGAGCGTGGCCGTCGCCGTCTCCGCGAGATGGTTGTCGTGAGTTGCCCCGATCTCCTCGACCTCCTCGTCCATCCGGCCGGGGTGGTCTTCGCGCAGATTGGCGAGAGCGCGTTCGACGCGGTCGCGCTCCTCGAGGAGCAATGCCTGGAAACGCTCGGTGTCGATGCTCATGATCGCCTGTCCTTTCTGCCACGATCCGACGAGGACGCCGATGCGAGACGCCGCTCGATGAGAGCCGGACCGACGCCGCTCAGCTCAATGATCTTGTCCCGCGCGCCGTGCCCCGAAACGATGGTGACGGCGCTGAGCGGCAACGCAAGCGCGTCCGCCATGAGGCGCACGACGGCGTCGTTCGCGCGACCTTGCTCCGGAGCCGCCGTCACGCGGACCTTCCACGCGTCCCCGTGGCGGCCGACGATCTCGGCCCGGCTGCTGCCGGGACTCACGCGCAACCGCAGGCGCGTCGAGGCAGCGCTCATACCCTCAAGATAAGGCGAAAGTGCTGCGCACTTTCGCCTTCGGGAGGGTCCCGCTTCGCGGGAGCGCTCGACGGCCAAGCCGTCGAGCTCTTACGGCTGTAGGCGACGGTTTGGTTCTGCGCGCGCGGTGGTGGGCTTCGCCGTCCCCGCACGCTGGTGCGGCCGGCTCGAACGCTGCGCGTTCGCTCCGGCCCGATTGATCGAGATGGGCGTAACGCCTACGGCAGTAGACCTCCCGACCGCAGCAATCACCAAAGCCGGAGCGTAAGCCGGGCGCAGCCGGCTTACGCGCAGGCGCACCAGCGGGCGGGGACGGGCGCAAGCCCGCCACCGTGCGCGCAGAACGAAACGGTCGCCATACGCCTCTAAGAGCTCGCGGGCTTCGCCCGCGAGCGCTCCCGCGAAGCGGGACCCTTCATCGCCTGAAAGTGCGCAGCACTTTCAGGCGGCATGGAGCGTCTGCTCGGCGTCCTCGACGAGCTCGAGCACCGTGCGCAGCCGCTCGCGGAGCATCCGGGTCTCGGTGATGAGGCGCTCGTTCTCGCTGAGCGCACGCCGCTGGACCGCACGCGCCTCCTGGTGCGCCTCCGTG
>DATAMX010000123.1:0-2143 GCA_036260475.1 Gaiellaceae bacterium | reverse complement strand
GAGGTGTCCGAGGTGTGGCGCGGCAACCAGCCCGAGCGGGGCTTCACGATGTCCATCGACGAGCTGTACGTGCCGGGGACGGTGTTCGCCGTCGCCGAGGGCGAGGACGGCGCGATCGGCGGGTTCCTGCATCTCGCGCCGACGGCGGCCGGAGGCGGCTGGTCGCTGTCGACGATGCGGCGGCGGCCGGACTCGCCGAACGGCCTGACCGAGTTCCTCATCGCCGAGACGCTCGCCTGGGCGAAGGACGAGGGAGCGAGCGAGCTCTCGCTCAACTTCTGCGCGTTCACCGAGCTCATCTCCGAGGAGCGGGCGGTCACGTTCCCGCGGCGCTTCATGCGGCGCGCGCTGCTCGCGGCCGACAGCGCCTTCCAGCTCGAGCGGCTGTACGCGTTCAACCGCAAGTTCTTCCCGGAATGGCGACCGCGTTACCTGTGCGTCGAGCGCCTCACCGACCTTCCGCGCGTCGGGCTCGCGTACCTGCATCTCGAGCAGCTCCTCGTTCCCCCGGGCCCGTGGACCCGGCGAACGCGGCCGCGCGTACCGGCGTGACGTGCCTCGTCAGCGCGTCGCGCGGACGACGATCGTCGCCGTTCGCGTCGGGGTGTCGAGCGTGATCGCGTAGCAGCCCGGCGACTTCACGAGGATCATCGTCACCGTCGTTCCCCAGCGGCTGTTGCTGAAGCCGCCGACGGTCTGCGTGGTGTCGAGGTGCAGTGCGCGCGTCAGCGGAGCGGTGTCCCACTGCGGCCCGAGCTGGAAGCGGACCGGGCCGGCGCCGTCCATGCGCCGCGCGCGCACGAGCACGCGCGTCCGGCGATGGACGAGCGCCGGCGGCCATGCCCAGATCGTCTTCGCCGCGAGCCAGCCGGGAGCGCGGTCGTACACGCTGAGCTCGACCGGTTGCGGTGCGAGCCCGGGATAGACCGGACCGGAACCGAGCAGGGGCATCGGCGCTCCCGGTATGCGTGCAGGTTGCGTCGCCGGGCAGACCGCGCCGAACGCGAGCATTGCGAGGACGGTGAGAAACATCACGCCCGCTATACGTTGTCGGCGACCCGGAGGTCCGTGCAACACTAAACGCATGGCCCAGTCGGCGCCGCGCACGCTCAGCCGCCTGTCCGAGATCGCGCAGGTCATGGTGCGCCACGGGTTCGGCTACTTCTTCGAGGCGCACAAGCTCACCGACCTCATTCCGGGGCGGCGGCTTGCCGACGTTGACGCGATGACGCCGTCGGCGCGCGGCCAGCACCTGCGCGAGGTGCTGGAGGAGCTCGGGCCGACGTTCGTGAAGTTCGGCCAGCTCCTGTCCACGCGGCCCGACGTCGTGCCGCCCGACCTGATCGCCGAGCTGCGGCCGCTCCAGGACGACGTGCGTCCCTTCCCGTTCGAGCAGGCGGAGCGCGTCATCGAGGAGGAGCTCGGGAACTCGCTCGAGCGGCTGTTCCTCGACTTCGACCCGATGCCGGTCGCGGCCGCGTCGATCGGCCAGGTGCACCGCGCGACGCTTCCGAACGGCCGCAGAGTGGCGGTGAAGGTGCAGCGTCCCGATGCCGTGCGACAGATCGAGGCCGATCTCGTCCTGCTGTACCAGGCTGCAAAGCTCGTCCGCGAGCGCGTGCGTGCGCTCGACTTCGTCGATGCGCGCGCGCTCGTGGACGAGTTCGCGCGGCAGATCCGCCAGGAGCTCGACTACCGGCTCGAGGGCCGGAATGCCCAGACGTTCCATCGCAACTTCGCCGGCGACCCGCACGTGCACGTGCCGAAGGTCTACTGGACGTACACGCGCGCGCGCGTGCTGACGCTCGAGTGGCTCGACGGGACGCAGCTCGCGGACGTGGACACGCTCGGCCTCACGCTCGAGGAGCGGCGCGACCTCGCGTACCTGACCGCCGAGACGTGGATGACGATGATCTTCCGGCACGGGTTCTTCCATGCCGATCCGCATCCGGCGAACGTCCTCGTGCTCGGGGAGGTCGGGTCGATCGGCCTCGTCGACTTCGGCTCCGCGGGCAAGCTGAGCGACGACGACATGACGAAGCTGACGCGGCTCTTCATCGACGCGGCGGCGGAGAACGTCGACATGCTCCCCAAGCGGCTCTCGGACCTCGGTGTGCGCTACCCGCGCGAGCGAGAGGAGGAG
>DATAMX010000075.1:0-4829 GCA_036260475.1 Gaiellaceae bacterium | reverse complement strand
GCCGCCGCACGCACCGGCTCCGGGGCATGCGACCCCTTCGAGCTCGTGGACGTCCGCGTTCGACATCGTCCCCGCGGCCGCCGCGCCCACGGCCTCGAAGACGTCCTGGATGGTGACGTCGCGGTCGCGGAACCGGCCGGGGGCGATGGAGCCGTTGTAGAGCACGAGCCCGGGAACGTCGAGGCGCGCCAGCGCCATCACCGCGGCGGGAATCGTCTTGTCGCAGCCGACGAGGCACACGAGCCCGTCGAGCAGGTGGCCGCGCACGACGAGCTCGATCGAGTCCGCGATCACCTCGCGCGAGACGAGCGACGCCTTCATGCCCTCCGTCCCCATCGACACGCCGTCGCTGACCGCGATCGTGTTGAACTCGACCGGCGTCCCGCCGGCCTCGAGGATGCCGCGCCGCACGTGCCGCGCGAGCTCCCGCTGGTTCCAGTTGCACGGCATCGTCTCGATCCACGTCGTCGCGATGCCGACGAGCGGGCGCGCGAGGGCCTCGTCGTCGAGCCCGATGCCCTTGAGCATCGCGCGTGCGGGCGCGCGGTCGACGCCGTCCGTGATCGCGGCGCTGCGCCGCTTCGCCGGGTCGGTCGGACGTGCGTACGGATCGTGCTCGTTCACAGGGGCCCCGCTCCGATAGAAGTGACAGGAAGAGTGCGAACCTCGTGGTCGGGAAAGCGGGCGGCGAGCTCGCGCTCGACGTCGGCCTCCCGTCCCCGCTCCGCCCAGACGAGCACGGTCGGGCCGGAGCCCGAGAGCGCGGCGCCGAGCGCGCCGGAGGGCAGGTCGGCGCGGATCGCGGCCAGGTGCGGCGCCGCGCCGGCGCGGTAGGGCTCGTGCAGGCGGTCGGCGGCGCTCGCGGCGAACAGCGCGGGGCTGCCCGCCGCGAGCGCGGCGCCGAGGAGCGCGGCGCGGCCCGCGCTGAAGACCGCGTCCTCATGCGGGACCGCCTGCGGCAGCAGCCCACGCGCATTCGCCGTGAGGACGCGGGTCTCGGGAATCACTGCGACCGCGACGGCCGGCAGGTCGCCGGCGACGCGGGCGATGTGCCCCTCCCACGTGAGGCAGACGCCGCCGGCGAGCGCGGCGGCGAGGTTGTCGGGATGTCCCTCGAGGTCGATGCCGGCCTCGAGCAGCTCGTCGGCGGTCGGCTCCACGCCGGCCGCGAGCGCGCCGGCGACGAGGCCGAGCGCGACCGCGGACGCGCTCGAGCCGAGCCCGCGCTCGCGCGGGATCCGCTCGACCAAGGTGAACGAGCGACCCCGGGGAGAGGCGAAGCGCGCGAACGCCTGCACGACGAGGTTGTCCTCGTCCACCCGGCCGTTGGCCTCGCCGACCTCGACCTCGTTCCAGAGGTCGAAGGCGACGGCGGCGACGTCGAAGCCGGGGCCGAGGTTCGCCGCGGTGGCGGGAGCGCGGACCCTCACGCCGCGAGCCTCTCGGTCGCGTCCGGGTCCTTGAGGCCGTGGCCGGTGAGGACGCAGACGACGGAGCCGGACGCGCCCGCCGCGGCGACGGCGGCGACGCCGGCGGCCGAGGCGGGCTCGCAGAACACGCCCTCCTCGCGCGCGACGAGGCGCCACGCCTGCTCGAGCTCGTCCTCGGAGAGCGTGACCGTCAGCCCGCCGGACCGCTCCAGCACGCCTGCGACCTCGAGCCGGTGCACGGGCTCACCGATGCGGATCGCCGAGGCGAACGTGTCCGCGCGGCGCTCGGCCTCGCCGAGCAGGAAGCGCGGCAGCGGCTCGCCGAAGCCGGCCGCGTACGCGACGGTGTTGCCGCCGCCGCCGTACGGGAGCGTGAGCACATCCGGGACGCGGCCGAGCTGCTGCACGATCTCGCGCGCGGCGGAGCTCTGCCCCTCGATGCGGTCGGGGTTGATCGAGTTGACGTTGACGAAGCCCTCCTCGTCCGCGAGCCGGCGCGCCTCCCGGTGCGCGTCCTCGAACGTCCCGTCGATCTCGCGCACGTCCGCGCCGGCGGCTCGGGCCTGCGCGATCTTGCCGCGCGCGACAGCGCCGCGCGAGGTGATGACGACCGCGCGCAGCCCCGCGCGCGCGGCATACGCGGCGGCCGACGCGGCGGTGTTGCCCGTCGACGCGCACACGACGCCCGCCGCGCCGTGCTCGAGCGCGCGCGTTACGGCGAGCGACATGCCTCGGTCCTTGAACGAGCCGGTCGGGTTCGCGCCCTCCCACTTGAGCCACAGCTCGACGCCGAATCGCTCGGAGAGCCGTGGCGCGGGCAGGAGCGGCGTGTTTCCCTCGCCGAGCGTGATCACTGTCCGCTCGCCGTGATCACCGGCAGGACAAAAGGGGGTCGGAGGACCTCCGGGAAGGCCGCGATCTCGCGCAGCGCCGCGGAGACGGCACCGAGGGTCGCGCGGTGGAGGACGAGCTCGAGCGTCGCGGCCCCGTCCTCGAGGCGCTGCACGAGCTGCGCGACGGAGACGTCGTGCGCGGCGAGGCGGCTGGCGGCGTGCGCGAGCACGCCCGGCCGGTCCGAGACCTCGAGGTGCACGTAGAACGGTGACCGCCACTCGCTCGACGGCAGCAGCGGGAGCTCGCGCCAGCATGCGTCGTTCTGCAGGAAGCCGGTGCCGGACGTACCGACGACGCTGACGAGGTCGGCCACGACGGCGGACGCGGTCTCGACGCCGCCCGCGCCCGGCCCTTCGAGCGTGATCTCGCGGATGGCGTCGCCCTGCAGCATGACGGCGTTGAACGCGCCGTCGACCGCGGCGAGGGGATGGGAGCGCTCGACGAGCGCCGGTTGGACGCGGACGTCGACCGCGCCGTCGGCGTGCGTGGCGATGCCGACGAGCCGGATGACCATGCCGAGCTGCGCGGCGGCCGCGACGTGCGCGGCCTCCAGCTCCTCGATGCCGCGGCACTGGACGTCCTCGAAGCGGACACGCGAGCCGAAGGCGACCGTGGCGAGGATGGCCATCTTCGCGGCCGCGTCGGCGCCGCTCACGTCGTCGGTCGGGTCGGCCTCGGCATAGCCGAGCTCCTGCGCCTCTGCGAGCGCATCGGCGTACGAGCCGCCGCGCTCCATGCGCGAGAGCATGAAGTTCGTCGTGCCGTTCACGATCCCGAGAACGCGGTGCACGTTGGAGACGACGAGCGACTCGCGCAGCACCTTCACCACCGGGATGGCGGCGCAGACGGACGCCTCGAAGCGGAGCTGCACCCCCGCGGCTGACGCGGCCGCGAAGAGCTCCGCGCCGTCGCGCGCGATCAGCTGCTTGTTCGCGGAGACGACCGGCTTCCCGGCGCCGAGCAACGCGCGGACGTAGTCCCCGGCCGGGGAGATCCCGCCCATCACCTCCGCGACGACCTGCACCTCCGGGTCGTCGCGGAACGCCTCGAAGTCGGTGACGAGCACGCCGTCGCCCGCCGGGAACGGGCGCTCCTTCGCGGGATCGCGAACGAGCGCGCGGACGACGCGCAGTCGATGTCCCGTGGCGCGCTCGATCTCGTCGGCGCTCTCGACGAGCATCCTGTTGACCGAGGAGCCGACCGTCCCGTAGCCGAGTAGGCCGATGCCGACGTCAACGGACGCCAAGCAGACCCTCCACGCCGGCCAGGGCGCGAAGCTCCTTTCCGACCCGCTCGATCTCCGCCGCCCTCTCCTCGCCCGCCTTGCGCAGCTGCGCGAACTTCGGCCGGCCGGCCTCGTCGTCGGCGAAGAGCTCCTGGGCGAACGCGCCGCTCCGAACCTCGGAGAGGATCTCGCGCAGCCGCTCCTTCACGCTCTCGTCCACCACGCGTGGCCCGCGTGAGAGATCGCCGTACTCCGCGACGTCGGAGACCGAGTAGCGCATGTACTCGTAGCCGCCCTGGTAGAGCAGGTCGACGATGAGCTTGAGCTCGTTCAGGCACTCGTAGTACGCGATCTCCGGCTGGTAGCCCGCCTCGACGAGGACGTCGAAGCCCGCCTGCACGAGCGCGGGGACACCGCCGCAGAGCACTGCCTGCTCGCCGAAGAGGTCGCTCTCGGTCTCCTCGGCGAACGTCGTCGCGAGCAGGCCGACGCGCGCGCACCCGATGCCGACGCCGTATGCGAGCGCGAGGTCGAGAGCGTTGCCGCTCGCGTCGCGATGCACGGCGACGAGGCCCGGCGTGCCGGCCCCGGAGACGTACAGCTCGCGGACGCGGTGGCCCGGCGCCTTCGGCGCGACCATGATCACGTCGTGCCCCTCGGGCGGCGCGATGCGCTCGAAGTGGATGTTCAGCCCGTGCGCGAAGAGCACCGCTGCGCCCGGCTCGAGGTTGGGCGCGATCTCCTCGTCCCAGACCTGCTTCTGCACGTGATCGGGCAGGAGCAGCGCCACCACCTGCGCGCCGCGGACGGCCTCCGGGATGGTGCGGACATCGAGACCCGCGTCCTCGGCCTTCTCCTTCGACGCGCTTCCTTCGCGCAGGCCGACCTGCACGTCCACGCCGGAGTCGCGCAGATTGAGCGCGTGCGCGTGCCCCTGGCTGCCGTAGCCGATGACGGCCACCTTGCCGGACAGGAGGTCGAGATCGCCTTCGCGATAGATGGTCGCCATCTGGTGCTCCTTTTCAAGTTAGACCGGTGTCAGGCACCAAAACGGTGTCTGACACCGGCGTACGGTTGTGGTTCATGCCAAGACGTGCTGGCGAGGACGGTTTCGGTTCGGACGGTGGGCGCGGCCGAGGCCGATGCGCCCGGTGCGGACGAGCTCCTGCAGGCCGTGCGGGCGGACGAGCTCCTCGAAGGAGTCCACGTCCTCCGGCGGGCCGGTGAGCTCGAAGACGATCGAGTCGGGGCCGAGATCGACGACGCGCGCGCCGAAGACC
>DATAMX010000073.1:0-2787 GCA_036260475.1 Gaiellaceae bacterium | reverse complement strand
CGTGCACGACGAGGCCGTGTACGTCCTCACACGGCGCAACGCGCTGCGCATCCCGCCGCCGCCGACGATGCACAACCACGGCAACTGGATCTTCTCGCTCGCGCGTCTCGGACGCCGGCTTGCCGAGGACGCTGAGGAGCGGGGCGTGACGATCCTTCCCGAGACGACGGGAGAGAAGCTGCTCGTCGCGCACGGCCGCGTCGTCGGCGTGCGCACCGGCGACAAGGGGCGCGGGCGCGACGCCGAGCCGCTCGGCAACTACGAGCCCGGCGCGGACATCGTCGCGAAGGTGACCGTCCTCGCGGAGGGCACGCAGGGACATCTCACCGGCGTCGCGCTCGACCACTTCGGGCTGCGCGGCGACGAGCCGCAGGTGTGGGAGCTCGGCGTGAAAGAGGTCTGGAAGGTCCCGCGCACGCTCGACCGCGTCATCCACACGATGGGCTGGCCGTTGCGAACGGCCGCGAAGTACCGCGAGTTCGGAGGCTCGTTCATCTACCCGATGGGCGACGACATGCTCACCATCGGGATGGTGGTCGGACTGGACTACCGCGACGTCGAGCTGTCTGCGCACGATCTGCTGCAGGAGCTGAAGACGCATCCGAAGATCCGCAAGCTGCTCGCCGGCGGCGAACGCGTCGCGTGGGGCGCGAAGACGATCCCGAGCGGCGGCTACCACTCGCTGCCGTCGCGGCTCCACGCGCCCGGGCTGCTCCTGTGCGGCGACGGCGTCGGGCTCGTCAACATCGCGCGCCTCAAGGGTGTGCACTACGCGATCGAGTCGGGCCGGCTCGCAGCCGAGTCCGCGTTCGCCTCCCTGCAGCGCGGTGCGACGCCCTCGACCGGGTTGGGCGCGTACGACGACGCGATCCGGTCCGGCTTCATCGGCAAGGATCTCTACGAGGTGCGCGACATGCGGCAGGTGTTCGGCCGTGGCTTCTTCGTCGGCGGCGCGCTCGCGAGCGCGATGACGGTGTCGAAGGGGCGTCTCGCGCCCGGCAGGATGCGCGCCGAGCCGGATGCGGAGCAGCCGCTCCTGCGCACCGAGCGCGCGTCGCGGTATCCCAGCCCGGACGGGAGCCTCACGTTCGACAAGCTCTCCTCGGTCTTCCTGTCCGGGAACAAGACGCGCGACGACCAGCCGAACCACATCCGTCTCGAGCGGCGCGTACCGCGTGACGTGGCCGATCTCTGGATCAACATGTGCCCGGCGCAGGTGTACGAGGTCGGCACCGAGGGCGGCGACGGCACCGTCACCGTCCAGCTGGCGCCGTCGAACTGCGTCCAGTGCGGCGCCATCACCGCGAAGGGCGGCCGCCTCACCCCGCCCGAGGGCGGCTCCGGGCCGGAGTACACCAACACCTGATCGGTGTCGGACACCCGAACGGTGTCTGACACCAAGCCGCGACACAGGTGCCACGGTTTGCGCGGCAGCCTGAGACGGTGGGACGCGCTCCTCGACCGACGGCACCGGGCATCTACCACGTCGGGACCAAGGCGCCGACCGGCCTTCCGTTCTTCCACGACCCGGAGGACTACTACGTCTTCAAGGCGGCTCTTGGCAGTGTGATGATCCGCGAGCGTCTGACATGCCTCGCCTACTGCCTGATGACGACGCATTACCACCTGCTCCTCGACGCTCCGGAAGGCGCCTTGCCGCGTGCGATGAAGCGGCTGAACTGGACGTACGCCCGATCGGTCAACAAGCGTCTCGGCGGGCGCGGTCACGTCGTCGGCGGCCGCTACTTCTCGGTCCCGGTGTCTGACACCGATCATCTGCTCGCGGAGCTCAGGTACATCGCGCGGAATCCCGTCGAAGCGGGCACGTGCGAGCGACCCCAGGACTGGCGGTGGAGCAGCTATGCGGGAACGGTCGGTCTGGAGCGGGAAGACGGGCTGATCGACTCGACGCTCCTCCGTGGAAGCGTCGAGGGTGGGGTGGCTGGTCTCCGGGCGCTCGTCGAAGGTGTCCGACACTGATTTACAGAGGACTTACGCGTCTTTTTCGGCCGCGGAGGGATCATGTGTGCGTGAACCGGCGTCGCTTCGCGGTCCTGGCCGTCGTGCTCGTGTCCGTCAACGTCTTCTTCTGGCTCGCCGGGAGCGGCTTCGCGCTGTCCGCCGGAGGCGGTCTCCTCCAGACGTTGCTCGGCGGCCGGCTGATCCGTGCCGAGGTCGTCTGGCAGGCGCCCGACGGGACGATCCGCGACTCCCAGCTCTACCGCGGCGTGATCACGGCCGTCTCGCCCACCTCGATCACGCTGCGGGAGAAGGACCGGCCGACGGACGTGATCCCGGTCGCCCCGGACGCGGTCGTACGCAGCGGCTACCTCGTGGAGACGACGTCGGCGCTGAAGCGCGGCATGCGCGTCCTCGTCGAGCGTCCCGCGAACGAGCCCGCGGACACGATCCAGATCGAGGGCTTCGGCGCTTGACCGTGAGCGGGGCGGCGACCGGGGGCGGCGTCCTACTCCTCGTCGAAGACGACGACGCGATCGGCCGTCTCGTCAAGTCGTATCTCGAGCAGCAGGACGGCTGGCGCGTGCTGTGGCTGCGCTCGGGCGAGGACGCGATCGCCGAGCTGCGCCGCCATCCCGTCCGGCTCGTCGTGCTCGACATCGGCCTGCCCGGCATCGACGGCTTCGAGGTCTGCCGCACGATGCGAGCGCACTCCAAGGTGCCGATCGTCATGCTCACCGCGCGCGACGAGGAGCCCGACCGCGTCGCCGGCCTCGAGCTGGGGGCCGACGACTACGTCTCGAAGCCGTTCTCGCCGCGCGAGCTCGC
>DATAMX010000061.1:0-4048 GCA_036260475.1 Gaiellaceae bacterium | reverse complement strand
CTCCCCCTCCTCGGCTGTCGATGGGTTCCGACGGCCGCCCGCGGAGGCTCCATACTCCGTTCAGGGGTTGAACCAGTCAAGGACCAATGGTCCTATTTGGACGAGGTCTCAGGACATTCGGCGAGGTCTGGAGAGCAAGATTCTTCAGGAATCAGCAGATTTTTGGACTAGGGAAAATGGTTCCCCCCCTACTCCAAAAACGCCCATCGGGACGGCGTGCACAGGCTCGTCCACAGGCCGCTCCACAAGCGGATTGGTTCCCGAATCAGTGCCGGGCCACGAAACACACCGTGGCCGGGCTCGCCGCGCCGATGCATCCCACGCGGCGCAAGGCGAGCGGCCGGGAGG
The DNA here is from genome assembly GCA_036260475.1 of Gaiellaceae bacterium. GTDB lineage: Bacteria > Actinomycetota > Thermoleophilia > Gaiellales > Gaiellaceae > Palsa-739. The sequence continues at coordinate 3,700 of DATAMX010000061.1, read as the reverse complement.
CCTGGAGGTCGACCTCGATCCGCCCTACGTGGGTGAGATGGACGGCCGCGCTGCCTCCGAACGGACTAATCGTTCGGGACGCCGGTGCCGACCCGAGCGAATGACCGGCGACGGCCACGGAGGCGGCGGCGAGCGCCGCTGCCGATCCGATGAGAGGTCCGAGCATGCAATCGACGTCGGCGTGCCGACGGGCGGCCGCGATTCTCGGAACGAATCGGTCGACATCACCCGATCGAGCGACGAAGGCGCCACATGCAGGAGACCAGGTAGGAAAAACGTAGGAAGTGTCCTCGTACCCCTTTCGGGTCACTGTGCACGGCTTCAAGAGCACCGATAAATCACTTTGTGGAGGGACGACGTAGGAAAGTCGTAGGAACCGCCTCTTACGCATTGACGATCCAAACGGTCAGGGCTACAAGCGAAGTACGAAGTCTCTCGAGCGACTTGCGGCGCGAGTGAGACACGAAAGACGAAAGACCGGCGCGAACTCGCGTCGCTTCAATCACACCATTGCCCCACGAAGGAGCAACCATGTCCAAGAAACGCATCAAGCAGTATCTGATGCTTCTGACTGTGATCGGCCTCGTGTCGATCGCGTCGGGCTCAGGGACGTTCGCAAGCTTTAGCGCTCAGACGACGAACAGCGGGAACACGTTCGCCGCCGGCACGCTCTTCCTGCACAACCTCGCGAACGGCACGACGACGTGCACGTCGGAGTCGCAGACGACCGGGCCGAACTTCAACATCGACCCCGCCGGCTGCGGAGTCCTCTTCACGGCCGACCTGAGCCAGGGCCCGGCGACTGCGCACCTCGCGCTTTCGAACGCCGGCTCGCTCGACTCGACCGATCTGCTCGCGGCCGTCCCAACGTGCACCTGGAGCAAGAACAACGGGGCCTCCCCGACGTTCATCTCGCTTCCCGCGGACTGCTCCGGCGTCAACGTCACCATTCAGGAGACGACGACCAGCTCGTACGCCGTGGACAAGTACTGCGCGTACGGCCCGAGCATCAACGCCGGTGTCGACTGCACGACGCCCGACAACACGGCGACGCTCGAGGCCCTGAAGACCGCCTCGCAGCAGCTCCTGACGACGGCTGCAGCGAACACGACGCTCACGGCAGGCCAGACGCGGTACTACGTCATCAAGGTCGACCCGAGCGGCGTCGGAACCGGGAACGCGCTTCAGAACCTGAAGCTGACGTTCGACATGTCCTGGCACATCGACCAGTAGGGGACGAATTGATTCACGGGGCAATGACGTTGCGGCCGAATCTGCTCCTGTTCGGCCCAGACGAAACAGGTGCCGCCGCCCATCGGGGCGGCGGCACCACCCCCCAACTCACATCATGAAAAACCTCCAGACATACAAGCTCGACATGATCTCGATCGGCACGTGCGGCCCCCGGAACGGCCGGCCGGCGCCCTCCGGGGAGCCCGCGACCGCCCGGCCGGCGAGCGCCGCTCCCGCGGTCGTCGCTGCCTCTCCCGCCCGCCGCAAGCGCTTCAGCGCAGCGAAGGCGATCCTCATGTTGATGATGCTGATGGGCGTCGTCGCCTACTTCGGCGGCGCCGGCACCTTCGCCGGCTTCACCGCGCAGACGTCGAACCCCAACTCCACGCTCGGCTCCGGCTCGCTGCTCATCCAGAACACGGTGAACGCCAACCCGGTCTGCGAGTCGAAGACCGGAGAGTCGAACAACAACGTCAACGCGAACTGCACCGCCCTCTTCTCGTTCACGAACCAGGAGCCGGGTGTGTTCAGCGGCGTCTCGACCGTCACGATCAAGAACTCGGGCACGCTCCCCGCGTCGACGATGTATCTGTGGGCCCCGTACGCGAACGGCGTCCTCAGCTCGACGATCACCTCCGGCAACAACGTCACCTCGCTCAGCCTGTACGCGAGCGGCCACGGCCCCGCCGGGCTCGAGGGCACCGTGAACAGCGGCGACCACATCCTCGTCACGTACGGCGGCGCCTCCCAGACGTTCGTCGCGAGCGCAGGCGCGGCGCCGGGCGCCACGACGATCAGCGTCAACTCGCTCGCGGCGACCGCGACGTACCAGGCCGGCGCCACGGTCGAGGACCTCGACAGCAACACCTCGGCGGCGAACACGAACTGCTACGACACCCAGCTCGTCAACCTCGGCTTCAACTCGACGACGAACAACCCGCTCTGCTCCGGGAGCGTGCTGTTCGTCCAGGAGACGACCGGCGGCTTCAACTACTGCTGGTGGGGCAGCGGCGCCGGCGCGGCGAACGGCCAGTGCGACGCACCCATCTCGAGCAATCCGACCGGCCTCGGCACGAGCGCGAACCAGACGATCGCTGCCGGCACGTACGCCGTGAGCGCACTCAAGGGCAACATCAAGAGTGGCGACACCGTCGCGTTCACCGAGGGCGCGAACCAGATCACCTGCCCGGCGTCCAGCGACTACTACTACGGCGCGACGAGCATCACCGTCGGCGCCTGCACGCTCCGGTCCGGCTCGGTCAACGGCGTGTTCGACAACAACGCGATCGTCACCGACACCTCGGTGCTGACCCGCATCGGCAACGACACGACGCACAACATCTCGAAGTTCGACCAGACCGCCGGGTACGCGAACAAGATCGAGCTCACCCCTGTGACGGCGAACGGCACGAAGACACCCAACGGCACCGACCTCGCGTCGAACGCGACGCGCACGTTCGTCGTGGGCGTCGTCATCGCCGGCTCGAACGCCGCTGCTCCCGCCAACGCGCAGAACCAGCTGCAGCAGCTCAAGTCGACCTTCGGGCTCGTCTGGCACATCGACCAGTAGGCGACATGTCGTCCAAGACGCTCAAGAAGCTGCTGCTCAGCCTGATCGTCGTGGGGATCCTCGCCTCCTTCACCGCCCGCGGCACGTTCGCCGTCCTCAACGGGTCGACCAACCATCCGGGCAACTCGATCGCGAGCGGGTCGATCCTCATGGCGAACTCCGTCGGCGGCGGCGCGAGCTGCTACTCGGACCTCACCGCTGTGAACAAGAACGTCAACACGAGCTGCACGCAGCTGTTCTCGACGGGCTTGCTCTACCCGATCACGACCTCCACGCCGCCTGCGACGCCCCAGACGACGGTCGCCTACGCGGACATGACGATCAAGAGCGTCGGCATCGTGGGCGGCACCCCGACCAACTCGACCCTGCCCGCGACGCTGATGGTGTACATGCCGAACTGCGACGCGGCTGCCACCACCGGCGCGGGGTTCAGCGGCGGCACCAATCCGTGCTGCCCGGGCGACGCCTTCGGGGCGGGAGTCCTCCCCGGCTCGGTCGGCGACTGCCCTACCGGCAGCCTCGACTTCTTCATTCAGGAGTACACGAGCTCGGCCTTCACGACGCCGCTCAGCTCCTGCGCCTATCCGGTCCAGGCGTCGTCGTGCACGTTCCTCGACGACACGCTGGGCAAGTTCTTCGGCAACTACCACGACATCACGCACTACTTCTCGCTCGGCTCGATCGCCGCCGGGGCGACCCGCTACTTCCGCATCGGGGTTGCCGAGCCGATCGACAACACGAGCAACAACCTTCAGGGAGAGACGGCCACGCTGTCCCTCTACTGGCACATGGAGCAGTAGCCCGAGGGAGGCCGTTGACCGCCGAGGCAAACATAATGGGAATCGAGATGACGACGTCGCCGCAGACGACGCCGCAGGACAACGACGCAAGCGCTCC
>DATAMX010000034.1:0-6373 GCA_036260475.1 Gaiellaceae bacterium | reverse complement strand
GAGACGTTCGAGGCCGAGTCGCCCGTCACCGGTGAGCGCATCGGCGTCGTGCAGAAGGGCGGTCGTGCGGACGCCCAGCGCGCGATCGCGGCCGCGAACGACGCGGCGCCGGCGTGGGCACGCGCATCCCCCTTCACGCGTGCGGCGCACTTGAACCGCATCGCCGACGAGGTCGAGAAGCGGCGCGAGACGCTCGTGCACGCGCTCACCCTCGACCAGGGCAAGCCGCTCGCCGAGTCGCGCGACGAGGTGGAGGAGCTCGTGCAGTACTGGCGCAACGCTGCCGAGGACGGCAAGCGGCTCGAGGGCCGGCTCGCGAATTCGGTGTCTGACACCAAACGGGTGCTGCTGGTGCGCCGCCCGCGCGGTGTCATCGGCGTGATCACGCCGTGGAACTGGCCGTACACGATGCCCGCGGAGCTGATCGCGCCCGCGCTCGCCGCCGGGAACGCGGTCGTGTGGACGCCGGCATCGACGACGGCGGTCGCAGCGATCGCGCTCGCGGATTGCGTCGCCGAGGCCGACCTTCCCGCCGGCGTCTTCAACCTCGTCACCGGGCCGGGCTCAGTGGTGGGCGACGAGATCGCAAGGAACCCCGGCACGCACGGCGTCGGCTTCATCGGCTCGACCGAGACGGGACGCCGCGTCGCCGAGGCCGCCGCGGGCAAGGCGGCCGTGCTCGAGCTGGGCGGCAACGGGCCGGTCGTCGTCCTCGACGACGCCGACCTCGATCTCGCGGCCGAGGCGACCGCGACCGCCTGCTTCCTGTGTGCGGGCCAGAGCTGCACCGCGGGCGAACGCCTCCTCGTGCATCGCGACGTGCGCGAGGAGTTCGTCGCGAAGCTCGCGCGGTACGTGACGGAGCGCGTCGTCCTCGGTGATCCCTTCGCCGACGGGACGACGATGGGTCCCCTGAACAACGAGGGCGTGGCGCAGAAGATGGACGAGCACGTCGCCGACGCGGTCAAGCGTGGGGCGGAGGTCGTGCACGGAGGCGAGCGCGCGTCCGGCTTCCCGACCGACCTGTACTGGCAGCCGACGATCATCGACGGTGTCAGCGCCGACTCGCTCGTCGCCACCGAGGAGACCTTCGGGCCGGTTGCACCCGTCGTCGCCGTCGACTCGCTCGACCATGCGATCGAGCTCGCGAACGCGTCCCCATACGGGCTCCTGTCGGCGATCTTCACGCGCGACCTCGCCAAGGGGCTGCGCTACGCCGACGAGGTGAAGACCGGCTGGGTGAACATCAACGAGTCGTCGAACTACTGGGAGACGCATCTCCCGTTCGGCGGGCGCTCCGGCACCGCGAGCGGCATCGGCCGCGTCGGCGGCAGCTCGCCGCTGGAGACGTTCAGCGAGCTCCAGACCGTGGTGATCGCGCAGTGACGTGGGATTACGTCATCGTCGGCGGCGGCTCTGCCGGCTGCGCGCTCGCCGCGCGACTCACGGAGGACGCCTCGACTCGCGTGCTCGTCCTCGAGGCCGGCCGCCCCGACCACCTGTGGGACCCGTTCATCCACATGCCGGCGGCGCTCGCCTTCCCGATCGGCAACCCGCGCTACGACTGGATGTACGAGTCGGAGCCGGAGCCGCACATGCACGATCGCCGCATCTACCACGCGCGCGGCAAGGTGCTCGGCGGGTCGAGCTCGATCAACGGGATGATCTTCCAGCGCGGCAACCCGCTCGATTACGAGCGCTGGGGGATCGAGGAGTGGGACTTCGCGCACTGCCTGCCGTACTTCAAGAAGATGGAGCGCTGCCTCGCCGGCGCCGACGAGTGGCGCGGCGGCGACGGGCCGATCGTGCTCGAGCGCGGGCCGGCGGAGTCGCCGCTCTTCGACGCGTTCTTCGAGGCGGTGCAGCAGGCCGGCTACGAGCTGACCGAGGACGTGAACGGCTATCGCCAGGAAGGCTTCGCGAAGTTCGACCGGACGATCCAGCGCGGCCGCCGGCTGAGCGCGGCGCGGGCGTACCTGCACCCCGTGATGGATCGCCCGAACCTCGAGGTGCGCTGCCTGACGTTCGTGAACCGGATCGTCTTCGAGGGGACGCGTGCGGTCGGCGTCGAGGTGGTGGGCGGCGACGTCCTGCGGGCGAACGAGGTCATCCTGTGCGGCGGCGCGATCAACTCGCCCCAGCTCCTGCAGCTCTCGGGCGTGGGCAATCCGGCCGAGCTGGAGCCGTTCGTGCCCGTCGTGCGCGACCTGCCGGGGGTGGGGGAGAACCTCCAGGACCACCTCGAGGTCTACGTCCAGCACGAGTCGACGCAGCCGGTGTCGGTGCAGCCTGCGCTGAAGAAGTGGAAGCGGCCGTACATCGGCGCGCGCTGGCTCTTCTTCCGCAGCGGCCCGGGCGCGTCGAACCACTTCGAGGCGGGCGGTTTCGTCCGCTCGAACGCCGAGGTGCGATATCCGAATCTCATGTTCCACTTCCTACCGCTGGCGATCCGCTACGACGGGTCTGCTCCGGCGGCCGCGCACGGGTACCAGGTACACGTCGGGCCGATGTACTCGGACGCGCGCGGCTCGGTGAAGATCACGAGCGCCGACCCGCGCACGAAGCCGGCGCTGCGCTTCAACTATCTGTCCACCGCGCAGGACCGGCGCGAGTGGGTGGAGGCGATCCGCGTTGCGCGCTCCATCCTCGATCAGCCGGCGTTCGACGCGTACAACGGCGGCGAGACCTCGCCGGGCCCGTCGGTTCGGACGGACGACGAGGTGCTCGACTGGGTCGCCCGCGACGCCGAGACCGCTCTGCACCCATCCTGCACGTGCGCGATGGGGTCGGTCGTAGATCCGAGCACGATGCGCGTCTACGGGCTCGACGGCCTGCGTGTCGTCGATGCGTCCGTCTTTCCGTTCGTGCCCAACGGGAACATCTACGCGCCGGTGATGATGGTGGCGGAGAAGGCGGCGGATCTGATCAAGGGCGACACGCCGCTCGCGCCGATCCGCGCGGAGTTCTACCGCCATGCTGAGCGAGCTGCGAGTCGCTGAGCTGCTCGCTGCGATCGGCGAGCGGACGCCTGCGCCCGCGAGCGGCGCGGCAACTGCGCTGACGGGCGCGCTCGGGGCGGCGCTGGCCGAGCTGGCGGCGCGCTTCGCGGGCGCGGAGGAGGACGCGGAGCGCGCACACGCGCTCGTCGCGGAATTGCTGCGCCTCGGCGACGAGGATGCCGCCGCCTACGCGGCGTTCATGGCCGATCGCAGCGACGCGACGCGCACCGAGATCGTGCGCGTGCCCGAGGAGATCGCGGCCCGCGCGGACGAGGTGGTCGCGCTCGCGCTGCGCGCCGCCGACCGGCTGAGCTCCGCCGTCGCCGGCGACGCCGAGGCGGGGGCGGAGCTCGGGCGCGCCGCGGCCCGCGTCGCGCGCGGGCTCGCGCAGCTCAATCGCTCTTCGGGATCTTGAGCTCGCGGCCGAGGTAGAAGCCGGAGTGCTCTTCGAGCACGTAGGGCGCCATCGCCTGGCGTCGCTGCGACTCGACGTCCGACTTGCGGTACTCGTCGCGCGACTCGGCGGAGTCCCAGATGGAGATGCCGACGACCTCGTTGCCGTCCGGCGAGGTCAGCTCGTACGCCCGCAGCATCCCCTTCGGGAAGTCGCTCGGCCGCCAGGACTTGCTGAAGTCCTCACGCGTGCCGGGCTTCAGCTTGCGGGTCGTGATCCAGACGTAGGGCTGATCGAGATCCATCAGCCGTAGTGTCGCAGGTCACTCCTCGGCTTGAGCGGCGCGGAGCACGGAATCGAGCAGGCCGGGGAACCGGCGCTCGAGATCGTCGCTCCGGAGATCGCTGATCCGGCGGGTGCCCTCGTCGTGCTGGGCGATGACGCCGGCCTCGCGCAGGACCTTGAAGTGGTGGCTCGCGGTCGCCTTGCTCACCGGCAGCTCGATCTGCTTGCACGAGAGCCCGCCCTGCTGGGCGCAGAAGAGGCTGCGGACGATCTCCAGCCGCATCGGGTCGCTCAGCGCGTGCAGCAGCCCGGGGAGGTCGATCTCCTCCACCGGCGGATGGTGGAGCGTGGAACTTGTTTGACGAGCGTCTAACTTCATAGGTACGGTCCCTATCGAACAATAGCTCGAGAGGAGACGCTTGTGACCGAAACGCTGAGCAGACGCGCCTGGGGAACCTTGCTCGTCCTGTGCGCCGCCTTGTTCCTCGACGCGCTGGACGTGTCGATGATCGGGGTCGCCCTTCCGTCCATCCGGACCGACCTGCACATGTCGACGAGCCAGCTCCAGTGGGTCGTGAGCGCGTACGTGCTCGGCTACGGCGGCTTCCTGCTGCTCGGCGGGCGCGCCGCCGACCTGCTTGGCCGCCGGCGGATGTTCCTCGTCTCGCTCGCCGTGTTCGTCGTCGCGTCGGCCCTCGGCGGCTTTGCGACCGGCGCGACGCTGCTGATCGCGACGCGCTTCATCAAGGGCATCAGCGCGGCGTTCACCGCGCCGGCCGGGCTGTCCATCATCACGACGAGCTTCGCGGAGGGATCGGCGCGCAACAAGGCCCTCTCCATCTACACCGCGACGGGCGCAACCGGGTTCTCGCTCGGGCTCGTGTTCGGCGGCCTGCTGACCGAGGTGGGCTGGCGCTGGGTGTTCTTCCTTCCCACCGTCGTTGCCGCAGCCGCCCTCGCGGGGGCCGCGAAGCTCGTGCCGGAACCGGTCGGCGTCATCCAGCGGCGGCGTGCGTTCGACCTCACCGGCGCCGTCTCCATGACCGGGGCGATGCTGCTGCTCGTGTACACGCTCGTCGAGGCCCCGCAGGCCGCCTGGCTCTCGGCGCGCACGCTCGGATCGTTCGCGGGAGCAGCGGCGATCTTCGCGTTCTTCGTCTGGCACGAACGCCGCGCGGCGCTCCCGCTCGTGCGGCTCGGCATCCTCCGTTCCAGCCGTCTCGTGCGGGCGAACCTCGCCGCCATGTCGCTCTTCGGCGGCTGGGTCGGATTCCAGTTCATCGCCACGCTGTACATGCAGCAGCTGCGCGGCTGGTCGTCGCTCGACGCCGGCCTCGCCATCTTCCCGGCCGGAGCGCTCGTCGCGGTCATGTCGCCGCGCATCGCGCTCCTCGTCGGGCGCTTCGGCATCGACCGTCTCCTCGTGGCCGGGATGACGGCGATCACGATCGGCTACGTGCTCTTCCTGCGCATCGGGCTGCACTCCGCGTATGCGGCGGGGCTCCTGCCGACGTTCCTGCTCGCCGGCGTCGGGTTCGGGCTCGCCTTCGGGCCGCTGAACATCGCGGCCACGACGGGCGTCGCACCGCACGAGCAGGGCCTCGCGGGCGGCTTGCTGAACACCTCGTTCCAGTTCGGCGGCGCGCTCGTGCTCGCAGTCGTCACCGCGGTGAACAACGCGAACCGCGGCATCGGCGGGAGCGGCCGGGCGCTGCTGGACGGCTTCCATCCGGCCGTCGCCGTGTCGGTGATCGCAGGCGTGCTCGGCGTCGCCGCCGTCGGCCTCCGTCTGCGCTACCGCACCGCCGCCGTCGCCGAGCCCGAGGCCGAGGACGTGGAGGTGGTGCGCGACGCCGCCTGAATAAGCTGGCGGCTTGCATTTCGGAGCCCATCAGGATCTCGAGCTCCTCGGTCTGCTCGTCGCGGCCGGGGGGCTCCTCGTGCTCGCGCCGGCGCTGCGGGTTCCACTGCCCATCCTCCTCGTGCTCGGCGGCGTCGCGATGGGCTTCGTCCCGGGGCTTCCGCACGTCGCGCTTCCGCCGGCGGTCATCCTCGTCGCCGTCCTCCCGCCGCTCCTGTACTCGGGCGCGTTCTTCACGTCGCTCCGCGACCTGCGGGCGAACAAGCGGCCGATCTCGCTGCTCGCGTTCGGCCTCGTGGGCGCGACGATGGCAACCGTCGGCGTCGTCGCGCACGAGTGGGTTCACCTTTCCTGGGCAGTCGCGTTCACGCTGGGCGCGATCGTCTCGCCGACGGACGCGCTCGCGGCGACGGAGATCACGCGCAGGCTCGGCGCTCCGCGGCGCATCGTCTCGATCATCGAGGGCGAGAGCCTCGTCAACGACGGCATCGCACTCGTCATCTACAAGGCCGCGGTCACCGCCGCGGTCGCGGGGACGTTCTCGCTCTGGGGCGCGTCCTGGCGCCTCGTCGTCAACGTGATCGGCGGGATCGCCGTCGGTCTCGCGGTCGGCTACGTCGTACGCCAGATCCGCCGCCGCGTCGACGACCCGCCGACCGAGGTCGCGATCGCGCTGCTCTCGGGGTACCTCGCGTACCTCCCCGCGGCGGCGATCGGCGTCTCCGGTGTCCTGGCCGCCGTGACGATCGGCGTCTACATGGGCTGGTACACGCCGCAGCTGACGACGGTCGAGACGCGGCTGTCCGGCAACGCCTTCTGGGAGATCCTCGTCTT
>DATAMX010000032.1:0-21277 GCA_036260475.1 Gaiellaceae bacterium | reverse complement strand
CCACGCGAATATCCATTCACGAAGGTGGTGCCCTTCACACAGATGATCGGCGGTGCGCTGCAGCTCGAAGGGCAGGCCGGTGCGCGCGAAACCGACTTCGAGGTGCTGGGTCGGATGTTCGATGGCGTCGATCTCGTCGTCGACGCAAGCGCCGAGGTCGCCGTCCAGCAACTCGTTGCCCAGCTCGCAGATGAGCGTGGCGTTCCTCAGCTGAGTGTGTCGGCAACTGAAGGTGCGCAGGGCGGAATCGTCGCCCGCGTCTTGCCGGGTGCGACTGGCTGCTGGCTCTGTCTGCAGCAGGCGCTCTACGACGCCGACATCCCCGTCCCCCCCCACGACGAGATGGGCACGGTCCAACCCCGCGGCTGCGGCTCGCGGACTTTCACCGGCACCGCTTTCGATCTCCTGCCGATCGCTGCCCAGGCGGTGCGCGTTGCGGTCAGAACGCTCCTCGACGGCAAGAGCGGCGCAGACGTATTCGTCTGCTCGCTCGCCGGTGACAGCGGCGCGCCGCACTGGACGGCCCACGAACTCGAAAGGCGTGCGTCATGTCCTGGCTGCGGCACGGCAATGGCGGCGTAGAGTCTTCGGTCTGGATCGACGAGCGTCTCCTGTCGGAGATGGAGGCGGACGCCAGCGAGCACTCCCCGCGCGAGACCGGCGGAATGCTCCTCGGCTACTGGAGTGCGCAAGGCCAGGCCGTCATCACCAAGACGATTCCCGGCGGTCCGGGCGCCGTCCGCATGCGGACGCGGTTCGAACCGGATGGACTCTGGCAGCAGGAGATCCTCGACGAGATCTATCTGCGCTCCGGCCGGATCACCACCTATCTCGGCGACTGGCACTCCCACCCCGTCGGCGTTCTTCGACCAAGCGGTCGCGACAAATCAACGGCGAAAGAGGTCGCAAAGAGCCAGAGTGCGCGGGCGCCACGACCGCTCACTCTGATCGGCGTCGAGGTCGGAGGTGGCTGGAAATGGGGTGTCTTTCGTTACCGCGGCCGTCGCGGATTCGAACGCCTTGCACTGGAGCGGTTTGGAGGCGCGGAAGCTGCCGAGCGCGTGAAGCCGACTGCTGTGCGAACCCACCCATGGGCGATTTGAGCCTGTACTGGATGGCCTTCGGGGACGCGAAAGCTCATAAACGGCTCCATACCCACCGCACGCTGCCCGGTCTGCAAATAGACCTGAATGGAAAAGCGCCGCGTGCGGCGCTTTTGCAGAGCCCTCTGACGGACTCGAACCGTCGACCCCCTCCTTACCATGGAGTTTCGCGGCCAGCGTTTCCAGAACGGTTTCCAGATCGCCGTTTTGTTGCCTGCCGAGGCAGGCTTGTGGATAGAAAGCTGCCGACTTGCGGGCACTTCTCGAACGGGAGCGACGGGACTCGAACCCGCGACCTCCGGCGTGACAGGCCGGCGTTCTAACCAGCTGAACTACGCCCCCGGGACGGCGCATTGTAGCCGGGCCTCGTCCAGGCCGTCCGCGACACTGGCGCAGTGAAGCCAAACGTCGTCGACTGGATCGCGCTCGGCCTCGTCGCCGTGAGCGCGCTCGCCGGGATGCGCCGCGGGCTCGTCGTCACCGCGCTCTCGTTCGGCGGCCTCGTCGCGGGCGCGTACGCCGGATCGCGCGTCGCGCCGCACCTCCTCCGCGGCGGCTCGGGGTCGGCGTGGACGCCGCTCGCGGGGCTCATCGGGGCGATGCTGGGAGCCGTCCTCCTGCAGACGCTCGCGGGAATCGCCGGCTCGATGGCGCGCGGAGGCCTCCGGCTCACCCCGCTCCGGCTGGTGGACTCCTTCGGCGGCCTCGTCGTCGGCGCGGCGGCGGGCGTCGTGCTCGTCTGGGTCCTGAGCGCGACCGCGCTCCTCGTCCCCGGCCAGGCGAGCCTGCGGCGGGACGTTCAGCGGTCGGCGGTCGTCCGCCGGCTCGACCAGGCCGTGCCGCCGCGGCGCTTGCTGAAGCTGCTCGCGCGCATCGACCCGTTCCCCTCGATCGCCGGCCCGACGCCGCCGAGCACGCCGCCGAGCCCGCAGATCGCCGGCAACGCCGCCGTCCGGCATGCAGCGCAGGACGTCGTGCGCGTGCTCGGCACCGCGTGCGGCGTCGGCGTCGAGGGAAGCGGCTGGTTCGCGACGGACGACCTCGTCGTCACCGCGGCGCACGTCGTCGCCGGCGAGCGCGATACGGGAGTCGAGATTCCCGGCCTCTCGGGTGTGCACGCCGCCGACGTCGTCGCCTTCGATCCCCACAACGACATCGCGGTCCTCCGCGTGCAGCAGCGCGCGCCGTTCGCGCTTCCGCTCGTCGACCCGCAGCCCGGCGCGGCGGTCGCCGTGGTCGGCTATCCGGAGGACGGCCCGCTGCAGAGCACGCCCGGGCGCGTCGGCCCCACGGCGGTCGCACTCACGCAGGACGCGTACGGCAACGGCCCGGTGGAGCGCACGATCACGGCGCTCTCCGGCGACATCCGGCACGGCGACTCGGGCGCCCCCGCGATCGACGCGAACGGCGCCGTCGAAGCGACGATCTTCGCGGCGCGCCTCGGCACGACCGGCGGCTACGGCGTTCCGAGCTCCGTCGTGCGCCGCGTGCTCGATTCCGCGGGCACGGCGTCGGTGTCGACCGGCTCCTGCGCGTCCGGCTGAAGCTCCGGGAGAAAGTCGACGACGTTCATCGGTACGCGGAACGGCGCCACGACGTACACGCCGTCCGCGATGACGCGCGCCCGTTCGATCAGCTCGTGCCCGAGCTCGCCGCCGACCTCGCGCGCATTCGCGCCCGCGCGCCTGTAGCGCTCCTGCACGTGGTCGGGGACGACCATGCCCGGCGCCTCGTTGTGCATGCGGACGAGGAGCTCCAGCGTCCGAATCGGCCAGACGCCGACGAGCACCGGGATCGGCCACCCGCCGATCCGGTCGCGGAACGTCTCCAGCGGGTCGAGGTCGAAGAGGATCTGCGTCATCGCGAACCGGGCGCCGGCCGCCACCTTGCGATGGAATCGCTCCGCCTCGAGGGCGAGGTCGTCCGCGGTCGGGTTGACGGCGACGCCGGGGAAGAACGACGTCGGGGCGTCGATGGCGCGGCCATGATGATCCTCGCCGCGGTTGAGGCGCGCGAGGAGATCGACGAGGCCGATCGCGTCGACCTCGTACACACCGCCACGGCCCGGATAGTCGCCCGCCTCGGGCGGATCGCCCGTCACCGCGAGGATGTTCCGCACGCCCTCGGCGTGCGCGCCGAGGAGGATCGACTCGAGGCCGGTGAGCGTCATGTCGCGCGGTGTCAGATGCGGAATCGTCTCGACGCCGGTGAATCGCTCGATGGCGACCGACGCCATGATCCCGCTCATCCGCGCGCGCGCCCGCGGATTGTCGTTCACGTCGACGAACTGCGCCTTGTTCGTGTCGCGTACGGCCCGCGCCGTGTCGATCAGCGCCTCGGGGTTCGCGCCCAGCGGCGGATCGAGCTGCACCGACACGACGAACGTGCCGTCGTCGAACAGGCGCTGCAGCTCCGTGCGTTCGGTGCTCGGCGCCGGCTTCGTCGCCTGTGAGCGCTCACGAACGAGCAGCGGCCCGGCCGGAGCGAGGTTCTCGTCGACGGCGGCCCGGATGGCGGCGATCTGCGCGGGCGTCGTCCCGCAGCAGCCGCCGATGATGCCTGCGCCGAGCGCGCGCGCCTGCGCGGCGAACTCGCCGAAGTACTCGGGCGTCGCGTGCGGGAACACGATCCGTTGGCCGGACATGCTCGCGAGGCCGACGTTCGGGAGCACGGCGAGCACGCCCTCACCCATCTCGCCCAGCGCGCGCAGCGCCGCAGCCGGGCCGGCGCCGTGGTTCGCGCCGAACGCGGCGACGCCGAGTGCGCGCAGCCGCGCGCCCGCCGCGCGTGCGGACACACCGGCGATCGTCTCGCTCTCCGCGTCGAAGGACATGAGCGCGACGACGGGCAGGCTGGACACGCCGCGAACCGCCGCGATCGCGCGCTCGAGATCGTCGAGGTCGAAGAACGTCTCGACCATGAACAGGTCGACGCCGCGACCCTCGAGGATCTCCGCCTGTTGCGCGTAGCCCTGCTCGGCGTCCGGACCGATCGAGCCGGCGATGAACACGTCGCGGCCGGAAACCTCTCGCGCCTCGCGGGCGAGACGCGCGCCGGCGGCGTTGATCGCCTCGAGCTCGTCCTCGAGGACGTGCTCGGCGAGCTTCGCCCGGTTCGCCCCGAACGTGTTCGTCTCGATCAGCTCCGCGCCGGCGCGGATGTAGCCGAGGTGGACGTCCACGACGCTTTCCGGCGCGCGCAGGTTCGCCTCCTCGGGGCAGCGCAGCCGCGGCACGGCGCTCGCGATGACGGCGCCCATGCCGCCGTCGGCCACGATCGGCGGGCCCGCCGCCAGCCGCTCGAGAAACCGGCTCATTCGGGCCAGTCTAGGCACTCAAGGAGATCGCGCCGGATGCCGATATCCAGGAGAACTCCTCCTCGGGGACTGACGGCAATCATCTCTGCGGCAGGGGGACGCGGCGGCGCGCAAGCGCCGCTTCGCGTATCTAGGCCACGCTTTCGGCGTGCACGCGGGCGGCCGCCCGCTCGATCCACGGACGCGCGCGAAGCTGCTCGAACGTCGCGAGCGCGTCGGCCCGTGTCCGGTCGTCGCCGGTGAGCTCGGCGTGCTCGAGGCGCGCCACCGCGACCCAGAACGGAACCTCGATCTCGCCGAAGCTGCGCGCCGCGGCGAGCAGGCCTTCCGCGTCGCCGGCGGTGCGCGCACGCAGGCGCTGCACGTGTGCATCCATGAACGGCGAGCGGCTTGCGATCGGGATACCGTCGGCGAAGGCGAACAGCTCCTCTGCCTTGGCGGTCTCGCCGAGGACGAGCGCGGCTTCGAGCGCGTCGACGACGCCGTGCTTCACGCCCTGGAACGTGGGGCTGAGAACGTCGGCGGCTTCGAGCGCGCGCAATCCCGCGGCGAGGGCTTCCTCGAGCCGGCCTTCCGCTCGGAACAGCGCCGCCTGCGTCGTCGCATAGGCCGATTGGTCCTGAATGTCGCTCGACCCTTCCAGGCGGCCGAAGAGGTCGTACAGCCGGTGCGCCTCCTCGAGCTCTCCGCGCTGCGCGAACACGTCCGCGCCCGCCTGGAGGAGGCTCAGGACGACCCCGCCCGAGTTGACCTGCTCCTCGCCGAAGCCGGCGGTCGCCGCGACGACGTCGTCCCAGCGGCCGAGCAGCCACTTCGGGTACGTCATCTCGGCGAGCACCGACCACTCCCACGGGCGGCTCCCGAGCTTGCGCGCCGTTGCCAGGGCCTCTTCGAGATAGTCGAGGGCGTCGCGGTACCGATCGGTGCGGAAACAGCCGTCCGAGAGGATGAAGCAATAGTTCGCGACGTCCTCGGTCAGGCCGTGATCCTTCGCGAGCTCGAACCCGTGCTTCATCAGCGCGATGGCTTCCTCGACGTGCCCGCGACTCACGGCGACGGCGCCCTTCGCGCGGAAGGCTCGTGCGAGCGGCTTCCACAGCCGCTGCGACTCCGAGATGTCGAGCGCGAGCTCGGCGAGCTCGGCCGAGCGCTCGAGGTCGCCGCTGAACCAGTACGCGCGAGAAAGCTCGGACGCGAGCTCCGCGAGCACCACGTCGGGCTCGTCCTTCGAGATCACCTCGAACGCGCGCTCGAGTCGTGCGACCGCTTCGTCGCGGCGCCCCGAGAAGAGCTGGTAGTGGCCGAGGCGCACGAGCGCGAACGCGGATGCGTGCGTGTCGCCGGCTTCGTCGAAGATTCCGACAGCCTCCGTCAGGAGACGCTCCGTCGCGTCGGCGTCGCCGGCGTGGCCGGCCATCTCGCCTGCTTCGGCGAGCAGCTTCGCGCGCTCGATCCGATCGTCGACGAGGCGCGCGGCCTGCTCGTAGTAACGACGCGCTTCCGCCGCAGCTGCGAGCGATCGCGCGTGCCGTCCCGCCTGCACGAGCGCGTCGCACGCCTTGGCCTTGATCGCGCCCGCGTCCTCCGCATCGGGCGCCGCCTCGTACGCGGCGACGTAGTGCGCCGCGACGACTTCGATCGCCTCGTCGATCTCGGCCGTCAGATGCTCCGCTGCAGCGAGGTGGCGCGCTCGCCGGTCGTGCCGCGAGAGCGTCTCGTACGCGACGTGGCGAACGAGATCCTGGAGGAAGCCGTACTGCCCGTGCTCGGGCGAGCGCGGATCGGCCTGCACGCCGAGCACCTCCTTGCGCACGAGCGAGGAGAGAAGCTCGTCAATGTGGTCGCGGGCGTGGCCGGACAGCGCGGCGAGGCCGTCGCGCGAGAATGTCTTGCCGAGGACGGCGCCGTCCTGGAGCAACTTGCGCTCGTCCGCGGGCAGTCCGTCGAGACGCGCGGCGATGAGGGCGTGCAACGTCTCCGGCACCTCGAGCGAGTCGATCGCGCCGGCGGGCCGGTAGGCCGGGCCGTCCTGGACGAGGAGGCCGCGGTCGAGCAGCATGCGCACGGTTTCGACGGCGTACAGCGGCACCCCCTCCGCGCGGCCGAGGATGCGGTCGCGCAAGTCCTGGGGCAATCCGGGAACGAGGCCCGCGAGCAGCTCGTCCATCGCCTCCGGCGCGAGCGGCTCGAGGAACATGGACGTGAAGTTGCGGCGCCCGGCACCCCACGTCGGGCGCCGCTCGAGGAGCTCCGGCCGTGCCAAGGTGACGACGAAGAGCGGATGGTCACGCGACCAGTCGAGCAGGTACTCGATGAAGTCGAGGAGGCTCTCGTCGGCCCACTGCAGATCCTCGAACGCGAGCACGGTCGGATGCACGGCTGCGAGCCGCTCGAAGAAGAGCCGCCATGCTGCGAACAGGTCGTGCTTCTCGTGCTCGGCCTGCTCGGCATAGCCGAGCAGATGTGCGAGCCGCGGCTCGACGAACGCGCGCTCCTCGGCGTCGAGCAGATGCTCGGCGAGGACGGCGCGCAGCTTGTTCAGTCCGTCTGCCACGTCGTCGTCCTCGGCTATACGGCAGCGCATGCGCACCATGTCGGCCAGCGCCCAGTACGTGACGCCCTCGCCGTAGGGCAGGCAGCGTCCGCGATGCCAGTAGATCGTCTCGGCGATCCCGTCGAAGTACTTGTAGAACTCCCACCCGAGCCGCGACTTCCCGATCCCGGCGATGCCGGTCACCGAGAGTAGGCGCGCCTTGCCCTCGTCCGCGCAGGTGTGGAAGAGATCCTTGATCGTGCGCAGCTCTCGGTCGCGTCCGACGAACGGCGCCTCCAGGCCGTGCGACTTCAGCGAGCCGCGCAGGCCGGACACGATGCGGAGCGCGCGCCACAGCGGCGTGAGCCCTTCCTTGCCCTTCAGCTCGAACGAGCCCGCGTCCTCGAAGACCACCGTGTCCTCGGTGGCGCGCCGCGTCGCGTCGCCGACGAAGACGGTGCCGGGCGTCGCACTCGACTGCACTCGGGAGGCGGTGTTGACGAGATCGCCGGCGACCATGCCCTGTCCCTCGGCTCCGATCGTGACCGCCGCCTCGCCCGTCAGCACTCCCGCGCGTGCGCGAAGCTCGTCGGCGCCTACCTCGTCGCCGAGGGCGGTGACCGCTGAGACCAGGTCGAGCGCGGCGCGCACTGCGCGCTCGGCGTCGTCCTCCGTTGCGGTCGGCGTCCCCCAGACCGCCATGACGGCGTCGCCGATGAACTTCTCCACCGTGCCGCCGTACACGCCGATGATCCGGCGGCAGATGTCGAAGTAGCGCGAGAGGAGCTCGCGCACCTCCTCGGCGTCCCGCGTCTCCGACAGCGAGGTGAAGCCGACCAGGTCGGCGAAGAGGACGGAGACGAGCCGCCGCTCGGCCGACGGCTCGGCCCGGACGACGGCCGGCGCCTCTGCCGTGAGCGGAGTGCCGCAGTCGCCGCAGAACGCGTCGTCCGGCTCGTTGGCGGCGCCGCAACTCGGGCACGCGAGGGCGAGCGGCGAGCCGCAGCGGGCGCAGAACTTCCGGCCCGGGCGGTTCTCGGTGGAGCAGGAGGGGCAGACCATCCCCACCAAGTCTAGGAGTGGACCGTTCGTCCTTCCATACCTCCGGCCACCGTGATCAGCTCGCCCGTGACGTGCCCGGAGAGCTCGTCCGAGGCGAGGACGACGACCGCGCGCGCGATGTCCTCGGCGAGCGCGACCTTCCGCAGCGCCATCGTGCGGCTGATGCGTTCGACGAGCTCCGGGTCGAGCGCTCCGCGCGTCATCGGGGAGTACGTCCACCCGGGTGCGACCGCATTGACGCGCCCGCCGGGGGCGATCCGGACGATCTCGTTCTTCAGGCTCAGGAGCAGGCCGACCTGGATGGCCGACTTCGCAGCTGCGTAATCCGAGTGGCCCGCCTCGCCGAAGCGGCCTGCGGTCGAGCCGACGAGAACGAGGTTGCCGCGGCCGATGCGCTCGACCTCGCGCAGGAAGCCGCGCGCCGTGAGGAACGTCGCCGTGAGGTTCGCACGCAGCACCTCCTCCCACCGCTCGAGCCCGAGCCTCCACACGGGCTCGTCGTCGCGCGGCCAGACACCTGCGACCGCGGCGCAAATCTCGACGTCGCCGAGGTCCTCGCGCGCGCGTGTGAACAGCTGCTCCACCGCCGCCTCGTCGGTGAGGTCGGCGCCGATCGCAACGCCGCCGATCTCGGAGGCGAGCGCCTCCGCACGCTCGCGGCTCGTGCGGTAGTGGACGGCCACCCTCGCACCCTCCGCCGCGAAGGCGCGCACGCAGGCGCTGCCGATCCCGCCCGCACCGCCGGTGACGAGCACGACCTTGCCCGCGAGGCCCGTGTCCACGTGCGCACAGTAGTCTGCCGCCGTGCGCATCCACGTCATCAGCGACATCGAAGGTGTCGCCGGCATCGTCCGGCGCGGGCAGGTGGGCGGCGACCTGCCGCTCTACCAGGAGGCACGCCGTCTCTACACCGAGGAGATCAACGCCGCGGTACGCGGCGCGAAGTCCGTCGGCGCGAAGGAGATCCTCGTCATGGACTGCCATGGCGCAGGCGGCGACTACGACTTCAACTCGCTCGTCGCCGACCTCCTCGACCCGGACTGCGAGTTCGTCGTTCAGAGCGCGTGGACGGAGTACACGGCGTTCCTCGAAGAGGGCTGCGACGCCGCCCTCCTCGTCGGGATGCACGCGATGGCAGGCACGCCCGACGGCGTGCTCTCGCACACCGTGTCCGGCCAGGCATGGCAGAGCCTGCGCTTCAACGGCGTGCTCGTCGGAGAGACCGGCATCAACGCCGCGTTGTGCGGACACTGGGGCTGCCCCGTCGCGCTCGTCACCGGCGACCGCGCCGTCTGTCGCGAGGCGAGCGCGCTCCTCGGGGACGGGCTCACGACGGTGGAGGTGAAGGCGGGCATCGGCCGCTTCAGCGCACGTTCGAAGACGCCGCTCGAGGCGCGCCGGCTGATCGAGGACGGTACGAAGCAGGCGCTGAAGAACGTGAAAGCCGTGCAGCCGTACGACCCGGGCCGCCCGTGCGAGATCGAGGTCGACTTCACGACGCCCGACCGGCTGGAGGAATACCGCAACCGTCGCGGCGTCGAGGTCACCGGGCCGATGTCGATCGTCTCCCGAGGAGACGATTGGTGGCAGGCCTGGTCAGCGTTCTACCTCTAGGCCCGACGGCTCGACGACGCCGAGCCCTTCGACGAGCGTGAAGAACGCCCGCGCGAACGGAGATGCCTCGGTTCGTGCGCGCACGTCGTCCCAGTCGACCTGCTCGCGCAGCGCGCGTGCGAGCTCGAGCAGGCTGCCGAAGTCCGGCTCCTGCTCGTTGAGCGCGAGCAGCTTCGTCATCATCAGGTCCTCGAGCGAGCAGACGCGCAAGCGCAGCGCCATCACCTCGAGGACCGGCGCGTGGTCGATCGACTCGTCGGTGATCGGCCCACCCGCCGGGCTGTAGATGAGATCGATCAGCGTGCCGTTCGGGTGCCAGGCCTTCACGAGCCAGCCCTCCGGTGGCCGCTCGGTCCGCATTCCGGCCTGCTCGAACGCGCCGAGCGCCTCGTCCGCGTCTTCTTCGCGGATGAGCAGGTCGACGTCGTGCTCCGACCGCGGCCCGCCGCGCGCCCACGCGGCCAGCCCGCCGCCCAGCACGAATCGGATCTCGTGCGTCTGCAGGACGGCGACCGCGTCCTTCATCGCCTCCACCATCTCCTCGAAGGTCGGTTCCGGCATGGCTGGCGAGCCGTTTCCGTTCCGGGCAAAAGTGCAACATGGCTGAGGTGATCCGCATTGCCGCCGCAGGCGACGTCCACGCGTCCGAGGCGATCCGCGACCGCGTGGAGAGCGCGTTCGAGCGGGTCGAGGACGAGGCGGACGTGATCCTGCTCGCCGGCGACCTGACCACGACCGGCGAGCTGGAGCAGGCGCAGGTCCTGGCCGATGCGTGCCGCGCCGTCTCCATCCCCGTCTTCGCCGTGCTCGGCAATCACGACTACCACGCCGGCTGTGCGACGCAGATGGCGGCACTGCTCTCGGAGGCGGGCGTGCACGTGCTGAACCGCTCCTGGCAGACGTGCGAGGTCGCCGGCATGCAGCTCGGCGTCGTCGGCACGAAGGGATTCGTCGGCGGCTTCCCCGGATGCGTCCTGCCCGACTTCGGCGAGCCGCTGCTGCGCGAGGTCTACGCCGAGACGTCGCGCGAGGCCGAGGCGATCTCGCACGGGCTGCGCGAGATCGTGCACTGCGATCTTCGCATCGTGCTGCTCCACTACGCCCCGGTCGAGGCGACGGTGATGGGGGAGCCCGCGGGCATTCACGTCCTGCTCGGCAGCGACCGCCTGGCGACGCCGATCGCCGAGTGCGGAGCCGACCTCGTCCTGCACGGGCACGCGCACGCCGGATCGTTCGAGGGGCGCATCGGCCAGATCCCCGTGTACAACGTCGCGGTGCACGTGACCGGCCGCGACTTCTGGATCTTCGATCTCGAGGGTGCGCGCGGGCGCAGCGAGGTGGAGGTGGAGGGGCCCGCGTAAATAGACTCGGGGCGTGGAGGCGCGCGTCGTCCGCATCTCGGTCGCACCGGTGAAGTCGCTCGGTCTCGTGCATCCGGACGAAGTCGTGCTCGCGGAAGGCGGTGTCGTCGGCAACAGGCGCTTCTGGCTCCGTGACGAGCAGGGCGCGTTGTACGCCGGCAAGCGCGACGGCTCGATGATGCGCATCCGGCCGGAATGGGACGAGTCGACGCGCCGCCTCGCGCTGACGTTCCCGGACGGCGAGCGCGTCGAAGGTGTCGTCGAGCTGGGAGCGCCCGTGGACGCCGAGCTCTACCGGTTGCCGCGGCCGTCCCATCGCGTCGTCGGTCCGTGGGAGAAAGCGATCTCGGCCTTCGTCGGCCGGCCGCTCGAGCTGCTGTGGGCGGACGACGGCGCCGTCGACCGAACGCCGCAGGGCGGGACCGTCTCGCTCGTCTCGCGCGCCTCGTTGCAGCGCCTGGGCGAGGAGGCCGGCGTGGACGAGGTGGACGGCCGCCGCTTTCGCATGCTGTTCGAGATCGACGGCGTCGGCGCGCACGAGGAAGACTCGTGGCTCGGCACGCAAGTCCGGATAGGCGAAGCGACGGTCGCATTCAACGGCGACATCGGACGCTGCATCGTCACGTCGCGCGATCCCGACACAGGGGTCGTCGACCTTCCGACGCTCGTGACGCTCGCCGCCTATCGCCGCGAGGGCGTCTCCGAGCCGCTCCCGTTCGGTGTGTACGGCGCCGTGCTCGTCCCGGGCCGCGTCCGCGTGGGAGACATAGCACAACCGCTATACTCGCCTCGATGGCAGCCCGCAGCCGCACCGAGCTGAAGCGCCCGCTCGACCGTCTGCGCGAGCGGATCGTCACCGGTGATCGCGGCTACTTCTTCGCGGCGATCGCGGACAAGGTTGCAGAACGCCGCGTGCAGATGAACATGTCGCAGCGTGAGCTGGCAGAGCTGTGCGGCACGACCCAGTCGTCGATCGCCCGGCTCGAGCGAGGCGGCCGCCCGCCGCGAATCGACACGCTGCTGCGCATCGCCGAGGCGCTCGACTGCGATCTCGTGGTCGAGCTGCATCCGCACTCGCGGTGACGCGCGTCGTCGTTGCGGTCGTCGGCGACTCGATCAGTGCCGGCTCGCCGCTCTGGGATCCGGATCCGTCCGTGCGCGCGGGCATCGGTCCGTCGGCGGACGAGCGCAGCCAGTGGCAATGGTGGGCGAACGCGAATGAGCCTCGTTTCGAATTTCGCACGCGCGCGGCGTATGGCAAGCGCACGGACGAGATCGCGGCATTCGTCGACGACGTCGCCACCGGCGCGGACGTGCTGGTGGTGCAGGGCGGCATCAACGACGTCGCGCAGGGACGCCCGGTCGACGCCGCCGCGCGGAATCTCTCCGGCATCGTCGAGCACGGCCGTCGTCTCGGTCTGCAGATCGCACTCGCGGACGTGCTGCCGTGGCCGCGCGGAGACGACCGCGCTGCGCGCGACATCGCGCGCCTCAACGAGCTCGTGCACGCGATCGAGGGCGTGACCCCGCTTCCATTCCACGGCGTGCTTGCACCGCTCGAGGGCTGGAGCGACGACGGCGACCATCCGTCCGTCGAGGGCTACCGGCTCCTCGGCGAGCTCGCCGCCCGCGTCATCTCAAAGATCGAGCTCTAGGCCGTCGTACGCGCGCTCGAGCCGCTCGTCGAGCGGCAGCTCGTCCGGGCGGTGGATGACGACGAGCCGCCGCGCGCCGGACGCCTCGAACGCGGCTGCTGCTTCGTCGGAGGTGAGATGGCCGCGCTCGGCAGGCTCGGGATCGGAGAGCGTCGCCTCGCACAGGAACACGTCGGCGTCGCGCGCGAGGTCGGCGAGCCGCGGCGTCGGAGCGGTGTCGCCCGAGTACGCGACCGTGCGGCGGCCGTCGGTCACGCGCAGCCCGAACGTCAGCTCTTGGTAGTGCGCGAGCGGAACCGGCACGACCTCGAAGCCCGCGGCGGAGAAGCTCTCCTCCGCGCGGTACTCGCGCAGCTCGAAAGCGTGCTCGAGCTGATTCGCGAAGGAGAGCTGACCGCCCAGACCGCGCAGCCACTGCTCGCCGCCCGGAGGGAGCCAGAGCTCGGGCTTGGAGTCCCGGCGGCCCGGCCCGAATGCGGCGCCGAACGTCCATGGCACGAGATCGCCCCAGTGATCGAGGTGAAAGTGAGTGATCGCGATCGCGTCCACGTCGGGCCAGCCGCCGTTGCCGTTGCGCAGCCGCGCGAGCACGCCGGGCCCGCAGTCGAGCAGCAGGCGGCCGCCGTTCCCTTCGACGAGGTAGCCCGACTGGGCGCCCCCGGCATTCGGCCAGGCCGGCGAGCAGCCGATGACGGTCACCTTCACCTGCACATCCTCGCGGATGGTCGCCACCTTCGGAGCGGTGTATAACTCCGGCGTGGCCGGCGCCTCTCCCGACATGCTGAAGAAGGTTCCGCTCTTCTCCGGGCTCGACAACCGTGAGATCGGGCAAATCGCGGCCTCGATGCGCGAGCGGCGCGTGTCCGCGGGCGACGTCTTCCTCGAGCAGGGAGCAGGCGGCGCCGGATTCTTCGTCGTCGAAGAGGGCGTGGCGGACGTGACCGTGGACGGGAAACCCGTCAGCTCGGTCGGCCCCGGCGACTACTTCGGGGAGATCGCGCTCCTGACCGGCTCCGACCGCACCGCCACCGTCACCGCCAGGACCGACATGCTCTGTTACGGCATGACGCCGTGGGACTTCAAGCCCCTGGTGGAGTCCAACTCCGCCATCGCCTGGAAGCTCCTGACGGCGATGGCCCAGAAGTTGCGCTAGCCGACGGCCTTTCCGCCGAGCGTGCCGCGCAGGCCCGAGGCGCCGAGCTGCAATGTCCCCGCGGCGGCCACGCGTCCGGCCACCCTGAGGGTGCCCTGGAACTTCACCGCCACGCCGCCGCGCTCGGCTTCCTTGAGCGTGCCGCTCACCGTGATGCCGGGCACGAGCCCGTAGCCCGCGAGCCTGAAGCCGTCCGTACCGATCGGGGTGAGCGTCCCGCTCGTCAGGCCGGCGACGGAAGCGGGCGAGCTCGAGAAGCTCGCGAACAGCCACGCGGCCTCGGCCTCGGCGAGGGTCTTCGACGCAAGGGCGAGCGTCGCGGCGGGAGTCGCGTGCTTCGTCGAGCGCGCCAGGTGCGGGAATGCTCCGACCAGCGGGACGAGGAACGGCGGCCGGGGGCAGGAGTCGTTGCTCGAGGGATCGAGCATCCAGTCGTGCACCGCGAGCGCGGCGCAGCCCGACCAGTCGGCCGACGTGACGCTGTGGCCGACGCCGGGGACGACGATGAGCTTCCCCTGCGGGAACTGCGCGACGACCGACTGCGCGCCGGCGGTCGGCGTCCGCATGTCGTAGCCACCGCTGAGCGCGAGGACGGGCACGTTCGGCAGCGGTCCGGCAGCGAGGTTCACCCCGCCGGCGGGCGTCGGCCACGTATCGCACAGGACCGCATTGCCGAGGTCGGAGGCCCAGCTTCCGAACGGCCCGAACGTTCCCGGCGGGAGCGTGGCGATGGCGGCGCGCAGGAGCGCCGGTCGCGTGGCCGGGTCCGAGTTCGCGGGCCAGGGGAAGGGGCCGTCGCGGCAGTCGGTGGCGGCGTAGAGCCCGAAGCTCAAGTCCGGCGCCGAGAGCGCGGAGCCGACGGTGTCGAGGACGTGCAGCCGCAGCACCGGGCCGTACTCTCCGAGCCGGGCGGCGTGCACCGCGGCGGGCAGCTCGGCGGCGAGGCCCGGATTGAGGTCGGAGTCGACGACGAGCGAGAGCAGGTCGGCGCCGGAGAGCGTGTCCTTCTTCGTGCGCCCGTCCGGAAGCAGGACGTTCCCGGTCGCGTGCTTCGCGGCGAGCCGGTTCGCGACCGCGACCACGTCCCCGGCGTAGTCCGGCGTCGCCGCGCGGCACACGTTGGCGCAGTAGGCGGCCAGCGTCGCAGGCATGGCACGGGCGACGTTCGCGCCGAAGGGGTCGGGAAGATCGGTGGGGAGGACGGAGTCGAGCACCAGGCGGTCGACGTTGCCGGGATGCGCGTATGCGTACGCGAGTGCGAGCTTCGTTCCGTACGACACGCCGAAGAGCGCGACCTTGGAGAGACCGAGCGAGCTGCGCACGGCATCGAGGTCCTCGACGTGGTCGGCGGTGCCGTAGAACGGCGCTTGGGCCCCGAGCGACGAGGCGCACGCGGCCGCCAGGAGATCCTGTCCGGCAGAGGACGTCGACACCTGGAGCGCGGGGCAGTTGAGAAGGCTGGAATCGCCCGTGCCGCGGTCGTCGTAGGCGACGAGGGTGTAGCCCGGGAAGAGGTAGCGGTAGACGAGAGCGTCTTGCGGCGTGCCCAGGCTGAAGGTGTGCGCCGATCCCTGGCCGGGGCCGCCCGCGATGAGGAAGAGCGCCCCGCGCGGCGGGCCCGTCGTCGGCGGCAGCTCCTCGACGTGCAGGCTGATCGTGCCCGCCACCGTTCCCGTCCGGTCGAGCGGGACGACGACCGTAGAGCAGACCAGGCCCGGGGTCGACCCGCACGGAGCGCCGGCCGCGGACGCGGATCCGGCGAACGTCCCGAGCGCGAGCGCCATTCCCAGCGCGAGCACGAGTGCCCGCGCGCTACGGCTCAGACCCACGCAGCGATCGTAGCCCGTGGTTCAGGAGTTGGCCACGAGGCGCCGGGCCCCGTCGAACCGACTCGCGTACCAGCCCGACATGGTGGAGATCCGGACGACCGTGCCGCTGTGGGGAGCATGGATGAACCGGCCGTGGCCGACGTAGATGCCGACGTGGCCCTCGCCGTCGAAGAAGACGAGGTCGCCGGGCTTCATCGCCCAGCGCCCGACCTTCCGGCCGCGCCAGTAGTCGGCGAAGCTCGAATGGGCCAGGGAGACACCGAAGTGGCTATAGACGTAGCGGACGAACCCGGAGCAGTCGAAGCCGGTGCGGGGCGACGATCCGCCCCAGGAGTACGGCACTCCGATCAGATGCTTCGCGAATCCGACGACGCGCTGGCCAAGCGCGGACGCCTCACGCTTGCTGCGGAGATGCTTCCGAACCGCCGCCGGCGTGCGCAGAAGCGGGACGGGGCTCTCGAGAGTCGCCGGCGACGGGACGGGCGTGGGGTCGGGGCCGGGGCCCGGCTGGTCGCTCACATCGGCTTGGCTCCCCAGCGGCCAGACGAGTGAGACCGCGAGCGCGAGCGTGACGACGAGCAACAGGAGGATGAGACGTGATGTCCGCAAGATGAGAGTCCCTTCGGCACGGGTGCGGACCACTCACCAGGGGGCCGCGCTGTCGTTGGGCGGGCCCATTCAACCCCGGGAGCCGTCGAGCGTCACTCCCCCTTTTGGGGGGTTCGTCCCGACATTCCAAACAGAGATGGATCCAAGATCGGGCTCGGCCGGGCGCTTGCGCCCTTGCAAGTCGATAGTCGGATCCAAGTTCTCGATCGGTCTGAGGCAGGCCCTCCGCTCAGAAGTCGCCGCAGGTGCCCGTCTTGATCTCGACGATCCGGCTCGACGGCGGCTCCGGATCGCGCATCGCGTCGTCGTAGAAGACGAGGCCGTTCCGGGCGCGCCAGCGGTCGGTGCCGACGAAGGCCAGCTTTCCGTAGGCGGCGCGCACCTGCGCGAGCGTGCTCCCGAGCGAGATGCCCGTGGACGTCGCGACCGTCGGCGTTGAGCTGCGGTAGCGATATCCGGAGAAGACGTCGAAGCGGAACTCCGCGGCGAGACCGTGCCAGACGACTTCGCTGTACCGCGGTCCGCAGCCTGGATTCGGACCGCGGCTCGTCGGCGGGCCGAAGAGCCGCGTTAGGGCTGCGACCGTGGCCGGTTTCGACTGGCCGAAGGGCACGTTTCCTATTCCGTGGGGGCCGAGCGTGGCGGTGACGGCCACGAGCAGCGCCGCGACGGGCACGTCAGCCGTCGGCGATGGGGCGGCCGACCACGAGCGCCTCTTGCAGCTCCGGCTCCAGGTCTCGGAAGTGTGCGTCCGGCCTGACGCCGAGCGCGTCCAGCGTCTTCGAGAAGAAGCAGCGAGCGGCGGCCGCGAGAACGACGTCCATGATCTCGGTGTCGGACAGCCCGAGGTCGCGCAGGGGCTGCAGGTCTGCGTCCTCGATCGTTGTGGCATCGTCGACGACCCGCTCGGCGAGATCCATCACCGCGACGTCGACCGCATCGAGGCCGGCGGAGCGGTGGTCGAGCGCGATGTCCCGGACCGGTTCGGCGAAGCGCTCGTGCAGCACCTTCCCGTGCGCGAGGCAGCAGTAGCTCGATCGCAGGCGCCGCGCAGCGGCGAGCGTGGCGAGCTCGTAGCGGCGGAGGTCCATGCCGGCCTTGATCGCGCCGTTCAACTCGCCCCAGGCCGCGAACACCTCGGGCCGCTCCGCGAACGCGCGCTCGTAGTTGGTCGCCATCCGTGCGAGCTTACTCCGGCCCGAGGTAGGCGAGAACGGCGAGAACGCGACGATGGTCGGAGTCGGAGGGCGGCAGGCCGAGCTTCTGGAAGATGCTCGCGATGTGCTTCTCGACCGCGCCGACGGACAACACGAGTGCCTTCGCAACGGCGGCGTTCGATCGTCCTTCTGCCACGAGCTCGAGCACCTCGCGCTCACGCCCCGTGAGCTCGGCGAGACGCTTCGCGCCCCGGTGACCGAGCAGCTGCGCGACGACCTCCGGGTCGAGCGCGGTCCCGCCGGCGGCGACGCGACGCACCGCGTCGACGAAGTCCGACACATCGATCACCCGGTCCTTGAGCAGGTAGCCGATCCCGCCCGCGCCTGCCTCTGCGAGCAGCTCGGCGGCGTAGGCGTGCTCGACGTATTGCGAGACGACGAGGATCGCGGTCTCGGGGGCGGTCCGGCGTAGCTCGAGCGCTGCACGAAGGCCTTCGTCGCGGAAGTTCGGCGGGAGGCGGATGTCGACGATCGCGATGTCGGGGCTCTCGAGGCGTACGGCGTGCCGGAGCGCGTCGGCGTCGCCGACCGCGGCCACCACCTCGAGGCCGTTGTCGGTGAGCAGCCTGGCCATCCCGTCGCGCAGGAGCACGAGGTCCTCGGCGATCACGACGCGCATGGCAGCTCCGCCCGGATGTTCGTCGGCCCGCCTTCGGGGCTCGAGACGGCGAGCGTTCCGTCGAGCGCCTCGACGCGTCGGCGCAGACCGGTGAGCCCGCTGCCCTCTGCGTCGGCGCCGCCCGTCCCGTCGTCCGAGACCGCGATCTGCAGTCGCTGCGCTTCGTGGCGAACGTCGATCTCGATGCGCGACGCTCCTGAATGCTTCGCGGCGTTCGCAAGCGCTTCCGCGGCGACGAAGTATGCCGCCGTCTCGATCGCGTCCGGCAGACGCTCGTCGAGGCGCACCGAAACGATCACCGGTATCGCACTGTGGTCGGCCAGGCTCTCGAGAGCAGCGCCGAGCCCGCGGTCGGAAAGCACGGGCGGGTGGATCCCACGCGCGAGGTCGCGCAGCTCGCGCAGCGCCTCGCCCACGCCGAGCCGCGCTTCGGCGACGAGCTGCTGCGCCGACGCCGGGTCCGAAGCGAGCTTCTGCTCCGCGAGCCCGAGGCTCATGCCGAGCGCGACGAGTCGCGCCTGTGCGCCGTCGTGGAGATCGCGCTCGATCCGCCGCAGCTCCGTCTCCTGCGCGTCTACCGCGCCGGCGCGTGTCTGCTCAAGGACGCCGACCCGGCGCGAAAGCCGGGTGCTGCGCGCCGCGGCCCAGTGGATGCCGAGCGTGAGGGCGAAACCGAGCGCGGGCCACACCGGCCAGAAGTAGCCGCGCGTCGTCAGCGCCCAGATGAGAACGAGGAAGACGACGAGGGCGGCTGCGACGCCGGCGTGAATCGCGAGGCCGCGGGCACGCCGCAGGACCGCTCGTTCTTCGACGAGCTCGATCCAGCCGTGGATCGAGAGCACGAGCGCGAGCGGCAGCAGCGCCCACTCCGGCCAGACGTACCCGCGCCCGGTCAGCGCCCAAATCAGGACGAGGATGAGACCGACGATCGCCGATGCGGAGGCGTGTGCGGCGAGAGCGCGACGGCGGGTCGCAAGCGAGAGCGGCGGGCCGCCGCCGAGCAGCGCTCGTGCCAGTCGGCCGAAGAACGCGGCGAAGAACTGTGTCAGCAAAACCGCGACGGCAAGGCCGACAGGCCCCAGGGGGACGAGCACGAGCGACCGCGGAAGCGTGTCCACGTGCCACGGCCCGAAGCGGAGCTGCGACCAGCGGTACCACGCGGGGTACACGAGGCAGCCGAGCGATGCGGCGATGAGCGAGAGCTCCGCAACCGCGAGCGCGAAGCCGAGCGTCATGCGCAGGACGAGGTAGACCTGCTGGCGCCAGAAGCCGCCGTCGGTGAGCACGGCCCAGCCACGCCGCCAGTAGCCCGTGCCGCCGGACGCAGGGCTCGGCCGCACGTCGATGCCGAGCAGCGATCGCGCCAAAGCGGCGTCGGCGGCGGCGAGCAGTCCGATTGCCCGGCGGAAGACCATCAGGACCAAGACGCCCAGTGGCGTGATCGACATGGCGGCGGTTGCCGTCCAGCCCGCGATCAGGAGCGCGAGCGTTGCGGCGCCGATGGGCAGCGCGACGACGAGGAAGAGAAGGGCGCGGAGGAATGCGACGAAACGGTTCATGACTGCTCCAGTTCGGGGGCGGTGACCTCTCGCAGTCATGCTCGCCTGCTCCGCCGCCGCGCGGAATGCGGGCACCCGGCGTCTCGGAGTGGGGATGACCCCCGAGCGGTCGCCTTCCGATTCGGGATTCCGCCGACCGTACCGTGTGTGTCGGCTCCGCCGCTAGCATTCGGATCAGAGCGTCCGCCGACCCAGCCGCGCTGGAAGCACTCCGTGACGGAGTCTGAGGAGGCGGGAGGACGCGCCCCACCGAAAGGAGGCGCGTTGAAGCGCATCGTCTTCACCATCCGTCGAACCGCCCACATCGTCGTCGCGAGCGTTGCGGTCGAGCTTGCGCTCGACTTCGGCGCCGGAGCGCTCGCGGTCGTTCTCGCCCCGCGGGTCGGCGACTGGGTCTACGCCGTCGCGGGCGTCATCGTCGTCGGCTCCATGCCGGTCCTCGGCCTCAACATCGCTCGGGTCGCACGTCGCGAGTGGCGAGCGCACCATCCGCTTCGCCACGAGTCCCGCACGTGACCCGAAATGATGCTAGACGACGCCTCGCGCCGCCCACGCCCGGGCCGTCAGCACGAACGGCGCCGCCGGTAGGAGCTCCCGGCAGCGCTCGCGCAGCTGAGCCTGCCGCTTCGCGTCGAGACCTGCGACGTGAGCGCCGGCGGGGCCCACGCCGAGCGTGAACGGCTCCCACCACTCCTCGAAGCTCGGGTGCTCGACGCCGACGGAGAGGACACCCTCTTCGACCTCGCGAAGCCCGGCTTCTCGGAAGAGCTGCGCGAGGTGGCCTTCACGGGCGCCCGCGAGCTCCGACTCATCCGCAGTGTCCGGATCGAGCTCACGCGCCGCCTTCCAAAACACGGCCAGAGGTCCCTGTCCACCGGCGTGATCCCAGACGCACGCTGCCACGACGCCGTGCTCGCGCGTCACGCGGGCCATCTCGCTGAGCCCGGCGACCGGGTCCGTCATGAAGTGGACGACGAGCTGTGCCAAGGCGGCGTCGAACGCGCGATCTCCGAAGGGCAGTCGCTCGGCCGCAGCGCGTTGCACGTTCACCCCGGGCTGCCGCTGCCGAGCTGCCGCCACGAAGGACTCCGATGGATCGACGGCGGCCACGGCATCCGGCCCCAGCCGCCTGACCAGCTCGGCGGTGAGTGCGCCGGGACCGCAGCCGACGTCGAGGACGCGCTGACCGGCGGCGATCAGCGCGAAATCGGCGAGCTCGGGGGCGAGCGGCGCCGAATACCTGCCCATGAATCGGTCGTAGGCATCTGCCCCGACAGCGAAGCTCACGAGCGGAATGTATATGGGCCGGGCAGGGATCGAACCTGCGACCTTGGGATTAAAAGTCCCCTGCTCTACCAACTGAGCTACCGGCCCGTGCGGCCGAGTGTACGTTCCCAAGCCTCGAGGAGCTGTTCGACGTTCCGTCGTTGCGCGTCGCTGAACTCGAAGCGGCCGACGAGTCGCCGTGCCTCGGCCGGGTCGTTGTTCTCGACCGCCGCCTCGAGATGCTCCCGGAGCGGCGTCGGCTGGCGGAGCTGGCGGCGCAGCCAGCGCCGGAGGCTGACCTCGGCGGCGTCCACATGGGCGGTGACGGGATCGAACCGCCGACCCCCTGCTTGTAAGGCAGGTGCTCTCCCAGCTGAGCTA
>DATAMX010000025.1:0-12856 GCA_036260475.1 Gaiellaceae bacterium | reverse complement strand
TTCGTGCGCGTCGCCCATTGGTCGCGGCGCAGCCCGGTGATCCACGCGTCGAGCCCGTCGAGATGCTTCGTCAACGGGATGACCTTGCGCACGTTGCAGCAGAGGAGCCTGTTCTCGACCGAGTCGCGGAAGAGGTCGGGCCCTTTCAGCTGCACGAGCCGCTCGACGTGCTCCGGGTCCGGCTGGAGGATCTCGAGCTGCAGGCCTGGATACCGCGCGCGCAGCGTGTCGGCGAACTCGAGCGTCTCCACCGGCAGCCGTCCGGTGTCGACGGAGAAGACGCGCACGTTGGGGTCGATCGTGTACGCCATGTCGATGAGGACGGAGCCGTCGATCTGGAACGCGGTGGAGATGGCGATGTCGGAGCCGAACTCGAGGAGCGCCCACTCGAGCAGCGCCTGCGGCTCCTCGCCCTCGAAGCGGATCGCGAGCTCGCCCGCGTCCAGCTCGTCGAGGAGAGCGCTCACGCCGCCACCCGCTTCTTGGCCGGCTCGAGGCCGGCGAGCGCGCCGAGCTCCTCGTCGGAGAGGCGGCGCTGGAAGTCGGTGAACGTCTCGCCGTCCTCTCGGCCGTCGATCCAGCCGCGCACGAGGCCTTCGACGGCCGGCTCGAGCCGCTCGCTCGCGATGCGGCGGAAGAGCGAGCCGCCGACGGCGGGCTGCGGGCCGAGCGACCCGCGCACGAAGATGTCGTAGGCGGAGATGCGGTTGCCGTCGTCGTCCTTGCCGGTCGTCGCCTGGAAGCCGAGGTCGCCGACCCAGTGCTGCGCGCACGCGTGCGGGCAGCCGTCGAGGTGCAGGCGCAGGTCGCCGACCTGCGGGCCGAACGTCGACTCGAGGTGCTCGACGAGCGTCTCCAGCCGCGTCTTCGTCTCGCCGACGGAGAAGTTGCAGTGCGGCTCGCCGGTGCACGCGATCGAATTGGCCCAGATCTCGTTCGTCTCCAGCGGCAGGCCGATCTCCGCGAGCCGCTCGAGTGCGCTGTCGACGTCGCGCACGCCGGTGACGATCAGGTTCTGCTGCCGCGTGAGGCGAACGTCTCCGCCGATCTCATCGGCGAGATCGGCGACGGCGATGAGCTGGTCGCCCGAGGTGAGACCCAGGCGGACGGGCACTCCGATGGTGGAGAGCCCGTCCTGGCGCTGGGCATGCACGCCAATGTGCGCGGAGGGCTGCGCGGTGATCGGCGGCAAGGTGTAACGCTCGAGCGTGCGGCCGAGTTTCGCCTCGACGCGCTCGAGGACTCCGTCGGTGCCGAGGTCGTCGACCATGAACTTCAGGCGCGCTTTCACGCGAGACATGCGGTACTTCAGGTCCTCGCTCCACACCGACGTGACGGCGCCGAGAATCTCGATCGCGTCCTCCTTCGGCACGAAGACGCCGAGGTCGCGGCCGATGCGCGGAACGGACGCGAGCCCACCGCCGACGAGCACGCCGTAGCCCTCACGCCCGTCGTGCACGACGCCGACGAGCGAGACGCAGTTGATCTCGGGCGCGTTGCAGCGGTCCGGGCAGCTCGCGATCGAGTACTTGTGCTTGCGTGGCAGGTTCGCCCACGCCGGGTTGCCGTAGAACTCGCTCGTCGCGGCGTCGATGACGGGGGTCGAGTCGAAGAGCTCATCGGCGAGGAGCCCCGAGACGGGGCAGCCGGTGATGTTGCGCACCGTGTCGCCGCAGCCGCCCGCACTCGTGATGCCGGCGTCCTCGAGCTCGGCGAAGACGTCGGCGAGCGCGCTCAGCTCGAGCCAGTGGATCTGGACGCACTGACGCGTCGTCAGCTCGGCATCGCCGCGTCCGTACCGGTTCGCGACCTCGCCGATGCGTCGCAGCTTGGCGGGCGTGAGGATCCCGGCCGGGATCTTCACGCGCAACATGAACGTCCCGATCTTCGGCTTGTCGTGGTAGAGCCCCCACCACTGGAGGCGCACGATGTCCTCCTCGGCCATGGCCTCGTAGCCCTGCGCAACGAGCGCGGGGAGCTCCTCGCGGATGCCGAGGGGCGGCTTGTCGCGCTTGATCCGCTCGACCGAGTTGCGCTCGTAGACGGCGTTCCAGTCCATCCCGAGACGCTACTATCGAAAGTAAAGTGATGGTCGGGCGGTTGTTCGGTTAGGCCTCGAGCTCAGCCCGTGTTGCGGAGCCCGGCCGAGATCCCGGCGATCGAGCGCAGGAGCGGCGGGACCGCATCGGCATCGCCGGCGCGGTAGCGGCGCAGGAGCGAGACCTGGATCGCGTTCATCGGGTCGACGTACGGGTTGCGCAGCCGGATCGAGCGCTGGACGACCGGATGGCGCGCGAGCAGCTCGTCGGCCTCGACGATCTCGAGCACCGCGGCCACGGTGCGCGCGTGCTCGGCGGAGATCGGCTCCCACAGGCTCCGCTCGTCGACCAGCTCGAGGTACTCGGCTGCGATCTCCATGCTCGACTTTGCGAGCGTCATCTCCAGGTTCTGCACGAGCGTGCGGAAGAACGGCCACTCGCGATAGAGGGCGCGCAGCTCTTCCGTGTCGACGGACGCGAACGCCGTGCCGCAGCCGTACCACGCCGGGAGCAGGCAGCGGTTCTGCGTCCACGCGAACACCCACGGGATGGCGCGGAGCGAAGCGAGGTACTCGGCGCCCTCAGGCCGCCGCGAGGGCCGCGACCCGATGTTGAGCAGCGCGAGCTCGTCCACCGGCGTGAACGAGCGGAAGAACGGAACGAGGCGCGAATCCTCGACGAGATCGCGGTATGCAGCGCGCGACCGGTCGGCGAGCGTGGCGATGAGAGTGGTATCCACGTCCTCCTCCGCGCGGCTCGCGGCGAGCACCGTCGCGGCGAGCGCCGCCTCGAGATTGCGATGGGCGAGCTCGGGAAGCCCGTACTTGAAAGCGATCGTCTCGCCCTGCTCGGTGATCTTCAGGTGCGAGTGCGGCTGCGCGAGGATCGCATCGAAGGTGGGCCCTCCGCCGCGGCCCGCGCTGCCGCCCCGCCCGTGGAAGACGGTGAGCGTGATGCCGTGGCGGTGCGCGATCTCTGTCAGTGCGACGAGCGCAGAGCGGATCTCCCACTGCGCGGCGAGATAGCCCCCATCCTTCGCCGAATCGGAGTAGCCGACCATCACCTCGCGGCAGAGCAGCTCCTCGTATATCCGCGGCGCCGCCCTCAGCGCCTCGACGGACTCGAACAGCGGGACGACGTTCTCCGCCGGGGTCAGGGCCCGAACGCGCCGTACGTCATCCGCCGACGCCACGCCGGAGACGATGACGACCTCACCCGCGGCCGCGAGCAGCGCGCGGATGCGGTCGTCCGGATCGACGGCGTCGCGCGCATGTACGCGCACCTCGACGTCTGCGAGCTCGAAGCCGAACAGCTCGACGCGGCGGCGCAAAGCCGCGAGCGATCCGTCGGCGATGCGCTCGCCGCGGTTCGCGCGCAGGCTACGGTCGACGACGTCGAGATCGTCGGCGAACGCGTCATAGGCACCCTCCTGCAGGCGGCGCCAGACGAAGCTGAGCTTGCGGCGGTACGGCTCGTCCAGGTTCTGATCGCCGATCTCCACCGTGTACTCCGGCATGTCGGCCTCGTCGCTGGCGATCGACTGGAGCAGCTCCTCCGAGACCGGCGTCAGGCGGGACGACACCCCGAGCTCGGCAGCGAGGGCGCGGACGTCGACGCGATAGCGCTGGAGGAGCAGTGCCCGCGCACGGTCGCGCGCCTCCGCAAGCGTCTCGACCGTCGTCTGCGGGTTTCCGTCCGCGTCGCCGCCGATCCAGCTGCCGAACCGGAGCGGCACGGGCGCATCGGGCAGCCTTCGCCGGTACTCGGCGAGAAGCCGCTCGGCCGCGTCGATGAGGCTCTGCTCGAAGAACCAGTGGCCGTTGCGGATCTCGTCCACGACCTGCGGCCGGCGCGTACGTACCTCGTCCGCCTGCCACAGCATCGTGATCTCGCCTGCGAGCGCATCGGCCACGTCGTCGCCCTCGTCGAGACGGGCGAGGAGCGCGGCGATGCGCAGGTGCGCGGCGAGCACGGTGCGCCGCGCGGCCTCGGTCGGATGGGCCGTCAGCACGAGCTTCAGCGAGACGTCGCCCGGGTCGTCGACCTCGGCGAAGGCGGCTGCGAGCGACTCGCGCCCCATCCGCTCCTCGCGCACGTACGCGCGGCGCCGCCGGATGCGGTTGTGCTGCTCCGCGACGTTGGCGAGCTGGAAGTAGAGGGCGAACGCGCGCAGGACGCTCGCCTGGCGTTCGAGCGGCAGCGCGTCGACCGCGCCGCGGAGCTCGTCGCGGCGCGTTCCCTGCCTCGCCGAGCGCGCGAGCGCCCGCACGTGCTCGACGTCGGCGAGGAGCGACTCGTCCTCCTGCTCGACGAGGACGCGGCCGAGCAGGTCGCCGAGCAGGCGGACATCGCGGCGGACTGCCTCCACCGACCCAGCCTACGGCGAACGTTCCTGCAAAACCGAACAATCGGTTGGTATCCGGGCGGCCATGGGCTAGCCTCGAAGCATGGGCCGCACGCTGTTCGAGAAGGTGTGGGACAGCCACGTCGTCACGCACGGCGAGGGGCGCCCGGACCTGCTCTACGTCGACCTCCACCTCGTGCACGAGGTGACCTCGCCGCAGGCCTTCGAGGGCCTCCGCCTGGCCGGCCGGAAGGTCCGCCGCCCCGATCTGACGGTCGCGACGATGGACCACAATGTCGCCACCGGCGACGACACGCCCGCCGATCCCCTGTCGCAGCGCCAGCTGGACGCGCTGGCGCGCAACTGCGCCGAGTTCGGCGTGCCGCTGCACGCGACCGGCAGCGGACGCGAGGGCATCGTCCACGTGATCGGCCCGGAGCTCGGCCTGACCCAGCCGGGCAAGACGATCGTGTGCGGCGACTCGCATACGTCGACGCACGGCGCCTTCGGCGCGCTCGCGTTCGGCATCGGCACGTCGGAGGTCGAGCACGTGCTCGCAACGCAGACGCTGTCGCAGCGCAAGCCGCGAACGCTGCGCATCCGCTTCGAGGGCGAGCGAGCATCGGGCGTGACGGCGAAGGACCTCGTGCTCGCCGCGATCGGCGAGATCGGCGTCGACGGCGGGGTCGGCTACGTGATCGAGTTCGCGGGGCCCGCGATCGAGGCCCTCTCGATGGAGGGGCGCATGACGATGTGCAACATGTCGATCGAGGCGGGCGCGCGTGCGGGGATGATCGCGCCGGACGAGACGACGTTCGCGTATCTGCGGGAACGCGGCGTCGAGATCGACGAGCGCTGGCGCGAGCTGCCGAGCGAGCCGGACGCCGTCTTCGACCGCGAGCTCGCGATCGACGTCGCCGCCGTGAAGCCGCAGGTCACGTGGGGGACGAACCCGGGGATGGTCGCGTCGATCGACGACGTCGTTCCCGAGCCCACGGACGAGGCCGCGGAGCGCGCGCTCGCCTACATGGGACTGGAGCCTGGGACGCCGATCCGCGACATCCGCGTCGACCGCGTCTTCATCGGCTCGTGCACGAACTCGCGCATCGAGGACCTGCGCGCGGCGGCAGCCGTCGTCGAGGGACGCCACGTGCACCCGTCCGTGCGGGCGATGGTCGTGCCGGGATCCGCGCGCGTGAAGGTGCAGGCCGAGACCGAGGGGCTCGACCGCGTGTTCACGGCCGCGGGCTTCGAGTGGCGCCGTGCGGGCTGCTCCATGTGCCTGGGGATGAACCCGGACGTGCTCGCGCCCGGCGAACGGTGCGCGTCGACGTCCAACCGGAACTTCGAGGGGCGGCAGGGCGCGGGCGGCCGGACGCATCTCGTCAGCCCCGAAGTCGCGGCCGCGACCGCGCTCGAGGGCCACTTCGCGGTGCCGGCGTGAAGGCGTTCCGACAGGTGACGTCGCGCGCCGTCGTGCTCGACCGGCCGGACGTGGACACCGACCAGATCATCCCGAAGCAGTTCCTGAAGCGGATCGAGCGCACGGGCTTCGGCGAGTTCCTCTTCTTCGACTGGCGCAAGGACCCGGACTTCGAGCTGAACCACCAGCGCGGGAGCATCCTCCTCGCGGGGCGAAACTTCGGCTGCGGCTCGTCGCGCGAGCACGCGCCGTGGGCGCTCCAGGACTACGGCTTCGAGGCGATCGTGGCGCCGTCGTACGGCGACATCTTCCGGCAGAACTCGCTGAAGATCGGCCTGCTGCCGGTCGAGCTGCCCGCCGAGCAGGTCCGCGACCTCATGGAGCGGGCCCGAGGCGGCGAGGAGCTGACGGTCGACCTCGAGGCGCGCACGGCGGGCGGTCACCCGTTCGAGCTGGACGACTTCTCCCGCGAGTGCTTGCTCGAGGGGCTGGACGAGATCGCGCTCACGCTGCGCGACGAAGCGGCCATCGCCGCATACGAGCACTCGCACTTCTGACAACGGGGCCAGGCCCCGTTACAGAAGGCTCGCAACTTCGTAAAGGACACTGGCGCCGACGTTTGCGCATCGGCATCGTCGACGCGTGGCGAGGCGACCGCGCGATGTCGAGCAAGGGATCTTTCACGTGTTCACGCACTCGGTATGGGCAGCCGACGCGCTGTACCGCGATGACGCCGACCGGCTGCGCTTCATTCGCGAGCTCGCCAGGTCGACGAGCAAGTTCGGCTGGACGTGCATCGCCTTCTGCCTCATGGGCACGCATTACCACCTCATCCTCGAGGTGGAGCGCGGCGTCCTTCCGGCCGGCATGCATGCGCTGAACTTCCGGTACGCAGCCGGATTCAACGCGCGCCACAACATGAAAGGGCACGTCCTCGGGACGCGCTACAACTCCTTCCGCCTCAGGAGCGACGCGAGCCTTCTCCATCGATTCAAGTACGTCGCGCGGAACCCGGTCGAGGCCGGTCTCTGCGCGTCTGCCGAGCAGTGGGCCTGGAGCAGCTACGCCGGGACAATCGGTGTGTCGGTCCCTCACGCGTTCGTCGATCCGAGCGCGGCTCTCGCGTGCATCGAGGGACCTCGCGACATCGCGATCGGCTGGTTGCGCCGATACGTGAACGATCCGTGACACCGACGAAACCGGGCCTGGCCCCCGCCTGTGGAAAAGTGTTCAGGCGACCACGGGCGTGCGCACCTCTTCGTCGAGCAACGGGCTCGAGAGCATGAAGTCCGCCGTCGCGCGATTGCACGCGATCGGGACGTTGTAGACGACGGCGATGCGCAACAGCGCCTTCACGTCGACGTCGTGCGAGTGCGGCGCGAGCGGGTCCCAGAAGAAGACCACGAAGTCGATGCGGCCCTCGGCGATGGCCGCACCGACCTGCTGATCGCCGCCGAGCGGGCCGCTGAGGAACCGCGTGACCGGCAGGTCGAGCTCGCGCTCGATGAGCGAGCCCGTCGTGCCCGTCGCGTACAGCTCGTGCCGCGAAAGCGTCCCGCGGTTGAAGCGCGCCCACTCGAGCAGATCGCCCTTCTTGTTGTCGTGCGCGATGAGCGCGATCCTCTTAGGCGTCACGCTTCTGCACTTCCCGCTTCATGAGATCGAGCAGCTCGTGGTACAGCTCGGCGAGACCGTCCGCCGACAGCGGCCCGCGGTTGCCGCGCTGGAGGTACTGCAGCATCCACTCCTCGCGCGCGAGGTCGACGAACCCGATGCCGTGCTCGTCCTTGTACCGCTTCAGCTTCGCGACGAGTCGCAGGCGCTTGTTCACGAGCTCGACGAGCGCGCTGTCGACATCGGAGATCTCCCGTCGCAGATCGCGTACGAACGGATCGGCCGAGGCGGAGACGTCGGAGCTCATGGCGCCGCCTTCGCGGCGTCGTACACGCCGACGATGCGATGCGAATGCGTCAGGCTCGCGAGCTCGCCGAGCGCGCTCCGCACGGTCGCATCGAGCGGATGGCCCGCGACGACGGCGTCGAAGCGATAGCTCCACGGCGACGCCGGAAGCGGCCGGGACACGAGCCGGACGAGGTCGAGCCCCGCGACGGCGAACGGCGTAATCGCCGCATGCAACGCGCCCGGACGGTGATCGGTCACGAACGTGAACGCCGTGCGCGCGTCGTCACGCTCCGCGCCGAGCCACGTGAACGGCGCGACGGACACGAAGCGCGTGAACGCCGGGCCGTCCCCCACGTCGTCGCGCAGCGTCACGAGCCCGTACAGGCCCGCGGCCTCCGGGCCCGCGATCGCCGCCGAGGCACGATCGCCGGACGCGGCCGTCTCGCGGGCGGCATCGGCAGTCGTCGAGGCGGGGACGACGGCGGCGTTCGGCAGCAGCTCGAGCAGCTGCCGGCATTGCTCGAGCGCGGACGGATGCGACCGCACGACGCGAATCTCGTCCAGCGCGACCTCTTCCGGCGCCACGAGGCAATGGCGGATCGGGAGCACGGCCTCCGCCACGATCGAGAGCGCGCGCTCATGCAGGAGGTCGTGCGTCTCTGGCACGCTCCCCGCGAGGGAGCTCTCGATCGGAAGCACTCCCTGCTCGACGTCCGCCCGCACGACCGCGTCGGCGACCGCTCGGAAGCCGCCCAGCGGATGCAGCTCGGCGGCGGGATGCAGCGCAAGCGCGGCCGCGCCGGAGTGAGAGCCCTCCGGCCCTGGGTAGGCGACGACGCCGCTCACCGGAGCCGTAGCGGAACGCGCAATCCGCATCGCTGGCAGATGGTGACCGCAGCGCCCTTCCGCGCCGCGCGCTGCACGGGGATCGGGTCGGCGCACTCGCAGGTCGCGCTCGTCGCGGCTGCGGTCTCGAGAATCCTGGCTGTCATCTGGGTCATCGACGTGTCTCCTCGCGAACGAGTAGAAGAGTCCCGCGGAGGTGATGGTCTAGCCGGCGGCGGCGGGGAAGCGAAAGCGCCGGCTAGCCGATAAAGGCGTAGACCGAGAAGCCGTTGAAGAACGGAAAGCGCGAAACGGCTCCGGACGCGTACGCCATCTCCTTCACCGTACGCACCGTTCAGGCCGCCGTCAACGCCAATTGTTCCCTTACCGCGGCGCCGAACTCGGCCGTGCCGGACGTCCCGCCCAGATCCCGGGTGGGCGACGTGGCCAGCGCGTGCTCGACGGCGCGAACGAGCGCCTCGGCCTCGGCCACCCGCCCGAGCCCATGCTCGAGCAGCAGCGCGGTCGAGCGCAGCATGGCGGTCGGGTTCGCGATCCCGCGGCCGGCGATGTCCGGCGCCGACCCGTGCACCGGCTCGAAGATCCCGGGGCCGGAGTCGGACAGGCTCGCCGACGGCGCCAGCCCGAGCCCGCCGGTGACGGCGGCGGCGAGGTCGCTGAGGATGTCGCCGAACATGTTCTCGGTCACGATCACGTCGAACTGCTCCGGCGTCGTCGCGAGCTGCATCGCAGCGTTGTCGACGAGCATGTGCTCGACGCTCACCTCGGGAAACTCGGGGCTGATCTCGTTGACGACGCGCCGCCACATCCGGGACGTCTCGAGGACGTTCGCCTTGTCGATGGACGTCAGCGCTCCGCGCCGCGTCTGCGCGAGGGCGAACGCCCTGCGGGCGACGCGCTCCACCTGGCTCGGGTGGTACTCGCACGTGTCGTACACGGTGCCGTCGTCGCGCACGCCGCTCGCCCCGAAGTAGAGCCCGCCGACGAGCTCGCGCACGACGAGCAGGTCGACCGAGGCCCAGGTCGACGGCCGCAGGTTCGCGTACGCGTCGAGCGCGCCGCGCAACCGCAGGAGTCCCTGCTCCGGCCGCACGTCGGCCGCGTCGAATTCCGGGTCGCCGACAGGTCCCTTCAGGACCGCGGACGCCTCGCGGCACGCCGAGAGGGTGTCCTCGGGCAGAGGATCTCCGGCCGCGCGAATGGCGGCAGCACCGATCAGCCGCTCCGCGATCTCGACGTCGGGGGCGACGAGCTCGAGCACGAGCCGCGCCTCGCGGGCGACCTCCGGCCCGACTCCGTCGCCGGGCAGGAGCACGACAGCTGGGCTACGCATCCTGGAAGGCGCTCTCCCCAATGGCTCTCGGTTGGCGGCCGCGCGGCCGCGGCGTGAAACCGGCGGCGTGAATGGCGGCGTTCCAGCTCCCGAACACGCGGCTGACGGTCTGCCGCGACGGGTGGTTCTCCCCTGCCTGGTCCCACTCGTGCGTGAAGGGCGGACGGCTGTGCTTGCGGTACCAGAGCGTGATCGCGTACACGATCGTGTCTGGGGTCCAGCGGAAGCCGGTCCGCGGACCGGTTCTCATGGCGCACCTCCTTCGTTGGGGGCGTTCGACAGCGCGTGTGTGGCATCCGGACGTGAGAGTCCGGCAGAGCAGACGGACGCGCGGGGAACCCGCGCGTCCTGACGCCGGCATCGCAAGCGACGCCTAGACAGCGACACCGAGGCTCTCCAGGATGCGGTCGGCGTCCGGTTCGACGAGCACGGGCTCGAACGTGTCGGCGACGAGCGCCGGCGTCTTCAGGCCGTCGCCGGTGACGAGCAGCACGACGCGATCGTTCTCGCCGAGCTCGCCACGACGGACGGCCTCTCGCAGTGCACCCAGCGCGGTGGCGGGCGCGGTCTCGCCGAAGACACCCGTGGTCTCGGCGAGGAGCTTGATGTTCTCGGGGATCTCGTCCTCGGGGACGATGTGGATCGAGCCGCCCGAGGCATGCGCGGTCGCGACCGCGAGGTCGCCGTCGGCGGGAGAGCCGATCGCGATCGAGCGCGCGATCGTGTTCGGCCGTACCGGCTTCACCTTGGCGCCGTCGGCGAACGCACGCGCGACCGGCGCACAGCCCTCTGCCTGGCCGCCGACGATGCGCGGCCGCGCGCCTTCGACGAGGCCGAGCTCGAGCAGCTCGCCGAATCCCTTGTGCACCTTCGAGTACATCGCTCCCGACGCGATCGGGGCGACGACGGCGTCGGGGAGCTCCCAGCCGAGTTGCTCCGCGATCTCGAACGCGATCGTCTTCGACCCCTCCGCGTAGTACGCGCGCAGCTCGACGTTGACGAACGCCCAGTCGAGCTCGAACGACAGCTCGACGCTGAGGCGGCTGCAATCGTCGTACGTGCCGTTGACGGCGAAGATGGTCGCGCCGTAGACGGACGTGGCGACGAGCTTCTCCGGCTCGAGGTCGGCCGGGACGAGCACTGCGGCCTCGATTCCCTCCGCGGCCGCACGGGCGGCGACCGCATTGGCGAGGTTCCCGGTCGAGGAGCAGGCGAGCGTCGTGTACCCGAGCTCGAGCGCCTTGGCGCACGCCACGGCGACGACACGATCCTTGAACGAGTGCGTCGGGTTCGCCGTGTCCAGCTTGAGGAAGAGCTCGCCGACGCCGACCGCCGACGCGAGCCGGGGCGCAGCGACGAGCGGCGTGAAGCCGGGAGCGAGGCGCGGCTCCGCAGGCGCGGCCA
This sequence comes from Gaiellaceae bacterium, assembly GCA_036260475.1. Lineage (GTDB taxonomy): Bacteria > Actinomycetota > Thermoleophilia > Gaiellales > Gaiellaceae > Palsa-739. The sequence goes on along the minus strand of DATAMX010000025.1, from coordinate 1,565 downwards.
CCGGAAGGAGCGGCGCGTAGCGCCAGATGTTCGACGGGCCCGCTTCGATCTCGGCGCGGGTGACGGCCCGGTCGGGCGCGTACACCGGCTCGAGCGGCCCGAAGCAGCGCGAGCAGACTCCGACGGGATCGAGCGGGAACTCGGTCTCGCAGATGCGACAACGAAGTGCGGTAGCAGGCATTACGGGTACTCCTTCCGTCCGGGGCTCGGCATCCGACCGGGTTTGGCACCACGCTCCGTCGGAGCAGGTTGCCGAGGCGTCACAGGGCCGGTTCCCTCAGCCTCTCTCGATGCGGAGCCGGACAGCGTCGTCCGCCTCCTCGTTGCTGGGACTATACAAAATAAAGTCAAGTGAGCACGGCTCCTTCGGACGCCGATGAGACGTAGCGCGAATACCGCGCGAGCACGCCCTTCGTGTACTGCGGCGCCGGCGGCGTGACGTCGGCCAGGCGGGCCGCGATCTCGTCCTCCGAGAGCTCGACGCTCAGCCGCCGCGAGGCCACGTCGAGCTCGATCGTGTCGCCGTCGCGCAACGCCGCGATCGGCCCGCCGCGCGCCGCCTCCGGCGCGACGTGCCCGACCATCAGGCCGTGCGTCGCGCCCGAGAAGCGCCCGTCGGTGACGAGGGCGATCTCCTCGCCGAGGCCCTCGCCGACGAGCGCTGCGGTCACGTGCAGCATCTCGCGCATGCCCGGCCCGCCCGCGGGGCCCTCGTAGCGGATGACGACGACGTCCCCCGCCTCGATCGACTTCGCCTTGACGGCTGCGAAGCACTGCTCCTCGGAGTCGAACACCCGCGCAGGCCCGCGGTGGTGCAATCGCTCGTGGCCCGCGAGCTTGACGACGCAGCCCTCCGGCGCGAGGTTGCCGCGCAGGATGGCGAGGCCGCCGGTCGCCTTCAGCGGCCGCTCGATCGGGACGACGACCTCCTGCCCCGGCGTCTCGACGACCGCGGTGGCCACCTCGGACAGCGCGCGGCCGTCGACGTTCGGCGCGTCGCCGTGCACGAGGCCGGCCTTCAAGAGCTCGCGTGCGACGAGCGCGACGCCGCCGGCGGCGTGCAGGTCGGTCGCGACGAACCGGCCGCCGGGCTTGATGTCGGCGACCACGGGCGTACGCTCGGCGATGCGGTCGAAATCCTCGAGCTCGAGCGGGATGTCGAGCTCGCGCGCGATCGCCAGCAGATGGAGGACGCCGTTCGTCGAGCCGCCGGTCGCGGCAACCGCTGCAACGGCGTTCTCGAGCGCTTCACGCGTGATGATGTGCGACGGGCGCACGTCATCCCGCACGAGCCGCATGGCGATGCGGCCGGCCTCGTATGCGGCGTCGTGCTTCGCCGGGTCGGTGGCGGGCACGTCGTTGAGGCCGGCCGGGCTGATGCCGAGGAACTCGAGGACGGTGGCCATCGTATTGGCCGTGAACTGGCCGCCGCACGCACCGGCTCCGGGGCATGCGACCCCTTCGAGCTCGTGGACGTCCGCGTTCGACATCGTCCCCGCGGCCGCCGCGCCCACGGCCTCGAAGACGTCCTGGATGGTGACGTCGCGGTCGCGGAACCGGCCGGG
>DATAMX010000224.1:0-8347 GCA_036260475.1 Gaiellaceae bacterium | reverse complement strand
AGCGCGCTCATCGCCGCCTCCGTGCCCGAGGATACGAGCCGCACGCGCTCGACCGAAGGGACCGCGTCGACGATCTCGGAGGCGAGCTCGACCTCGGCCTCGGTCGGCGCGCCGAAGCTCGTGCCGTGCACGGCGGCCTCGCGCACCGCCTCGACTGTCTCCGGGTCGGCGTGGCCGAAGAGCAGCGGGCCCCACGACATGACCCAGTCCACGTAGCGCGCGCCGTCCGCAGCCTCGAGATACGCGCCCTCGGCACGGGCGGCGAAGAAGGGCTCGTCGAGGCCGACCGCCTTCATCGCGCGGACCGGCGAGTTGACGCCGCCGGGAATCAGCTCGAGCGCGCGCCGGTAGAGGTCTGAGCGCGTGGTCAGAGCCACGCGGGAAGGTCTTTGGTCCAGTAGCTGATGATGAGATCGGCGCCGGCGCGCCTGATCGCCGTCAGCGACTCGAGCGCGGCTTGTCGCTCGTCCAGCCAGCCTCCGCGCGCCGCCGCCTTCACCATTGCGTACTCGCCCGACACGTTGTAGGCCGCGATCGGCGCGTCGAACGCCTCGCGCGCGGCGCGGATGACGTCGAGATACGGCAGCGCCGGCTTGATGATGAGCGCGTCTGCGCCCTCTTCGAGATCGAGCTCGCACTCGCGCAGCGCCTCGCGCACGTTCGCGGGATCCATCTGATACCCGCGGCGGTCGCCGAACGACGGAGCCGATCCGGCCGCCTCGCGGAACGGGCCGTAGAACGCCGAGGCGTACTTCGCCGCATACGAGAGGATCGGCGCCGACTCGAATCCGTGATCGTCGAGCGCTTCGCGGATCGCGAGGACGCGTCCGTCCATCATGTCGCTCGGCGCGATCACGTCCGCGCCGGCCTCCGCGTGGCTGACCGCGGTGCGCGCGAGCAGCTCGAGGCTGCGGTCGTTGTGCACCTCGCCGTCGACGACGACGCCGCAGTGCCCGTGCGACGTGTACTCGCACAGGCAGACGTCGGTGGCGAGAACGAGGTCGGGAAACTCGGGCCGGAGCGCGCGCAGCGCCTGCTGGACGATCCCGTCGTCCTCCCAGGCGCCGGACGCCTCATCGTCCTTCTCGGCCGGGATCCCGAAGAGGATCACGGCACGCACGCCGGCGCGGACGAGCTCATCAACCTCGCGGAGCAGGCCCTCGACCGTCCAGCGGGACATCGCCGGGAGCGCCTCGTCGCGCAGAGCCTCCGGAGCGACGAAGAGCGGCATGACGAACTGGTCGAGCGAGAGCCTCGTCTCGCGGACGAGGCCGCGGAGCCCGCCGGTGCGGCGGAAGCGACGGAGCCGGACCTCAGGAAACGAGCTCATGCGGAAAGAGTACGCGCGCCGATGCGCGCGAGCGCCCATGAGGCCGCGCCGATGCCGGCCAGCCAGGCCGCCTCGACGCCGAGCGCATGCCACGGGCTGGTCGCGTACAGCGCGGCGCCGAAGAACCGGACCGCGTGCGCGAACGGCAGGAAGAGGCTCACCCAGTACGCAGCCGGCACGGCGCCCCGGGGCACCATGCCGAGGAACACGACCGGCAGGACGATGAGGACGGCGAGAAGCGACGCCGTGCGCGCCTCGCGCGCGAGCGCTCCGAGCAGCGCGCCCGCCGCGCCGGCCGCACCGGCCGCGAGCAGCACGCCGGCGAGGAGCAGCGGCAGGCGCGCCCACGGTTCGCCGCCGGTGACGCCGCCGATCTCGACGACGATGCCGAACACGATCGCGATCGCAGCGCCGAGGACGACGCCGACGACCGCGGCGAGCGCCACCTTCGACCATACGAGCTGCCCGAGCGAAACGAGCCCCCGGCGCAGCCGGCCGATCGTCCCTTCGTCCCGCTCCGCGGCCGTCGCTCCCGCGGCGAGCAGCAGCGCGAGGAACGTCACCGTCACCGCGATCCCGTACGACTGCACCTGCGCAGAGAGCAGCCACGTGCGCCCGTGTGCGGGCGCCTGCTTCAGCGTGATCGGATTGGCGGTCGCGCGCAGCGCGTCACCGGTCTGTGCGAGGCCTTCCTTCGCCTGGCGCACAAAGTTCGCGATCGTCGCAACGCGCTTGCCGGGCGGGAGCAGTGCGAGCTCGTGCTCGGTCCGGTCGAGCCCGAGAACGTTGAACCGGCGGCCGAGGAACTTCCCGTTGCCGCCATGCAGGAGCAGCCGGACGAACGCGAGGTTGGCGTCGATATAGCCGCCTTGCAGCTTCTGGTTCAGCTGGTACACGAGCGACTGCACCTGCTGCGTGACGCGCGGCGCGAGGCCGCCGCTTCCGGTCTCGAGGATCAGGTGCGGGCTGACGACCGTCGTCTCCAGGTCGCCGAGGAACCCGGGCGGGACGGTGATCGTCGCCACCACCTTGCCGTCGGCCAGCTCGCGCGCCGCCTCCGCCCCGGAGAGGCGCACGAGGGTCACCTGCCTGGCGACGTCGTCGATCACCGTCTGGATGTGGAAACGGTGCCCCGCGACCGCGACGACCTGCGGAAGGTTGTCTTCGTCGACGAACGCGACGCGCGGCTTCGAGCTCGCGTAACCGGCGACGAGCCCGACGAGCAGCGCGATCACGATCGGATACGCGACGAGCGCACCGAGCAGGAGCGGGGAGCGGCGTAGGACGCGCAGGTCCTTGCGCAGCAACAACCACACTGCGCTCATCCGAAGATCTCCTCGACGGTGAGCGAGACGACGCGGCCGCCCTGCAGCACGATCGTGCGGCTCGCGTGCTCGATCTCCTCGAGGTTCTGCGTTGCGAAGCAGACGGCGCCACCTTCCGCGCGAAGCGTGTCCGCCACCTCCCACACGCGCCGCCGCTGGCCGGGGTCGAGCGCGGCGGTTGGCTCGTCGAGCAGCAGCACGCGCGGCTCGCCGAGCAGCGCGAGCGCGACGTTCAGGCGCTGGCGGTTGCCGACGGAGAGCTCGCCCGACGGCCGTCTCGTCGCCGGTAGGCCGAACCGCTCGAGCATCTGCAGCGCAACGGCGCGCGGATCGGGGACGTTCTCGAGCCGGGCGAACAGCTCGAGGTTCTCGCGCGCGGAGAGCCGGGAGTAGTGCGCCGGCCTCTGTGGGACCCACCCGATGCGCGCGTGCGTCTCGATCGCGCCCTCGCCGGGCTCGATCGCACCGGCGAGGATGCCGAGCAGCGTCGACTTGCCGGCGCCGTTCGGGCCGACGAGCGCGACCGCCTCGCCGGGCAGGAGCTCGAGGTCCGTCGGCGCGAGCGCTTCGACTGCGCCGTAGCGGCGCGCCACGCGCAGTGCGCGCAGGAGCGGTGCGGTCACGTGACGACGGGCGGGCTCTCGGGCGGAACGACCTCGACGTCGACCGCCACAGGAGACCCGCTGTCCCACTTCTGCAACTCGATGCGCTCCGCGAAGAACTCCCACGCCGCACGGCCGGCGGCGAGGAGCGGCAAGGACACGAGGATTCCCGGGAACCCGTAGATCTCGGCGCCGGCAAGCAGCCCGAAGATGACGAGCAGCGGATGCAGCCGCAGTGAGCGGCCCATCACGTTCGGCACCACGAGATGCCCCTCGAGCTGCTGGATGCCGAGGTAGAGGAGCGCGACCCACAGCGCCGCGATCGGATGCGTCACGAGCGCGTACAGCACGGGGGGAAGCGCGCCCAGCCACGGGCCGACGTACGGGATGAGCTCCGTCACCCCCGCCCACGCGCCGAAGAGCAACGCGTACTTGCCACCGTGGGGTAGTGCGCCGGTCATGCCGAGTATCCAGACGCCGAGGCCCGAGCTCGCACCGATGATGAGCGAGAGGAGAAGTTGCCCCTTGACGTAGCTCGCGATCGCCCGCTCCATGCGCTCGATCAAGGGCTCGCTTCCCGGGTGCGGCGGGAAGCGACGGTCGACGCTCGACTTCAGCCGCGGCATGTCCAACAGCATGTAGATGGACACGACGACGACGAGCAGCGCGCTGAAGAGCAGCGACACGACCGCGAGCCCCGCCCCCTCCGCCCAGTTGAGTGCCTTCGTCGTGTACTTCTCGACGTCCTTCGTCCCGATCGAGTCGAGGAACTTCGTGCCGCTCTTCTCGACGTGGACCTGCTTCAGGTGATGCCCGTCGAGCCAACGCTGCAACCGCGCGAGATCGTGATTCGCGCCCGTCTCCTTCGTTTGTCCGGAGACGACCGTAAAGTAGTTGTCGATCCGGTGACTGGCAGTGCGTGTCTGCTGCACGACAACGGTCGCCAGAGCGAGGACTGCGAGTGCGAGCGCTGCTGCAAACGCCAAGTAGACGATCGCGACCGCGAGCCCGCGCGGGATCCAGACCCGTCCCAGTCCGCGAACGAGCGGGTTGAGGAGCAGGGCGATGAGCAGCGCCACGAGGAAGAGGAACACCGCGTGACGCACCGCTCCCGCCACCACCCACACGAACAGCAGCAGCAGAGGCAGCCCCACGAGCTGCACCCAGCGCGGGATCTCGATCCTCGCGGGGCCAGGCGCCATGCGAGCGATGGTATCGCGGAGGTCAGGCGGATTCGGCGGGATTCCTGGGACTGGACGGAGGGAGCTCTGGCCCTCGACTGGGTGGAACCGCGGTTGAACGAGCCCCTGCCGTCCGATACGGTGCCGCTCGACATGCCGTCCTCGCGTCCCAGCAGGAGGCGGCGCGTCGAACGGCGGGAGGTGCGCGCGGCGCGCCGAGCCCGTCGGTTCGCGCTGCTCATCCTGCTCGCCGTCGTCCTCGTCGTCGCCCTCGCTCTCACCGCATTCGGTGGAGGGGCGTCGAATGACGTCGCACGACTCTCGGTGGAGCGCTCGATCGCGAGCGCGACGCAGCCGTACCCGCAGATCGTCGCCGTGCGCGGGCCGCTTCGGCTGCAGATGCCGATCACGCAGAGTCAGACGACCGCGATCGGGTACCACTCGGCGAACGACGGAGCGCTCACGCTCGCGCCGCTCGGCCGCCAGGGCAACGAGGGCGTCGTCCAGCGCGTGTTCCATGCGGTCTTCGGCGGCTCGGGCGGGCATCCGATCTGGTACCGGCTGGACGGCGGATCGCTCACAGCGCTCGACGTCGGCGCGTCACCGGGAACCGACGTGTACTCGCCCGTGGACGGCGTCGTCGTCGGCATCGCGCCGTTCGTCGTCGCGGGGCATCGGTTCGGATCGCAGATCGACGTCCAGCCGCAGAACTCGCCGTCGCTCGTCGTCACGCTCACGCAGCTTCGCCCGGACGCCGCGCTGCGTGTCGGCAACGACGTCGTCAGCGGACGCACGAAGGTCGGAACGGTGATCGACCTGTCGCGCGTCGAGCGCCAGGCACTCGCGCGCTACACGAACGACGCGGGCGATCACGTCTCCGTCGAAGTTCGTCCTTCCGCAGCGCTGGCGCTCAACTGAGACTCCTCTTCCTCGCAGACGTGTTCGGCGCGCCCGGCCGCCTCGCAGTCGAGGAGCGGCTGCGCGGGCTGCGCGACGAGCTCGACGCCGACGTCTGCATCGTCAACGGAGAGAACGTCGCAGACGGTGCCGGCATCACCGGCCGCCTCGCCGACCGCTTGCTCGCCGCGGGCGCGGACGTGATCACCCTCGGCAACCACGCGTTCCGGCGCGACGGCATCGGCGCGTATCTCGCGACGAGCGAGCGCGTCATCCGTCCCGCGAACGCGGGCTCCCAGCTACCGGGCCGCGGACTCGCCGTGGTCGAGGCTCGCAACGGCGTCGCCGTCGGTGTGATCAACATCCTCGGAAACCTCTTCGTCGATGCGGCCGTCTCTCCGTGGGAGATCGTGGACGAGCTCGTCGACCGGGCACGCGCGCAGGCGCCCGTCGTCGTCGTCGACTTCCACGCGGAGGCCACGAGCGAGAAGATGGCGCTCTCGCGCTGGCTGGACGGACGCGTGACCGCCGTCATCGGGACGCACACGCACGTGCAGACGAACGACGCGCGCATCCTCCCGGCCGGGACCGCGGCGGTCACCGACGCGGGGATGACCGGCCCGCACGACTCGGTCATCGGCGTCGTCGCAGAGCTCGCCATCCGCCGCATGCGCACGCGCCTCCCCGTCCGCTTCCAGCCGGCCGAAGGGGGTGTCCGCATCGAGGGCGTCGTTGTCGACTGCACCGACGACGGGCGTGCGGAGCGCATCGAGCTCCTGCGTATCGAGATCTAACCCGCCGACGGAACGGCCGCCCGGTGGCGGAAGTCCATCTGCTCCGCCGGCACTCGCGCCCCACTCGCGACAGCCGGAACGAAGGCGCAGTCACCGTCGACGAGGCGCGCGCGACAGGCACGAACGCCAACGCACACACACCGACGACGAAGAGACGGCGAGCCAACGCCGCCAAGGCTAGATCGTCAAACGGACTGGAGGCGCCGGAACGACCAGAGCTTGTTGCCGACGAAGTTCAGCGGCGTGACGACGACGATCGCCATCGCCTGGCCGACGAGCTTGCCGGCGCCGAGCGAGATGAAGAGGTCGAGCACGAGCAGGTTGGCGCCGAGAGACGCGAGCGAGACCGCGAAGAAGCGCAGGCCCTGCTCCGCCACGCCGCGCCGTCGATCGCGGAACGTCCAGAGGCGATTCCAGGTGTAGTTGCTCGTGACCGCGACGAGGAACGATCCGGTTGCCGCGACGAGAAAGTGGAGGCCTGCGTGCAGGAGCGCGGCATAGACACCGAGGTTGATCAGGTAGCCGATCGCTCCCACGACGCAGAACTTCGCCAGCTGCGTCCAGTTGTCCCGGGCGCGGAGCGCGAGCGCGACGGCGACCATCGCTCAGGCGGCCGTGGCGGCGGCGGAGGTGAGCTTCGCGGTGCCCGCGGCAACGCGGTGCCGAAGCCCGTCGTTCTCGACCTCGAGCTCGGTGACGGCCCCGGTGCTATCGACGTGCATGTCGATCAGAGTGCCCACAGCGACGCTTTCTTGCTCGACCTGTGTACCGACGAGCGCCCGGAACGACACGCACCGCTTGCGGTAGAAGCCGACGTCGTCGAGCAGCATGAGCGCGGAACCGACGGCGATGACGTGGTCGGATGGCTGCGACGCGGCGAAGGGCAGGAACCGCGGCGCCTCGTCACCACTCTCCACGACGAATCCGAGCACGCGTTGGCCGATCGCGTCGAGGAGGAGGTCGATGGGCCGACCGAGCAGGATGCCGTGCAAACGGACCGGAGCGCCGACCAGGCCGGCTGCGGAGAGGGACCCCATGGCGACATCCTTCCTATCCCGAGGGACGCTGGGCAAACGCGGCCGATCAGCCGCCCTCGAAGCCCCCGTCGCCGATGAGGGGAACGAAGCGGCAGGGCACGGTGCGGAGCACCGCCGGCCCTTCCGGCGTGCGCACGATCACCTGGAGGAGCTGCTCCGACCTGTCGCCGACGGGGACGACGAGTCGGCCGCGGACGTCGAGCTGCTCGTAGAGCGCCTCCGGGAGGCTCGGCGCCGCGGCCGCGACCGCGATCGCGGCGTACGGCGCGTGCTCGGACAAGCCGCGGCTGCCGTCGCCGACGTGCACGCTCACGCGCGCGCCGTATCCCGCGGCGGACAGACACTCGCGCGCGCGGCCGGCAAGGCCGGCGATCCGCTCGATCGAGTGCACCTCGGCTGCGAGCTCGGCAAGGACGGCCGCCTGGTAGCCGGAGCCGGTACCGACGTCGAGCACGCGCTCGGCGCCGCGCAGCGCGAGCTCCTCGCAGATGCGCGCCACCATGTACGGCTGCGAGATCGTCTGCCCGTCGCCGATCGGGAGCGCCGCGTCGTCGTATGCGCGACTGAGCAGCTCCGGAGGAACGAAGAGCTCGCGCGGGACACGTTCCATGGCGGCGAGCACGCGCTCGTCCGCGATGCCGCGCGCGCGCAGCTGACGCTCGACCATCGCCCGGCGCTCAGCGAGCATCGGCGGTGACGTCCACGCCGAAGAACGTGCGCACGGCGGGAGTGACGTCGGTGATGCGGCGGATGTCCGCGCCCATGCCGATCGTGAGCACCGGAACCGTCGAGTCGCCGGCCACGAGCGAGCCGTGGCTGCCGCCGCCCGCGTGATGGCGGCCCCCGAGGTCGGTGAACTCCCAGCCCTCCGCGGCGGAGACGAGCAGCTCGCCGGCGTTCGGGTTCGCGAGCGCGGCCCACGAGCGGCCGAGCGCGTCGGGCTGGTCGAGGATGCCCGCGTCCCCGGTGGTCGCCCAGCCGTCGCCGTCCGGGCGGAAGCGGAGCTCCTCGCCCTCGCGCCGCGCGACCGCGTCGACTCCCTCGCGGCGGAGCGTCACCTCGACCGCTGCCTGGCCGTCGAGCCGCTCGGCGAGCGTGCCGGCATCGACGAGCGCGGTCCGGCGGAGGTAGAGCTGACCGGACCGATTCGAGGCGGTGACGACGACGTCGTGCTCGAGCCC
>DATAMX010000173.1:0-12040 GCA_036260475.1 Gaiellaceae bacterium | reverse complement strand
GCCGCCGCGGTCCAAACGGCGATCTTCGTCGCGACGGGAAGCGTGGCCCTCCTCGCCGACTTGATCCATAACTACGGCGACGGCCTCACAGCGATTCCGCTTGGCATCGCGTTCTACCTCCGCTCAGCGCGCGGGGAGCGTTGGGCCGGGCTCGGAGTCGTAGCGGCGATCCTGATCAGCGCGCTCGTGGCCCTCTACGAGACCATCCAACGACTCGTCCACCCACAGCACCTGAGTCACCTCTGGGTGCTCGCCGCCGCAGGTGTCGTCGGATTCATCGGGAACGAGATCGCCGCGCGAGTCCGCCTGCGCGGAGGGAAACGCCTTGACAGTCCCGCCCTCATTGCGGATGGGAACCACGCGCGAATCGACTCCTTCGTGTCGCTCGGCGTCGTCACCAGCGCGATCGTTGTGGGGCTCGGCGTGCGAGTCGCCGATCCGCTGATCGGTCTCGCAATCACCGCTGTGATCCTCAAGATCACCTGGGACTCGTGGCAGACCATCTACGGGGAGCAGATGAACAGCCCAGGTAGGTAACGGGCAGTACCGTGCGCGAGCGTCCAGTCGCCCAGACCGTGCTGCGCGCTACTCGCCCGCGTTCCGGCGACGCCGCCGCCGTTCCAGCTGCGAGAGCAGGATCCCTCCGATGGCGCCGAGTGCGAGGCTGAGGAGGATCAGCCAGACGATCGACACCCTCGTCGTCGCGAACACGAAGTGCACCGACACGTGCTTGCCGTTCTCGAGGATGAACGCGATCGCGTACGCGACGACGAGTGCGAGCACGATCAGCCGCGCGTACACCTTCGGCTGCCATTGCTCGTCGAGCTGCCCGGCCGCGTCTCGTTGCCTGCGCAGGAAGCGCACGGGCAAAGCCTAATCGGTCTCGCCGGCGAAGCCGGCGAGACCGCTTTGTCGGCATCGCAAGCGACGCCTCGGCCTACGCTGCGTTGGCGGCGGCGGCGAGCGGCCGCGCGACGAGCCGAGGCTGCGGGGGAGGGGCCAGGTGCCCGGCGGCCATGAGCCGGAACGTGGGGCAGATCTCTTCGCCGGGGAGTGCGCACAGACCGGCGCAGCGGAAATAGCAATCGTTGCAGGTCGATTTTGTCTTTTTGCTCACGGTGCCTTTTGGTCGGTGTGGAACAGCGGGGGACGAGGAGCGATCATAGGCCCGTTCTCGGCCGCGTGAAAGCGTTGCCGGAGACGAAAACTAACGAGTTTCCGGCAGATTCGAACCCGCCGAAAGGTGCTGTTTCTAGCCCTTTCGGGGCAGGGTTGCCAGCGCGCGCAACGCCTGTTGAAAACTGCGCACAGGGATGATGCGCAGGCCGTGCGCGTACCGCCGCGCGTCCGCCGCGTTTTCCCCAGCGACGGGCACGAGAAAGACGTCCGCGCCTGCCTCGCGGGCGCCGAACGTCTTCTGCTTGATCCCGCCGATCGCGGCCACGCTGCCGTCCAGCTTCATCTCCCCGGTGGCCGCGACCCGGTAGCCGCGGTCGACCTTGTGGCCCAGCGCCTCCATCACCTGAAGGGCGAACGCGAGGCCGGCCGACGGGCCGCCCACGTTTCCGGCATCGATCCGCACGTTGATCGGCAGATGGATGCCGGCGGACTGGTCGGGCGCGAAGCCGATGATCGCGCGACTCGTGTCCAACGGGTTGCGGATCGTCTGGATCCGCAGCGTCAGCTCCTGGGACCCGCGCTCGACGCCGACCTCCACGACGGCACCGGGATGGACGGCTCCGAGCGCGTGCTGGAGCGCGGCGATCGTCGGCGTCGGCTTGCCGTTCAGCGTGTCGATCACGTCGTCCGGCTGCAGGTTGCAGGTCGCGTGGCTGCCGAGATCGATCGCGCTGACGATGACGCCGTTCGGCGTCGTGTGCACGTGGTAGCCGAGCCGTCGAAGAGCGACTGCAGCTGCGATGCGTTGCGACAGGCTCATCGCGTGCAGGTCGGCGCTGCGCACCTGCCGGTCGTTCGAGCAGGGCGGCACGATCAGCCTTGCCGGGACGAGCGTCGCACCCGAGCGGATGAACGGGAAGAGCGACTCGAGCAGGCTCGCGCGCCGCTCGAACACGTCGACGAAGTAGATCCCGCCCCGGCCCTTCGCCGGATGCGCGCCTTGGACGCGGACGAGCGGTGCAACGGCGTGCGCGCGGTCGGGCAGCAGCAGGTAGCTGTTCGAGGGGACGAGGTAGAGCACGATTCCGGCGACGACGACGAGGCCCACGAGCGCGCCGGCGATGTGCGCCGGGCCGACTTGGCGCCGCATCAGAACAGCGCCCGCTGCAGCCCGCCGTCCACGGCGATGGTCTGCCCCGTGACGTAGCGGGCGCGGTCGCCGGCGAGAAAGCACACGACGTCGCCGAGCTCCCGCGGCTCGCCCCAGCGGCGCAGTGGGATGTCGTCGAGGTCGGCATCGGTCGGCCCGTCCGGATAGAGATGGTCCAGGCGCGCGGTCGCGATGCGGCCGGGTGCGACGCAGTTGACCGTGATGCCCTTAGGCCCGAGCTCTCCCGCGAGCGTCTTCAGCCAGCCGGACACGGCGGGCCGGAATGCGTTCGAGAGCGCGAGATGGCGCACCGGCTCCTTCGCGGCGATCGACGTGATCGCGACGATGCGGCCGGCAGGGCTCCGTTCGAGGTACGGCAGACAGAGGTGGACGAGCCGGACAGCCGGCTCGAGCAGGAGCTCGAGCGCCTCCGCGAGCGATTCCGGCGTCACGTCGAGCGCGGTGCCGGGCGTCGGCCCGCCGCCGTTCCAGACGAGGATGTCGATTCCGCCGAAGGCGGTCACGGTCTGCTCCACAGCGCGCTCCAGATCGCGGGGAGCGGTGACGTCGCCGCGGACGGCGAGCCCGCCGATCCGCTCGGCCTCGCGCTCCAGCAGGTCGCGGCGGCGGCCGACGAGCGTGATGTTCGCGCCCTCGGCGGCGAGGGCCTCGGCGCTCGCGAGGCCGAGCCCGGACGACGCGCCGAAGACGAGCGCCGTGCGACCGCTCAGCCCGAGGTCCAAGAGCTCCCTACGTGGTCAGGACGCCGACGACCTCGCGCACGGCGTCGGACGAGGCCTGCAGCGCCGCACGCTCGTCGTCGGTGAGGTCGAGCTCGACGATCTGCTCGATGCCGCGGGCGCCGAGCTTGACCGGCACGCCCATGTAGAGGCCGTCGATCCCGTACTCGCCCTCGAGGTACGCCGTGCACGGGAGCACGCGTTTCTCGTCGAGCATGATCGAGTCGACCATCTGAGCGGCGGCCGCGCCCGGCGCGTACCACGCCGACGTGCCGAGGAGGTTGACGAGCTCGCCGCCGCCCTTCGACGTACGCTCGACCATGGACTGGATGCGCTCGTCGGAGACGAGCTTGCGCAGCGGGATGCCGCCGACGGTCGTCGCCGAGACGACGGGCACCATCTGGTCGCCGTGGCCGCCGAGCACGGTCGCCTGAACGTCCTTCACCGACGAGCCGGTCTCCCAGGCGATGAACGTGGAGAAGCGCGAGGTGTCGAGGATGCCCGCCATGCCGAAGACGCGCTCCTTCGCCCAGCCGGAGACGTTCCGGGCCACGTGGCACATCGCATCGAGCGGGTTGGAGACGACGATGAGGATCGCGTCCGGGCTCTGCGCCACGACCTGCTCGGTCACCGAGCCGACGATCTTCTCGTTCGTCGACACGAGGTCGTCGCGCGACATGCCCGGAGAGCGCGGGAGGCCCGCGGTGATCACGACGACGCTCGAGCCGGCCGAGTCCTCGTAGCCGTTCGAGCCGAGGACGTTCGGCTCGTAGCCGAGCACGGCGCCCATCTGGTTGATGTCGAGCGCCTTGCCCTGCGGCAGGCCCTCCTTGATGTCGACGAGGACGACGTCCGCGTAGTCGCGCGTCGCCAGCACCTGTGCGCAGGTCGCGCCGACGTTCCCCGCGCCGACCACCGTGACCTTCCGTCTCTCGCTCATGCGGTTACCCCTGTCTCCAGCTTGTCGATGATCGCGTCGGCGACCTCGCTCGTCCCGACGGCCGTCGGGTCGTCGCGGGTCGGCTTCATGTCGTAGGTCACGCTGGCGCCCTCGGAGATCACGTCCGCGATCGCCCGCTCGAGCCGCGTCGAGGCCCCCTGCTCGCCGAGGTGGCGGAGCATGAGCATCCCCGACAGCAGCTGCGCCATGGGATTGACTTTGTTCTGGCCCGCGTACTTCGGCGCCGAGCCGTGCGTCGGCTCGAACACGGCGACGTCGTCGCCGTAGTTCGCGCCCGGCGCCATGCCGAGGCCGCCGATCATCCCGGCGCAGAGATCGGAGAGAACGTCTCCATACAGGTTCGGCAGCACGAGGACGTCGTACTCCTCGGGGCGCTGCACGAGCTGCATGCACATGTTGTCGACGATGCGGTCGTCGAACTGGATGTCCTCGTTTTCGGCGGCCACTTCGCGCGCGACGCGCAGCCACAGGCCGTCGCTGAACTTCATGATGTTCGCCTTGTGCACGGCCGTGATCTTCTTGCGGTTGTTCTTGCGCGCATAGTCGAAGGCGAACTCGAAGATGCGGCGCGTGCCGGTGACGGAGATCGGCTTGATCGAGATGCCCGCGTCCCTGTGCCGGAGCCGGCCGCCCTTCGACTCGATCCAGCGGATCAGCTCTTCGGCATCATCGGTGCCCTGCTCGTACTCGATGCCCGCGTACAGGTCCTCGGTGTTCTCGCGCACGATGATCAGGTCGACGTCCTGGAAGCGCGAGCGCACGCCGGGATAGCTCTTGATCGGCCGTACCTGGGCGTACATGTCGAGCTCCTTGCGGAGCGCGACGTTGACCGAGCGGAAGCCGCCCCCGACCGGCGTGGTGATCGGCCCCTTCAGGGCCACGCCGGTGTCGCGAATGGCCTCGAGCACCTCGGGCGGCAGCGGATTCCCGCCGTACTGCTCCATGACGTCGGCGCCCGCCTCGCGCACCTCCCAGTCGAAGTCGACGCCGGTCGCCTCGAGGACGCGCCGCGTCGCCTCGGTCAGCTCGGGCCCCGTCCCGTCGCCGGGAATGAGTACGACTCGGTGGGCCACGGGTCAGCAGTGTATTTAGAGTCCGAAGCGTGACGTTGCAGGAAGCGGCTGCACAGGCCGACGCGCTCGCCCAGGAGGGATCCGAGCGCGAGCTCGCAGATCTGCGCGCTCAGTGGGGCGACGAGCTGGAGGCGGCGGCCCGTAGCCAGGACTTCCGCGAGCGCGCGATCGCCTATCGCGCCATCGGGCAGTTCCACTGGCGTGCGAAGGAGGAGCTGCTCCGGCGCGGGCTCGACGACGAGAGCCCCGCGTGCCGCGGATCTGCGCTCCTGTCCGTCGAGATGCTCTCCCGCGACCATCCGTCGACCGTAAACGGGGTGCGCCCGCTGCTGCACACCCTCGTCAGCGGAGACGGGAACGAGGCGGTCCGCCGGCTCGCCGTCCTCGCCCTGAAGAACGGCTCGCCGCAGCGCGACACGATCGTGCTGCTCGAGGGCCTCGCCGGAGACGACGAGGCGGACGCGCAGCTGCGCAAGGCGGCGGCAGGCGTCGCTAAGCAGCTCAAAGTGCTTCGCACTTCTCGCTGAGCCGAAAGTGCTTCGCACTTTCGGCTTATGAGGGTCCCGCTTCGCGGGAGCGCTCGCGGGCGGAGCCCGCGAGCTCTTGGGGTCGCGGGGCGACGGTTTGGTTCTGCGCGGGCGGTGGCGGCTACGCCGTCCCCGCCCGCTAGGCCGCCTGAGCGTAAGCCGGCTCCGCCTGGCTTACGCTCCGGCCTTGGTCGGGGCCTGGGGCGGGAGGTCTACTGCAGTAAGCGCCCCGACCCAGTCCAACATTCCAGGCCGGAGCTAAGGCGCAGCCTTAGCGGAGGCCGCACTAGCGCGCGGGGACGGCGGTAGCCGCCACCGCGCGCGCAGAACCGAACCGCCGCCGACACCCTCAAGAGCCCGCCGGCTCCGCCGGCGGGCGCTCCCGCGAAGCGGGACCCTTCATCGGTTGAAAGTGCGCAGCACTTTCAACCGGCGCAAGCGTCGCAGACGCGAGCATGGATCTCGCGGCCGCAGGACGGGCAGATCCGCCGCCGGCGTCGCCACTCCAGGGCGCTCTTCTGCACCCCGGCCGTCATCATCATCCAGCCGATCCCGATGGTGAGGATGGCGATCAGCACGATGTGGAGATTGGTCGTCATGTCAAGCCTTCTTCCGCGCGTGAGGGTGCGCCTGGAAGAACAACTCCCTGCGCCGCCGATCGGATACGTGCGTGTACCGCTCGGTGGTCGAGAGATCGGCGTGTCCGAGCATCTCCTGGACGGATCGTAGATCGGCGCCGCCCTCGAGCAGGTGGGTGGCGAAGGAGTGCCGCAGGAGGTGGGGGTGGACGCGATCCGGCTCCAGGCCGGCGGCGGCCGCGAGCTTGCGCAGGATGAGGAACGCGCCTGCGCGAGTGAGCGCGCCGCCCTGGGCGTTGAGGAAGAGCTCCGGGCGGTGGCGGCGGTCGAGAAAGGGCCGTCCGCGGGCGAGATAGCGGCGGAGGGCGTCCGCGGCCTCGCGGCCGATCGGGACGACGCGCTCCTTCGAGCCCTTGCCGAGGCAGCGGACGAGACGGCGCTCGAGGTCGACGCCCGAGCGGTCGAGCCCGACCGCCTCGCTGACGCGCAGGCCCGCTCCGTACATGAGCTCGACGAGTGCCCGGTCGCGGAGCGCGCGCGGCGCCGTCCCCGACGCGGCCTCGATCAGCCGCTCCGCCTCGCCGGGTGAGAGCGTGCGCGGCAGCGTGCGCGCGCGGCGGGGGAGGTCGAGCTCCGCGGCCGGGTTGTCGGCGCGCGCGCCGATCAGCATCTGGTGGCGATAGAAGGAGCGCAGTGCGGCGATGCGGCGGCCGATCGTCGTCGCAGCGAGCCCCCGTGCGCGCATGCTCGCGACGTACGCAGCCAGCCGATCGGGCGTCGCCTTGTCCGGCGACGCTTCGAGGAATCCGGCGACGTCGGCCAGGTCGCGCCGGTAGGCCTCGACTGTGCGCGGCGCAAGCCGCGTGGCGGAGAGCGCGAGGAACGAGTCGACGGCGCTGTCCCGGCTCATGATCGTGGGTGCGCGTGGTCGTACACGCGGCGCAGGCGTCGGGCGTCGACGTGCGAGTACACCTGGGTGGTCGAGAGCGAGCTGTGCCCGAGTAGCTCCTGGATCGTGCGGAGGTCGGCGCCGCCCTCGAGCAGGTGCGTCGCGAACGCGTGGCGCAGCCGGTGCGGGTGCGGGACGAGACGGCGGAGCGTGCTCGTGTCGAGCCGCTTGCCGTGCGCCGAGAGGAAGAGGGCGTTCTCCGCGCCGCGGGCGAGCTCGGGGCGCCCGTCGCGGAGGTAGCGCGCGATCCAGTGTGCCGCCTCTTCCCCGAGGGGGACGACCCGGTCCTTCGCGCCCTTCCCGAGCCGCACGTGCACGAGCTCCTGCTCGAAGTCGACGTCGCCGAGGTCGAGGCCGACGGCCTCGGCGCTGCGCAGGCCGGCGGAGTACACGAGCTCGACGAGCGCGCGGTTGCGCAGCGGGATCGGGCCGTCCCCCTCCAGCGCGGCCAGCAGGGACTCCACCTCGGCCGCGCGCGGCGCGTCCGGGAGGCGGCGCGTGCGACGGGGGCCGAGCACCGCCTCGGGAACGCGCGCCGGCCCGAGGGCATGGCGGAGGAACGCGCGGACGGCGGCGAGCTTGCGTGAGATCGTCGCCGGGGCGAGCTTCTGCGGCCGCCTGCCCGGGCGCGCGGCGCCGAGGTGCGTGGCGTAGTCGACGAGCACGCGGATGTCGACGCCGTCCAGCTTCGAGCCGCGGCGCTCCAGCCAGTGGCAGAACTCGTTCACGTCGTAGCCGTACGCGCGCCGCGTCCCGTCCGAGAGCGCGGGCGAGTCGAGGAAGCGCGCGGCGGCCTTGTGGACGTCCACGGTCGTCTGTTCGACGCCGGACGTGCGCAGCCTGCGCCCGAACCGGCAGTGTTGGCCTGTGCCGCATCGGACGAAGGTCTGGGTCGCGCTCGGGACCGTCTACCTCATCTGGGGCTCGACGTACCTCGGCATCGAGCTGGCCGGCGAGACGATCCCGCCGCTGTTCGCGGTCGGGACGCGCTTCGTCGCCGCCGGGCTGCTGATGACGGCGTTCACTGCGTGGCGCCGCGGGCCCGGAGTGTTGCGCGTCCGTCCGGCCGAGCTCGCGTCCGCGGTGCTCGTCGGCGCGCTCCTCCCCGGTGCGAACGCGGTGCTCTTCGTCGCGGAGCGGCACGTCGCGACGGGCGTGTCGTCGCTCGTCATCGGCTCGGTGCCGCTCTGGGTCGTCCTGCTGCGAACGCTCGGATCGGATCGCCCGCCGACGGCGACGCTCGTGGGCGTGGGCGTCGGCTTCGCGGGGCTCGCGCTGCTCGTGCGCCCGAGCGGCGGCGCGCCGCTGTGGGCGATGCTCATCGTCGTCGTCTCCGCCGTGATGTGGGCGACCGGCTCGTTCCTCTCCAGCCGCCTGCCGATGCCTGCGGACTCCTTCGCGGCGACGTCGATCGAGATGCTCGTCGGCGGCGCGATCCTGCTTCCGATCGGCCTCGCGACGACACACCCGCACTTCGGCGACTTCTCGGCGCGCTCGATCTTCGGCTGGTGCTACCTCGTCACGTTCGGGTCGCTCGTCGGCTACACCGCATACGTGTGGCTGCTCGACAACGCTCCGCTCGGGACGGTCGCCACGTACGCGTACGTGAACCCGATCGTCGCCATCGTGCTCGGCGCGATCGTCCTGCACGAGTCGCTGACGTGGACGATCGGCGTCGGCGCGCTCCTCGTGCTCGCGTGCGTCGCGCTCGTCGTGCGCACGGAGACGATCCCGCCCGAGGCGGAGGCGATCGGCGCAGGCGCAGCCGAGGTCAGGTCCTGAGCTCGCCCGGCAGCACGGAGTACATGACCCAGCTCTGCCGCCGGCCGAGGCGCGGGTTCCAGTGCGCCTCGCGCAGCACGCCCTCCGCCGTGAATCCGGCCTTCTCGGCGACGCGTCGCGACGAGACGTTCTCGACGTCCGCACGCAGCTGCACGCGCGCCGCGCCCTCCTGGAACGCGAGGCTGCTCGCGAGCTTGAGCGCCCGCGTCGTCACGCCTCGGCCGCGCGCGTCGAGGCGTGCCCAGTACCCGATCTCGGCGACGTCGTGCGAGTCGTTCCACTTGAGCCCGATCCCGCCGAGCACGCCGCCGTCCTCGGCGTCGACGACCGCGAACGTCGTCTCGTCCGTTCGGCTGAGGAACGCCTGCGCGTCTGCCGGCGTGTACGGCTGCGGGATCTGCTCGAGCCAGCGGGAGATCTCCTCGTCCCCGTCGAGGCACGCGACCATCTCGTCCACATCGGCTTCGCTCCACGGCCTGAGCGAGATGACGCCGTCGCTCCGCGGCCGTTTCCCCATCGCGCGTACGATACGAGGGTGACGACGATGGACGTTCGCGGGGGCGTGGACCTCCGGATCCACGGGATCACCCCCACGGGCGTCGTCGTGGCGAGCCCGAGCACGCCGATGCTGTACGAGCACGCACTCGCGCGCGGTGAGGCCCGCATCGGCGAGGGCGGCCCGATGGTCGTCGACACGGGCCGGCACACGGGCCGCTCGCCGAAGGACAAGTTCGTCGTCCGCGAGCGCGGCTCGGAGGGACGGATCTGGTGGGACGGCAACCAGGAGATCGCCGAGGGCTCCTTCGACCACCTGCGCGACAGGGTCACGGACTATCTCTCGCTCGAGCCGACGCTCTACGTCGTCGACGCGTTCGCCGGCGCCGATCCCGCGCACCGCATCGCCGTCCGCGTCGTGACGACGCACCCGTATCACGCGCTGTTCGCGCGCACGATGTTCATCGACCCGACGCCGGACGAGCTGCGCGGCTTCGCCCCGCAGGCGCTCGTCCTGCACGCTCCCGGGCTCGAGTCGGTCCCCGAGGAGGACGGCACGCGCACCGGGACGTTCATCGTCCTGCACCCGTCGCGCACCGAGGTGCTGATCGGAGGGACGTTCTATGCCGGCGAGATCAAGAAGTCGATCTTCACCGTCATGAACGACCGCCTCCCCCTCGAAGGCGTGCTGCCGATGCACTGTTCGGCGAACGTCGGCGAGGATGGCCGCTCCGCCATCTTCTTCGGGCTCTCCGGCACGGGCAAGACGACCCTGTCGGCCGACCCTGAGCGCGCGCTCATCGGCGACGACGAGCACGGCTGGGGAACGAGCGGCGTCTTCAACTTCGAAGGCGGCTGCTACGCCAAGGTGATCAAGCTCTCCGAGACCGCGGAACCGGAGATCTACCGCACGACCCGCACGTTCGGGACGATCCTCGAGAACGTCGTCGTCGACGAGCGCGGGCGTCTCGACCTCGACGACGCGGCGAAGACCGAGAACACACGGGCGGCGTACAAGCTCGAGCAGATCGCGAACGCGCACCCGGACAAGCGCGCCGGCCATCCGTCGGCAGTCGTGATGCTCACCGCGGACGCATTCGGGATCCTTCCGCCGCTCGCGCGGCTCAACCGGCAGCAGGCGCTGTACTACTTCCTCTCGGGCTTCACCTCGAAGCTCGCGGGGACGGAGATCGGCATCACCGAGCCGCAGCCGACGTTCTCGACGTGCTTCGGCGCGCCCTTCCTGCCGCAGCCCCCGGCCGTGTACGCCGACATGCTCGGGCGCAAGCTCGACGAGCACGGCGCCGGCGTCTGGCTCGTGAACACCGGTTGGACCGGCGGCCCGTTCGGCGAGGGCGTCCGCATGCCGATCGCCGCCACGCGCGCCCTGCTCCACGCCGCGCTCTCGGGCGGGCTCGAGGACGTCGAGTACCGCGTCGACCCGGTCTTCGGCTTCCGCGTCCCGCTCGCGGTCCCGGGCGTCGAGGCGGGCCTCCTCGACCCGCGCAGCACCTGGAGCGACCCGGAGACCTACGACCGGAAGGCGCAGGAGCTCGCCCAGATGTTCCGGGACAACTTCGAGAAGTTCGACGAGCCCGAGCTGGCCCTGGCGGGGCCGCGGTTCTAGCGCGGCCGCCGCTCCGGTTGCGCTAGCGTCATTCAGCGGTGATCGGAGAGCACGACGTTCTCGTGGTCGGCGCAGGCTGCGCCGGCATGCGCGCCGCGATCGAGGCGTTCGACGCCGGCGCGGACGTCGCGATGATCTCGAAGCTCCACCCGACGCGCTCCCACTCCGGCGCAGCGGAGGGCGGCATCAACGCGGCGCTCGGGAACGCGGCCGACGACAGCCCCGAGACGCACGCCTACGACACCGTCAAGGGCTCGGACTACCTCGGCGATCAGGACTCGATCGAGATCTTCACGCGCGAGGCTCCCGGCGACATCATCCAGCTCGAGAACTGGGGCGCGTTCTTCTCCCGCCAGCCCGACGGACGCCTCGCACAGCGGCCGTTCGGCGCCGCCGGATCGCCGCGCACGGTCTACGCGGCGGACATCACCGGCCACGTGCTCATCCAGGTGCTGTACGAGCAGGTGTGCAAGCGCGACATCAAGGTGTACGAGGAGTTCTTCGCCTGGCAGCTCGTCGTCAACGACGGCCGCTGCCAGGGCGTCATCTGCTGGGACCTCCTCAACGGCGGCCTGAAGACGCTCGGCGGCAAGACGGTCGTCCTCGCCACCGGCGGCGCCGGCCGCCAGTACCGCGTGACGACGAACGCGTACGCGTGCACGGGCGACGGCACGGCGATGGCGCTGCGCGCCGGCGTGCCGCTGAAGGACATGGAGTTCATGCAGTTCCACCCCACGACGCTCAACCCGAGCGGCGTGCTGGTGACGGAGGGCGCCCGCGGCGAGGGCGGCTACCTCCTGAACTCCGAGGGCGAGCGGTTCATGAGCAAGTACGCGCCCAACAAGCTCGAGCTCGCCTCCCGCGACGTCGTGTCGCGGTCGGAGGCCACCGAGATCCTCGAGGGCCGCGGCGTCGACTGCACCGTGCTGCTCGACCTCACCCACCTCGGCGCCAAGCGCATCAACGAGCGCCTGCACGGCTCGCGGGATCTGGCGATGGACTACGCCGGCGTCGACCCGATCGAGGAGCCGATCCCCGT
>DATAMX010000172.1:0-6261 GCA_036260475.1 Gaiellaceae bacterium | reverse complement strand
GCGCGGGACGAGCACGCGGCGGGGCGCATCGACGACGACGAGCTGCGTGCGATCGAGGACGGGGCGATCCGCGAGGCGGTGGGCATGCAGGAGGAGGTCGGATTGCAGTCCGCGACCGACGGCGAGTTCCGCCGCGCGTCGTGGCACATGGATTTCATCTATCAGCTCGACGGGGTCACGAAGGAAGCGGGCCACATATCCGTCAAGTTCCACAACCCGGAAGGGGACATCGAGTTCACTCCCGCCGCGTTGCACGTGAACGGCCCGCTCGACGTGACGGAGACGATCTTCGGCGACCACTTCCGGTTTCTCCGGGAGTCGGTGACGAGCGCCGTCCCGAAGCTCACGATCCCGTCGCCGAGCATGGTCCACTACCGTGGCGGCAAGGCGGCGATCGACCCGGCCGTGTACCCCGACCTCGACTCGTTCTGGGCCGGCCTGACGAGCGCCTACCGCAAGCAGGTGACCGGACTGGGGGAGCTCGGCTGCACGTACCTCCAGTTCGACGACACGAGCCTCGCGTATCTCAACGACCCGCACCAGCGCGAGTACGTCGCGTCGATCGGGGGCGATCCGGAGCGCCAGCACGTGGAGTACATCCACCACATCAACGAGGCGCTCGCGTCGCGGCCCGCGGGCATGTCGGTGACGACGCACATGTGCCGCGGCAACTTCCGCTCGTCGTGGGCGGCCGAGGGAGGCTACGACTTCGTCGCCGAGGCGCTCTTCAACGAGCTCGAGGTCGACGGCTTCTTCATGGAGTGGGACGACGAGCGCTCGGGCGGATTCGCGCCGCTGCGCTTTCTTCCGAAGGGCAAGCAGGTCGTGCTCGGTCTCGTCACGACGAAGCGCGGCGAGCTCGAGGAGAAGGACGCGATCAAGCGTCGCGTCGAGGAGGCTTCGCAGCACGTCGACGTCGATCAGCTCTGCCTGTCGCCACAGTGCGGCTTCTCGTCGACCGTCGAAGGCAATGCGCTCACGATCGACGAGGAGATCGCGAAGCTCCGCCTCGTCGTAGACGTCGCACACGAGATCTGGGGGTAGGTCATGCACATCGGAACGTGGACAACCGTGCGCGTCGACGTCGACGACGGCATCGCCTGGGTCGAGCTGCATCGCCCCGAGAAGCGCAACGCGATGAACCCGACGCTCAACGCCGAGATGGTCGACGTGCTGCTGGAGCTCGACGCGAAAGACGACGTCGGCGTGCTCGTGCTCACGGGCGCCGGCGACTCGTTCTCCGCGGGGATGGATCTGAAGGAGTACTTCCGCGAGGTCGACCAGCAGGCCGAGCACGTCCAGCGCCGCGTGCGCCGCGATGCGAACTACTGGCAGTGGCGCATTCTCCGGACATACGCGAAGCCGACGATCGCGATGGTCAACGGCTGGTGCTTCGGCGGCGCGTTCACTCCGCTGGCGGCGTGCGATCTCGCGGTCGCCGCCGACGAGGCGACCTTCGGCCTCTCCGAGATCAACTGGGGCATCCCGCCGGGCTCCCTCGTCAGCCGCGGGCTCGCGGAGACGGTCGGCGTCCGCGATGCGCTCCTCTACATCATGACGGGCCGCACCTTCGACGGCCCCAAGGCTGCGGAGATGCGCCTGGTCAACTGGAGCGTTCCGCGCGCCGAGCTCCGAAGCTCTGTCGAGAGCCTCGCGCGCGAGCTGCTCGAGAAGAACCCGGTCGTCCTGCGGGCCGCGAAGCTCGGGTTCAAGCACGCGCAGACGATGAGCTGGGACACGGCGGAGGACTACCTGTACGCGAAGCTCGAGCAATCGCAGTTTCTCGACCGCGAGCGCGGACGGGAGCAGGGGCTGCAGCAGTTCCTCGACGATAAGGCGATCCGGCCGGGTCTCGAGACCTATCGCCGGTCGTGAATCTCGCTGCGACCGCCGCGCGCTTCCCGGAGCGACCGGCGCTCGTCTTCGAGGGGCGGCGACTGACGTACGCCGAGCTCGACGCGGAGGCCGAACGCGCGGGCTGTTCCGGGCTCGACGTCTTCGTCATGCCGAACATGCCGGACTCGGTCGCCCGCTTCCACGGCACCCTGCGGAAGGGCGGGGTCGTCGTCCCGCTCAATCCGTTGCTCTCAGAATCGGAGGTGAGCGAGCGCTCGGTCTCGTTCGCGCCGCAGCCCGACACCGCCGTCGTCTTGTTCACGTCGGGGACGACGGGCGAGCCGAAGCGGGTCGAGCTCAGCGCAACGACGCTCGCTCGCAACGCGGCCGCCGTCGCCGACGCGCTCGGATTCACCGAGGCCGACGTCCTCTTCGGCGCCGCTCCGCTCTCACACGTCTTCGGCATGACCGGCTGCATGAACGCGGCCATACATGTCGGCGCGTGTCTTGCGCTCATGCCGCGCTTCGACGCGCGCCTGGCGCTCGAGACGATCGAACGCGAGGGCGTGACGGTGTTCATGGGCGTTCCGACGATGCTCGCCGCGCTCGTGCAGGCCTCGGTGGAGACGGGTCGCGCGCCGCGCATGCGCCTTGCCCACGTGGGCGGCGCGCCGTTGCCGGCGGCTGTCGCCGACGCGTTCGAGGAGCGCTTCGGTGCCGTCGTGCTGGAGGGCTACGGCATGACGGAGGTCGGCGGCGCGGTCGCCGTCAACCGGCACGACGAGCCTCGCCGGGCGGGGTCCGTCGGCCGGGCGACGGCGGGCCAGGCGCTCGCCATCGCCGACGACGGAGAGATCCTCGTCGACGGTGTGCCCACCGGAGACATCGGTCACGTCGACGACGACGGCTACCTGTTCCTGCTCGACCGGAAGAAGCACGTCATCCTGCGCGGCGGCTACACGGTGTATCCGCGCGAGGTCGAAAACGCGCTCTCCTCCCATCCCGCGGTGCGCGAGGCGGCGGTCGTCGGTGTACCCGACGACATCCTCGGCGAGGAGGTGGCCGCGTTCGTCGTCGGAGACGTCGAGCCGGAAGAGCTCGCCGCATTCGTCAAGGAGCGGCTCGCGTCGTACAAGTACCCGCGCCGCATCGAAGTGCTCGACGAGCTACCCCGCGGCCCGACCGGCAAGGTGCTCCGCGAGGCGCTCGTCGTCGATCTGCCGTAGTGGGTGAAGCTTCGCGGTTCGCGAACCACGTCGTGATTGAGGCTGAGCCGCTGTGCGGATAGGGTGGCGGCGCGGATGGTGACGGCCGAGGAGATTGCCGGTATCTCGGTGTTCGCGAGCCTCGGCGTCGGCGAGCGCGATCGGCTCGCGCGTGCGGCTGCCGACATCACCTTGCTGCCGGGTGAGTATGCGGCGCACGAGGGAGACGAGCGCGCCCTCTTCGCCGTCCTTGCAGGACGCGTTCAGGCGGTGAAGCTCGTCGATGGCGTCGAGCGCGTGGTCGGCGAGCGTAAGCCGGGTGATGTGTTCGGCGAAGTTCCAATCACGCTCGGCTCGCTCTTTCCGGTCGGTTTCCGCGCTGCCGAGAGGACGCGGGTTGCGCGACTGAGCGCGCAGGACTACCACTCGCTGGCGGCGCTCTGCCCGGCAGTCGCGCAGGAGGTGGGGCGACTTGCGGGCGAGCGGATCGGTGGTGCTCGGGGTCTGCAAGGGATCGCTGCCCAGGCTCCGCCGCCGCGCGCGCTCGTGGTCGGCCACCGCCTCGATGCCGCTTGCGCGCGGCTGCGCCACTTCCTCGACCGGAACCAGATCAGCTTCGTCTGGCTACGGCCGGGTGATCCCGATGCCGAGACGCAATGGGGCGGGCCGTTGCCGAGTGAGTCGGACTGTCCGGTGATCAGGGTTGTCGGCGGAAAGACCGTGGTGCGGCCGCAGCTGCGGCGGGTCGCAGAGCTGCTGGGACTCAACACGGAACCACAGGCGGCCGAGTACGACACGGTCATCGTCGGCGCGGGCCCGTCGGGCCTCGCGGCGGCGGTCTACGGCGCCTCGGAGGGCCTGCGCACGCTCGTCGTCGAGCGAGAGGCGCCAGGCGGCCAGGCCGGCACTTCGTCGCGGATCGAGAACTACCTCGGCTTCCCCTCCGGCGTGTCTGGGGACGAGCTCGCGAGCCGGGCACTCCAGCAGGCTCGGCGGCTCGGGGCCGAGATCCTCGTCACGCGGGCGATCACCCGCGTCGACGCAGAGCGCAAGCAGTTGCACCTGGACGGAGGCGACCTGATCCAGGCGAAATCGATCATCCTCGCCTGCGGCGTTTCCTGGCGGCGGCTCGAGATCGAGGGATTCGAGCCGCTGGTCGGCAAAGGGATTTCCTACGGTGCGGCGCGCAGCGAAGCACCGAACGTGCACGGCCTCGACATCCAGATCATCGGCGCGGGCAATTCGGCCGGGCAAGCAGCGATGTTCTTCTCAACCCACGCACGGAGCGTCACGATCTTGTACCGCGGCGACTCGCTCGAGAAGAGCATGTCGCACTACCTGATCGAGCAGCTTGGGAGCCGGTCGAATATCGACGTGCGTTTTGGCATAGCGGTGGTCGCCGCACACGGCGCCGAGGCGCTCGAGTCGATCGACATGCGCGATACCGCCACGGGTGAAACGGAGAGCCTCGCCTCCGACGGGATCTTCATCTTCATCGGCGCGGACGCCGAGACGGATTGGCTTCCTGCGGAGATCGCGCTCGACCGACGCGGCTTCATCCTCACCGGCGCCGACGTACAGGCCGTCGGCGCCTGGAAGCTCGAGCGCGACCCTTACCTCCTCGAGACGAGCATCCCCGGCATCTTCGCCTGCGGGGACGTCCGCTCCGGCCCCGTCAAGCGCGTCGCAGCCGCCGTCGGCGAAGGCTCAATGGCGATCGCGTTCGTCCATCAATACCTGCAAGCGACGCGCATCGAACCAGCCGCGACGACGGGCCCCGAGGCGCTCGCCAAGACAACGGACTGAGTCGCGCGGCGGGGCGTCGGTTCGCGCTACCTACCGCGTCGTCACGGACACGGTTCGCGCACTGCCAAGTTCAATGGGCGCGGCTGGGATCGAACCAGCGACCCCTCGCGTGTGAAGCGAGTGCTCTCCCGCTGAGCTACGCGCCCGGGACGCCTAGCTTAGCGGGCACTCGGCTCGCGGATCCGTGCCGCCGGAGCACGCCGAAGACCCCCACGCAGACTGCGGCGACGAGCACGAACGGGATCCAGTCGCCCGTCGCACCGGCGATGGCGCCGCCCGCCGACGGACCGAGCACTGCACCGCCGGCCCAGGCGACGTTCATCAGCCCGAAGGCCATGCCCTGCGCGAGGCCGGCCTCCTCGGCGCCGTCGGCGAGGAGCGCAAACGCGGTCGTGAATAGCACGCCGTAGAACACCGCCGCTACGACGATGACCGGCGCGTAGGCGGCGGGCCGCGACCCGAGCGCGAGTGCGAGCGACGCGGCGACGGCGCCGGCGAGCGCGATGCGCGCCGGCCGCAGCGGCCCGCTGCGATCGCTCATCCGGCCGGCGATCGGCGCCTGCACCGTCTCGAGCGCGGCGGCGGCGAGCCACACTGCGCCGATCGCAGCTGCGCCCCAGCCTGCCGCGGCGAGATGGAGCGGCCCGAGCACGCCGAGGACACCGAACAACAGCGAGCCGAGCGACATCAGAAGGAGGCCCGACATGAACGTCGCGTTCCGAAGCGCGCGTCGCATTGCGGCGAGCGAGGGCTGCTCCGTCGGCGCGGGCTCGATGCGCAGCGCCCATACGCCGAGGACGACACAGGAAGCCGCGAGCACGGAGAACACGACGCTGCGCCCCACTAGCGCCGCCGCCGCGCCGACGACGGGACCGAACATCGCGCCGAACGTTGCGGAGCCCATCGCCGTGCCCATCATCTGGCCGCGGCGCTCGCGCGGCACGGCCGCGAGCAGCCAGGCGAACGCGCCCGCCCAGGTGAAGCCGCTCCCGCCACCCTGCAGCAGGCGCGCGGCGAAGAGCGACCAGAAGTCGCCGGCGAACGCGAAGCCGAGGCTCGCAAGCCCCACGAGCGTCAGGCCGATCAGCACCGCGCGGCGGGCCCCGAGCCGTGTGGCCGCGATGCCTCCGCCCAGGCCGGCGACGAGCGCACCGCCTGCGTAGGCGGCGACGAGGACGCCCGAGCGCGACTTCGACAGCCCGAACTCGTGGGCGAAGTGCGGCAGGAGCGGGGTCAGAGCCGCGAACAGCATCGTGTCGACGAAGACGAGCACGGCGCAGAGGAAGACGAGGCGGCGCATTCGTCCGAGGCTATCTACCCTGGGCCATGTGACGATCGGCCGCCCGCGCGCCGTACAAGAGGGCGTGAACGCGGCTTCGACCTCGCTCGACGCTCCGCCGGCATTCGCCGCGCG
>DATAMX010000167.1:0-38948 GCA_036260475.1 Gaiellaceae bacterium | reverse complement strand
CGCGCGGCGCCACGGCTTCCGGTCGAAATCGACGCCGCAGGCTTCGAGGAACGCGATGTCGTTCTCGTCGAGACTCGCGTCGTACGGCTCCGTGAAGATCTCGACGTCCGCGCGCATCGACGTTCGCAAGAGCGAGAGCTGGTCGATCGACATCTGCCCCCGCGCCTCCTCTCCTTCCTGTGCGATTCGGTGGGCAACCGATTCCGGCACGACGTCGGCGTCGGCGCAGGTCAGGTTCCTCTTCGCCGTGAGGTAGATGTTCCGCGTCTGCTCGGTCATGAGCATTCCCTGGCCGCCGTCGTAGTACCAGTCGGTCATCTCGTCGAACAGCGCCCTGCGCTCTTGCGCCGTCAACGGGCCGGCGCGCATCGGCGAGGCGACCTTCGTCGTCCTCCACAGCGATGCGTAGGCCGGTAGCCGCTTCGCGGCCACGGCGGCTTGCACCTCCGCGCGGGTGCGGCGCTTGATGCTGTTCCCGAGGTAGAGACCCGTCCCGGGGACGACGACCCCGACGATGACGTCGAGGACGGTGGACATCAGGGCTTCACCTTCTTCCCGAAGAGGGCGAGCAGAAGCCGGATGATCTTCTTGCAGAGGCGCTGGAGCCAGGCGATCAGCTTCCCCAGCCAGCCCGTGGAGACGATGGTCCCGTAGATCGGCACGCCGTCGACGACCGGAGTGACGGTCGGGGCGATTCCGGCCTCCAGCTGGAGGACCCGGCTGTACGACCCGTCGTAGTGGTCGACGACCGGCCCCAGCCACGTGCCGCTCGTCGTCCGGAAGTCGATCAACGACGTCCAGAACGGGCCGAGGTACTGGCCGCGCGCGTCGCGCGGGGTCACCGACACCTGCAACTGATTCGTCCCGACCGTCGTCGTGGCGACCGTGGAGACCCCGGGGTCCGGAAGCACGCCGCACCAGATGGAGTGCGTCATCACCTGCGTGAAGTCGCTGCCGTCGGCGAGCTTCCCGTGCACGTAGAAGCGGAACGTGTAGGTGCCCTCGACGTCGACGTTCGCGTACGTGTTGCGGTAGTTGCCGGCGCCGGCCGGGTCGGTGTCCTCCCACAGCTGGTTCGTGCCGTCGACGAAGAAGCCGGACGGGGTGAGAATCGTCAGGTTCTGCTTTCCCTCTGCCCGGCGCGTCGCGAACTGCAGCATCGAGGCCTTGTCGGGGAGCGGATCGGGTCCCTGCGCCTGGCCCGGCTGCCAGCCCGTGCCGTGGGTGACGAGGTAGGTGCCGAGCGACTGCCCCGGCCGCGCCAGCTCGACGACGACCTCGAGACCGCTCACGACGTCGGCTCCGGTGCGAGCGCGAACCTCGACGTGCATCTCGTCGCCGGTCCGGTACGCGAGCTTGTCGAAGCGGGCGTCGGCGAGCGTGTCGAGATCCTTGTAGATGAGGAGATGCGCGTCGTCGAGCGTCTGGATGACGCCGCTCTCGTGCCACTCCACGCGCCAGTCTTTCGCGCCCGCCGGCAGGGTGGTCAGGTCGATCGAGATGAACCCGTGGGTCGGGAAGTTCTTGAAAGCTACGGCCGTGGCGGTGTAGCCGGAGCCTCCTGCATTTCGGTACGACAGCGTCAGAGTCTTGGGGTTGCCGTTGTCGGGCCAGAGGACGACGAGGGCGAGGATGCGAACGCCGGTCTCCGTCGAGAAGTAGCGCGAAGAGGTTCCGGGCGTTCCCGGCGGCGCCGGGTCGGCCGGCGTGTTGTCGCCGCCGAGGGCGCCCAGGGGTCGCGCGGCCATCCCGAAGCTCGCCATCTGCCCGATGGCGTCGGTGAGCTGGCTGACGTCGGTGACGTTGCGGTATTGCGGCGTCAGCGGAGGCATGAACGGATACGGGGGCCACGGGAGCCGGTTGAGCGTCGAGTCCTGCACCCACGTCCCGAGGCCGATCGCGTACAGCGTCATGCGCGAGGCGACGTCGGATCGGCCGCTCATCGTCTTCGCCGTGTCGAATGTCATCGACACCGCGTTCGTGACGTTCGGGTCGACCTTCGTCGCGCCGCTGTTCTCGTAGCCGTCGGTGAGCAGGATGATCGTGAAGTGGGGCTCATCGGCGACGCCGAGCACCTTCAGGTCGTCCATCGCGGCGAGCAGGCCGTCGCCGATCGGCGTGCACGTTCCTGCCGCGCCGAAGTCGTGCGGCGGCGGGCCTTCGGTGAGAGTGGCTGCCGCAGCCGGCGCGGAGAGCGCCAAGTTCCCGTTCACCGGTATCACCGCCGCAGCTCCCCAGTGGCACGCAGGGTCCTCGAAGACCCGAACGCCGATCTTGTCGCCTGCGTTCGCCGCCGGCGCGCGGATGGCTGCGATCAGATCGATCAGGATCTGGGTTCCCGCGACGGCGTTGTTCCAACGGTCGCCCCACATGCTGCCGGAGCGGTCGAGCACGAACATCACGCGCTGCGGCGCGGTCTTGATCGTCACCGCCTCGGTCGTCGCGCTGTTGAGGAATCCGGGGGGTGGAGCGCCGGGGGCGGGGCACGCCGCGTCGAACCACACCTCCTGTACGAGCGTGAACGGCGTGTCGGCGTAGACACCCGGCATGACGACGGTCTTCGTCGGCGGCCCGACGACGGTGCCGCAATCGGGGAAGTCGACCATCGGTGGCCCGCCGGATGTGCGCCAGCGACAGTAGACGGTCGGGCTCGGTGAGCCGACCACGGTCCCCGCCGCGATCGGGTTGGGGCCGGTCATGACAATCGTCTGCTTCTCGCGGACCGTGGCCGGTGGCCCGACCGTCGGGGCCGGCGGGTCGGGCGACGAGAGCGTGATGCCGCTGACGGGGTCGCACATGAGTCGGGTCACGCCGCCGTCCGCCTGGAGGAACGTCCAATTCGTTGCCGTCGCCGCCGAGACGCGGATGTGCCACGTGTCGATCCCCAGGCCCGAGGTCGCCGTGATGTCGCATTGCACGGTGTCCGTCCCGGCGGCGGATGCCTTGGAGACGAGGACATCACGGTTGCCGTCGGTGATCGTCGTCCCGTCCGGCGTCGCGCTTATGTCGTGCGGCGTGGAAGAAGGGCCGATCACGACGATCGTCGGCGCGGTCCCGGTCGGATAGGTCAGCGACAGCGTGCTCGGGTTGGTCGCGCCGAAGTCGAGGCTGAGGTCGGCGATGAGGCCCTTCGACGCGGTGATCGTGTACGGGTTGGTCGAGCCCGCGGAGGTGGGGGAGATCGATGCGGCCATGGTCGTCGTCCTTTCGCGGTCTAGACCGCCGTCACGATGCGCTTGTAGTAGAGGTCGAGGTTGCCGCCGCGGTCGCTCGTCCACAGGACGTAGAGCGCACCGGTAGTCGGATCGACGACGCCGAACGGGAGCATGTCGTCGTGCGGGTCGAACGTGAGCTGGATCGGGCTTCCGAAGTTGCCCACCGCTGCGCGGACTGCCACCCAGACATCGCGGGTGGGCGCGGTGCCGCGTGAGAACGCGAGCCAGATGCGCCCGTCGGGGAGCTCCATCGCCGCGACCTGGCCGGCCGGGTTGACCGGCGACGGGAAGCTCACGGCCGCCGCGGCTCCCCAGACGCCGCTCGAGAAGACGGCCGACCAGATCGTCGCCGGCGTGCCGCCGGTCCAGTACACGTGCACGTCTCCGTTCGCACGGCACAGAACGAACGGGTTGAGGTCGGTCGCACCCGAGTCGAGCGTCGTCTCGTTTGCCACCGTGCCGGTGCCCGGCACGTACGAGAGCGCATGAATGTCGCCGCCCGCCCGGAACGCCGCCCAGACCGTGCCGCCGGCGTCGCAGGCGGCGTGGATGTCCTTCTGGGTGGTCGTCGTCGCCGAGAGTTGCAGACCCGGGGCGGCGTCGAGGAACGTGTCGTCGGTGTGGCGATACCGCCGATACATCCACAGATTGGTGCTCGCGTTGTGCCAGAGGACGACGACGACGTTGCCGCTCGTGACGACGAAGGGCGTGTCCTCCGCGACTGCGGCCGTGCCGGCGACCGCCTGCTCGGCCGCGGCGGCGAGACTCGGCAGCGGGCCCCGTCGTAGCTTCACGTCCGCGTTCGGCCCCGCTCCCTTCGTGTACGCGACAACGACGTCGCCACCGGGGACGAGCGTCGCGTGGGCATCGCCCGAAGCCGGTGCGCCCGTCGTGACCTGCTCGGGCGGACCGGTGAAGCCGCCGGAGAAGAGCGAGAGATCGAGACGCGCCGCGAACACCTGGTTGACACCGCCCGAGCGGTCCGACTGCCACACGACGTCGAGCCCGCCGCTCGCGTCGAGGAAGAAGCCGCGCCGATGCTGGTCGACGCCGGCGGCGGCGAGGATCGCCGCCTCGGACGAGGCGGGCAGCTCGCCGCGGAGCAACGCGTTGATCGCGTCGCGGAAGCTGATCACCGGCCGCCCCGTCCCGTGGCGATAGTCGCCCGGCGCGGTGCCGAGCATGTCGGTGACGAGATACGACGGCGGCATGAGCAGCCGCTGCTCGCGCCGGTCGCCGACGTCGGTCGGCCGGACGTTGCCGGCCGAGGTCCGCCTCGTGACCGTCGCGAGCAGGTAGTAGCTGTGCCCGGCGAGGTAGTCCACGTCCCCCGAGACCGGCGCCGCGGTCCCGCTGCGCCCCCGCACGGCCCACTCGCGTTTCATGCGCGCGCAGCTCTCGGTGCCGAGGCCCGGCAGGACGAGCGCCGGGTCCTCGGCCGGCGTGACGAGCCGCTCCCACACGTCGAGGTAGACGGCCGCCGTGCCGTCGAGCGTCGGCAGCTCGTCGATGACCGGAACGCCGAGTGCGGCCGCGAGCGCCGCGGCGCCCGCCTGGCTCGTATGGAGCGGCTGCGACCGGAAGGCGACGTCGGCGTCGACGATCACGTCGAGCCCGTCGACGACGATGCGCCCGATTCGCCGCACGGGGTCGAGGGTCCCCGTGTAGCCCTTCGAGATGAGGAAGTCGTCGACGACGTCCTGGCCGACGATCCGGAAGCCGTCGTTTCCCTCCGGGACGCCGTCGCCGACGAACCACTTGAGGTACGCGCGCAGCTCGTATCGGCGGGTGTCCTCCATCGCGTTCCAGTCCGCGTCGACGACCGGCACGCCCTGCTGGAGGCGGACGGCCACGTAGCGCTGGAGCGCGTTGAACGTGTTGCTGGAGATGACGGCCATCGCTCCTCCTAGAACGTGAGCCAGATCGTCCGAACGAGCGTGCTCGTCGGGTCCTTGGCGATCGCGGTGTGGATGCGGTAGTTGACGAGGACGTCCGTGCCGCCGAGCGACGCGACGAGGCCGAACTCGCGCAGCGTGCTCGTCGCGTGAGTGCCGTCCGGCCAAGAGGGGACGCCGGGCGCGAGCGTGGCGACGATCTGGATCCGGTTCGTCGGCGTCGCGGTCGGCGTGCTGGTCGCGTCGAGGAAGTCGATCGCGAGCGAGCCGGGCGGCACGAGGTATGGGTGTGGATCCGTGAGCGCCGCCGTCCCCGGCACCGGAGCCGCCGGCGGCGTCACGTCCCACGCATCGAGGCCGGCGCCGACCTGCAGCCCCTTGATGCCCACGGTGGCCGGCGTGTCGTGCATGAACGACGCGAGCAGCCGTCGGCAATCGTCGACGATGACGTTCTTCTGCCACGACGTCTCGAGCAGCGTGGCCCCGCACTGGTCGAGCAGCGTGTCTCGGAAGAAGCCGGAGAGCGGAACGGCGGTCGGATGGTCGTTCGGCATCGATGCTCCTCTCATACGGGCGGCGCGAACCATGTCCGGCTGCGCAGAGTCGTCAGGTCGGCGAGGCTCGCCGTGCGGTGCGCGACAGGCGCGGGCGGCGCCGCGGTGGTGAAGAGCGACCAGTCCGGCAGCGCCACGGTGCCGCCGGCGTCCGTCGCCCCGGCATAGCCGTCGGCGAACGGATAGTCGTCGGCGAAGCGCTCCTCGATGTCGCGGCCGAGGCCGTAGACGAACTCCTGGTCGACATGCGGCGTGAGGACGACGACGGTTCGCACCGGTGCCGGCAGGAAGCGCTGGAGCGCGCCCTGCAGACGCTGGATCGTCCGTTCGGTCAGCGGGTCGTCCTCGATCGTGGGGCTGAGATAGAGGCCGACGGTCCCGCGCGTGTACAGGTCGTCGTCGGAGAGCAGCGCCGGGTCGAGCACCGTTCGCTGAGGCGTGAACGCGAGCAGGTCGTCCCACTCGCGCCTGCGTGCGAAACGCGCGACGTCGCCGAGGTACGGCGTCGCGCTGCCGGCGTAGCGGCGGCGTGCGCCGAGGTCCTCGACGCCCGTGCTTCGCCGGTCGCCGACGGCGAGTGCGGGCTTCGGCTCGGGCGTCGTCACGCGGTTCAGCGGACGGGGCACGACGCCCACGCCGGCGCGCGAGAGCTCGACGTTCTCGTCGCTGCGATGCACGAGCCAGGTGCGCGTGTCCGGCCCGCGCAGCGGCGCCGGGCTCGTGTGGTGCGCCGCGCCGCTCGTCACGCGGACGGGCGGGGCCGCGACCCCGGTGGTGAGGTCGACGTCGCTCGACCAGATCTGCGGCGCGCCCGAGCGGTCGGAGCGGAAGAAGACGCGCGCCGTTGCGGCGCCGGTCGTGAGGAGCGCAGGCTCACGGTCCCCGTCCGTTCCCGCCACCGGCTCGTCCGCCGGCTGGAGCAGCGGGCCGTCCGGGCCCCACACGCCGCCTGCGAGCACCGCGCGCCGAAGCGTCCAGCGCCCGTCGCTTCCGAGCTGTGACCACACGAGCTGCGGAGCGGCCGGCGGCGCGAAGAGGGCGCACGGCTCGCGGTTGCCGGCAGCTCCGGCGCCGATCTCGGCGGATGCGGTCCAGACGGCGCCGTCCCATACGGCGGTACGGATCCGCCAGCGGCCGTCGGCGTGCGCGGCCCAGAAGAGATGCACGTGCCCGGCAGCTGCGTCGGCGGCGGCGAAGGTGTCCGCCAGCCGGCCGGCCCCGACGCCGGGGACGTCGGCGGCGGGCGTCCAGTCGAGCTCGTCGCCCCAGTCGCCGACGGCCGCGGCATTGTCCGCTCCAAACCCCAGGGCCCCTGCCGCTGTCGATGTGTCGAGATCGAGCTCGAGCCGTTCGTCGCCTCCGGCCCCGATCGTCGAGAAGACGAGCGTGTTGCGCGGACCGACGCCGACCGAGACGTGGACGAGATGCGGTCCGACGAGACCGACGACGTCTGTAGCCGAGAGCTGCGTCGGGTCGAGCGGTGGCACGAGCTCGCCGGCCGCGACCTCGACACCTTCGAGGGCCGGCCATCGACCCGCGAAGACGAGGCGCAGCCCGGGCTCGAGAACGAATGGCTCCGAGCGGGTCCCGGCGAGCGCCGCCGGCTGCGGCGCGCGCGGCGTGCCGGTCGCGAAGCGCAGGCGAGACGTGTCGGTCCCGGGGTCCTCGATCCAGGCGCACACGACGTCGCCGCCGAGCGCCGACGCAGCGGGCTCGCCCTGCGGCGCGGTCGGCTGGAGAGCGAGCGGCCGGGCCGCGCGCCACGCGTCTCCGACCCAGGTCTTGAGGAAGATGCGGTCGGTCGCATGCACGCTCCCGACGACGGGTGTGCGGCCCCGCGACGGATCGGGCTCGACGGCCTCGCCGGGGACGAGACCGACCACGGGGAGGACACCGGCCAACGCCGACTGCGCCGCCCGGGTGCGCACCGGGTCGAGCGGATCGGCGGCGGCGAACACGAGCCGCAGGCGTCCGCGCCCGTCGAGGAACGCGGCGGGACGCCCGCGCGGCGATCCCTCGAGCGCGACGAGGCTCGCTTCCGTCGCCGACACCTCGAGCGACGATTGCGCACCGAGTAGATCGGACGCGAGCTCGACGAAGCCGCCGACGGCGCGCGCGGCCAGCTGCGTGCAGCTCCGGCTCAGGGCCAGCGCGACCTCCGCCGCCGTCGCCGCGGCGATGTCGTTGAAGTCGCCGGGCTGGAAGCGGACGGTGACCGGCAGCCGGTCGTCGGCGACGACGGTGAGCTCCATGCCGGGCCGGAGGCCGAACGGCTCGGCGGCGTTTCCGACGAGGATCGCGGGCGTTGCCGGCGGCCCGTCGGACCCTCCCGCGGTGCGGTTTCCGGGTCCGAAGCCGAGCACCGTCGACGCATCGTCGGTCCCGATCCACTCGCCTGCGTCCGCGGCGGAGGCGAAGAGATTGAGTTGCGGCGGCTGGTTCGAGCGTACGATCGCCTGCTCCATCTCCGCCGCGCGCGTGTACCAGCCCGTGTAGCGCGTGACGAGCCTGCGCAGCGAGTCGACGGTGCCGACCGTGCGATAGAGCCGCGGCGCGAACTTCACCTCGTTGCGCTGCTCGTACACGGGAAGCGTGCCGTCGATCTCCCACCCGAGCCAGCTCGCAAGTAGCGGCAGGAAGTCGGGCGGCGCGACGTCGGCGTCATGAAGGTCGCGGAGCGCCTCTGCACTGCTGCGGATCAGATCGAGCGGAGCAGCTGCTGCTCGCAGGAAACGGTGGAGCTGACCGGTGCCGCGAATGTCCGGAGGTAGGGCGCTGAGCGCAGCGGCGAGCGGCGGATCGTCGAGCGCGAGCCGCTCGAGCTCGGCATCGTCGAGGCCGGCGTCGCGCACTTGGTGCACGCCCGGCAGAAGCGCGTACAGCCTCGCGGTGGAGCCGAAGTCGGTCGTCGAGAGCGCCCACGCCTGGGCGCCTGCGTCGGCCCGCCACACCGGCGGCTGTGGCGGAGACCCGGGCTGATCCTCCTCGACCGCATAGACGGTGTAGTAGTACGTGCGCTGCGGCGTCGCGGTCGTGTCGCTCACGCCGGAGACGGGAGCGCCGTGGTACACGACCTGGCCGTCGCTCGGATCGCGCGGGAACGTCCGCTCGCGCCGGACGACGAGGACTGCGCCGAGCCTGCGCCCGGGGTCGTAGTCGGTGCTCGGCGGCAGCGACCATGTGAGGTCGATGCGCCCGCCGCGCAGGTGCGGCACCGCGCGAACGCCGGTGATCGTCCTCATCGCGCCTCCTGCGCGCCGCCCACGATCGTGGTGACGATCGGCGGGCGCAGCGACGTGTCGGACGGGAAGGGCGGGGTGTCGGGGTTGTCGCGATAGCCCGGGCGTGGCAGCTCGTACGGCGCGAGCGCGATGACGCCGTTCTCCGCCATGCCGCCGTCCGGGGTGAGGCTGAACTGCGTGACGTTGAGCGATGCCACCTGCGGCAGGCTCTGGATCAGGTCGTAGATCTTGCTCAGGTAGATCTGCTGCGCGAACGTCACGGCGTCGAAGTCGAGATAGGACGCCACCGCTGCTTCGACGGCCCGTTGCACGTCCGCCGCGTAGTAGTACGGCTGCGCGTTGACCGTTGCGCGGAGGTAGATGTCGGCCGCCTGCGGCCCTACGACGCGCAGCGACGTCGTTGCCATGCGCCGCGGCTCGAGGTACGCGAGCACGTCCCGCTTCAGCAGGTCGGACGGCTCCGTCACCGCGCCTGCCGGAGCGACGTAGAGGACGATCTCGTTCCAACCGGCGGTGACCGCCTCCACCTTCCCGACCCCCGGCACCCTCGAGACGAGGTCGCGATAGTCGTCGGTGGTCACAGCGCGGTCCTGCGCGCGGAAGAGTCGCGGCGCGAGCCGGCGCGCGCGGTCGACGCTCTCGACGTCCGTTCCGCCGGCGGCGGCGGAGGGATTCCTGACTTCCTTGATCTCGGGCACCGCCGAGGTGAACTCGGTCCCGGCCGCGATGTTGCCGGCGGTGCCGCCGCCGAGGAGATACGTCGCCTCGATGACTGCGCCCGACGGCGGGATCATCCCGTTGAGGCCGTCGCCGAAGAGTAGGGACGTGGAGCCGTCCGCCGCGCCTTCGGTGGCGAAGTCCCGGTCGACCGGGGTGCTCGTCGCGAGCGTGTCGACCTCGCGCCACGACGTCGGTCCGCCCGGCTCTTGGACGACGACCTCGATGGAGCCTGCGATCGCAGGCTTCGACGGGAGCGGATAGAGCTGGTTCGGGCTCCCGTCGGAGATCGCCACCTGGTCGTTCTGGGTCGCGCCCTGCATCACAGGGATCGGGAAGTAGTAACGAAGCCCAGTGTCGGGCTCGGGCGCGCCGAGCTGCGCGGGAGTGACGGTGATCGCATCGACTGTCTCGAACGGCACCGCGTCAGTCGTCGTCGCTGTGAAGCGCGTTCGCGCCGGCAGCGTGAGCGGTACCGCGATCGTCGGGTCGACGCCAATGCGGAGATCGACACGCGCCGGCGAAGGCGGCAGGAGCTCATAGCCGATGAGGCGGAGCAGCTGGAGGAGCGACTCCGGCTCGTCGGACGTCTCCGGGAAAAGGTTCTCCGCGATCCGGGTCTGGTAATAGAGCGTGACGTCGCTCGCGTACGCGAAGAGCTCGATGAGCAGGACGCCGACGTCGTTCTCCGAGAGATCGGTGTACTCCGGCAGGCTCTCGCGCGCGAGGTCGAGCATCGCGCGGCGGAGCGCCGTGTAGCCGAGGTTCGTGTAGTCGACGACGGCGGGGGCGGTTGTCATGGCAGCCGCACCTCGATGCGGCGGATCACGTCTCCCGGTGCGGCGGTGTACTCGATCGATACCGTCAGTCGCCCTTCGATTGCGACGACGGCAAGCGGTGCCGTCAGACGCAGATCCGGCATGAACGCCCGCAGTGCGACCTCGAGCTCGTGGCGGACGAGAGCCGCCAGTGCGGGGCTGTTCGGTTGCTGCCGTCGCGCCTGAACGCCGCCGCCGTACTCGCGCAGCATCGTGCGTTCGCCGAGGCGCACCGAGATCAGGTGCGCGACGTCCTCGGCGATCTTCCGGTCGTCGCTCGACGCTGCGACGCTGCCGCCTTCGATACGGAACGGGAAGGAGAGGCCGCGCAGCGTGTCCGCGCTCATGTCAGCTTCCCGGTGAGCGCAGTCGGAGGCGGTCCCGCGCTGCAGAACGTCCCGACGGTCTGGAGCCACGCCCAGAACGTCGCGTTGGTTGTCGCGTCGATCGACACCGCCGCGTCGGTCGCGAGGATCGCGTAGATCGCCTGCGCGAGCGCCTCGAGATTCGCCTCCGCCGGCGGATTGTCGACCGCGTCGCCTGCAACGACCCGAAGCGCCGTCTTAAGCTCGTTGAGGCAGACGGTCTTGTCGGCGCCGAGACTCATGCGAGCACCTGGGTGCTTCCCGGCCCGGTGATCGGGACCGGTGCGCCGAGGTTGCCGGTGCCCATGTCGCCGATGCGGATCACGGGCAGCGCCGCGGCGGAGCCCAGCTTCACAGACGAGCCGTTGAGGTTGATCGACGTGCCCTGCAGCTCGATCGACGTCCCCTTCAGCGTCAACGAGCCGCTGCCCGCGTCGACGGTGATTCCGCTCGACGTGATCGTCACCGAAGCGCCGCTCTGAAGCGAAGCCTTCACGCCGGACGAGTCGAACGTGAGCGTCTGGTTGTTGACGCCGTCGGTGACCTTGATCCCGTTCTGGTCGAGCAGGATCTCGTGGCTGTGCACTGCCTCGACGATCCGGATCAGCTCTTCTCCCGACTTGTCGTCGAAGAGGATGAGATGTCCCGCCGCGGTCTTGAGCGCGCGCTTCTGCGGCGGATCGAGGTCGAGCTCGGACGGGTACTTGCCGCTCAGCGACTGCATGCCGGTCCACAGCGGCAGCGTCGAGTCGCCGCCCTCGAACTCCACCCACACAGGCGCCTCGTTCTCGGGTATGAAGAACCAGCCAAACGGCAGTGCGGCCCGCGCATCCATCAGCTCGTTCTCGGGGAAGAGCGTCGGTACCGAGACCTTGACCGTCCCGAGCTTCTGGGCGTCGCTGTTGTCCTTGACGACAGCGCTGTACTTGCCGAAGTACTGTCCGCCGCCGTTGATCACCGGAGGCACTTGAAGTCGGTCTTGTAACCGCTGCCGTCGACCTTGTGCGTGACGCTGTTGACGTACCAGCGCCCGTTGAAGCGCGAGCTCGCACCGTCGATGAGAACATTCGACTTGGCGCGCATCCAGATCGATCCGGCGATCGTTCCCGACGCGGTCATCCCGAGCTTGCGCGACTCCAGTGACAGGCTCTGTGCGTCGACGTCCCCCTGGTCGTGGACGACCCGGCCGACGCCGGGACGGGGCCTCTCGAGCTCCGCCTGCTGCTGCCTCTTCTTCGCAGAACCACGGTCGTAGAGCTGCTTGATCCGCTTGTGGTCGGCGTCGCTCGCGACGCCGAGCCGGGTCTCGTCGAGCCTCCAGACGACGACCTCGCTCGGCGGTTGATTGTTGCTCCGGACCCTCCTCCCGTTCGTGTCGAGATCTGCGATCTGCCTCTGCCGGTCGACATATGACGTCTCGAACTTCGGAGAGAAGTTGATGAGGTTGATGGAGTTGCTCGCGGGGCCCATCCGATACTGCAGGTGAAGGTCGGCCGGGCGACGCAGCCTCACGACGCGCCGCTCGGGGATGAAGTAGAGAATCTCCTGCCCCTGTTCGTCGAGCTCGACGAAGCACTTCGCGAAGTACCTCTGTGCGAGCTCCTGCAGGAACGCGAGGTCGGTCTTGCCGTCCTGGTGGACGCGACCGGCGCCGATCCTCGGATCGGGATTGAGCTCGACCTTGACTCCGCCCGGGAACCCGTACGGATCCGCGACCGCGTGCACGATCGCGCCGACCGTCTTGCCATGGCGGACGCGATTCTTCTCCTCGTAGCCCATCTCGATGGACTTGTCCTCGCCCTGTAGGGTGAGCGTCGGGACGCCGCCGTCGGGATAGCTGAGCTCGACCTTGGTGAGCGTCGCGCGGATCATCAGCGCGTGCTGGTTCGCTTCGGCGTAGCCGATGTCGACCTCTGCGATGCTCCCCTCGAAGATCGCATCCGCGTAGATGAGTCGCGGATCCGGAATCGAGATCTGGACGCTGTCGGCCTGCTTGTCGTCCTCGGTCACCGAGACGGATGAAATCCACGTGCTGACGTCGACGCCTTCGATCTTCACGCTGTAGTAAGGAGAGCGCAGCGGCATCAGAACGTCCTCGCACGGGTTGCTCGGGTGGCCGTGCCCGGCGGCGGGATCGCGAGCGTGTCGCCGGGACCGAGATCGAACGGATGAACGAGTGGGTTCGCGTCGAGGAGCCGCCACCAGAGCGACTCGCTGCCGAGCAGCTCCTGCGCGACAAGGTCGACCCCGTCGCCTTCGCGCAGCATGCGTCGCCCAATCGGGGTCCCGAGCGTCGGCCGAGGGATGCGCAGACCGATCACGTGGCGCGTGGTTCCATCCGAGGCCGTCACCTCGTAGAGGGGCAGGTCGGCGAACCGCGAGGTCGGGTCGGCAGCCATCAGAGCGATGCCGTCGGCGCCGCCGGAATGTTGTCGTACGGCGCGAGCTCGACGATCGTTACGGAGACATCGGCGCGAACCGGCGCGAGCTCCGCGTTGAAGAGCGTCTCCTGGATCGACACCTCGGTGACGATGCAGTCGATCACGCGTTCACTCGCTGTGCCGAAGCCGAAGCCGAACCGCGCGCGAGGCGGCGGTGTGAACGGTCGTAGCTCGTCGTAGAGTGGTGCAAAGGTTGCACCGGCCTCCTGCCACCGGTTCGTCTGCGGATAGAGGAAGGCGCGATATTTGTTCAGCTCGGGGACGATGCTGTGGTTGGCGCCGCGCGCGATCGGGTCGGCGCCATTGGCGGGGGGAGCATCCTTCGCGTCCGATCCTTCGTTCGGGCCGTGGAAGAGGCCGTCGACGTGGACGCTGAAGCTGATCGTTCGATCGCCGCCCTGCGTGTACTGCCGCGTCGGCAGGAGAACGCCGGGCGCTGAGACCGTCGCGTAGTTGATCGCCCGCTTGTCGGTGATCGACGTCGGGTTGTATTGAAAATGGACGACGATCGCGGGCGTGAGGCCGACGCTGACGAGACACCCGCGACTCGCGATCTGGATGTCGGTCATGCCACCGCCGCCACTCCGAGGCGCCGGTTCGCGTCGCCTTGCAGCGCCTGCAATCTCGTGCTGAGCGCCTGGACGATCTCGTCCGAGAGCATCCTGGACGCGTCCGCCTCGAGCTTGTCGGCGTTGATGTTGACCGTGATCCCGCCCTGGACGGTCACGCCTCCGCCGCCGGGTGTGGCCGCCAGAGCGCCGGCAGGCCCGGGAATGCCGGCAGGGCCGGGCAGGAGCCCGGGGGTCGGCAGCGCTGCGGCGGCGACCATCGTTCCGCCGCCGGGAGGTGTCCCAGGTGCAGCCGGACCGGGCCCGTTCGACGCGAGCAGGAACGGCAGTATCTCCGGAGCCAAGTCGAGGAGGCCCCCACCGAGTCCGCCGAGAATCCCCTCGAGGAGGCCGCCGCCGGCGGCTTCTCCTTCCCCGGCGAGGCCGCCCAGGAATTCGAGCAGCTTGTCTCCGTACTTGCCGATGTCCTCGAGGATCCCGCGGGTGTTTTCGAGGATGGACGCGATCGACTTGAGCGGCCCCTCTGCATAGACGAGCGCGGCTGCGAGCGCCCAGACGAACCCGGCGATGAGCGCGAATCCGACACCCATTGCGACGAGCTCGCCGATGCTCATGCTCGCGAGGGCGGTCGCGAGGCTTTGCAGCGCCTCGATCAGTGCCGTGAAGCTCGGTAGCGCGTTCAGCAGATCCACGCTCATTCCGCTGAGCGACGACGCGAGTGAGGAGACGAACAGCGCGAGGAAGAGGAGTGAAGCGCCGAGCGCGACCACATCCCCTAGCGAAAATGCCGCGAGCTTGACGGCGAGCTCGCCGAGGTGGTCGATGAAGTCGCTGAACGGGCCGAGCGCTTTCAGTGTGTCGGCGTTGAGCGTTGCGAGCGAGCTCGCAAGTGAGCTGACGAAGAGCCCGAGTGCGAGGAGCGATCCGCCGAGCGCGAGCACTTGGGCGAGCGAGAACTTTGCGAGCGTGACGGCGAACGTGCCGAGGTGGTCAATGAACTGGCTCAGTGGTCCCAGGGCTTTCAGCGTGTCGGCGCTGAGCGTCGCGAGCGAGCTTGCGAGTGCGTTGACGAAGAGGCCGAGCGCCAACAGCGATCCGCCGAGCGAGAGGACCTGCCCTAGGGAGAGCTTCGCCAGCGTGACGGCGAACGCGCCGAGGTGGTCAATGAACTCGCTGAGCGGCCCCAGCGCCTTCACCGTGTCGGCGTCCAGCTTCGAGATCGCAGTGGCCAGCGCGTACACGAATCCGGCGAGGGCTGTGAGGGCGCCGGCCATCACGAGCGCGCTGCCGACCGACAGCGCGCCGAGTTTCACTGCGAGATCGCCGAGCTCCTTGATCAGGGAGTTCAGCGCGGGAATCGCCTCGGCTGTCTCCTTCGTCAGCGGCCTGAGCGCATAGCCGAGCGCGGCGACGAACCCCGCAAGCGCCGCAAGCCCGAGGCCGATCTTTCCGAGGGTCGGCCAGTCGAAGCCGGCGAGCTTGTCGAGCAGCGGGATGATCGCAGCGACGAACACCGCAATCGCCGTCGCTGCGATCAACGCGTTAGTCGTGAAGAGGTCCATCGCAAGGCCGAGCGCGGCGACGAAGCCCGCCAGGATCGCGAGGAAGGCAAGGAGCTTCCAAAGGTCGAGATCCTTCAAGAAGTCGAATGGGCCACCCGATCCGCCGCCCGTGATGACGATGTCGATCCGGCCGATGAGATTGACGCCCGCGCGGAGCTGGTCGAGGATCGCCTCCAGCAGCGCGCAGATGTACGCGCCGATCATGGTGACCTCCGCGCCGAACGCCGCAACATCGCCGCGGAGCCCGCGGACCCCTTCCAGGATCTGTCCCCCACGTGCGTGCATGGCGACCAGCAGGTTCCAGACGTCCGCCATCGTGTTGTAGGCGAGGTATGCGATCGCCCACCGTGCCGCCTCGATGTGATCGAGGAGCGTCTGGTTCGTCTCGAAGACGCGGATGCTGATGGTCTGGATGCCGTCCGTGACCGCCGTTCCCAGCTGATCGGGAAGCGGCCGGAAGAGGTCGGTGTAGTACTGGATGTTTTCGTCGATCCGCCGGAGCTGCGTGATGATCTCGTTGCCCATCGGCAGGAGGGCACGACCCACCTCGGTGCCGATTTGGTGGGTGCTCGGGATCGAGAGCTCGAGACTGACCGGCATCAGTTATGCCTCGGTGTTAGCGGCGAACGTCCTCGTACGCGCGGTTCTGACGTTCGATCTCCTCGCTGAGCAAGGCGGAGAACGCTCGCCGCTCGGCGATGTCGAGGCCGACGATCTCCGCGTGCGACCAGTGGAGGTGGTAGCTCAGATAAAACACCTCGCGACGCAGGTCCTCCTCGGT
The DNA here is from genome assembly GCA_036260475.1 of Gaiellaceae bacterium. Classification (GTDB taxonomy): domain Bacteria; phylum Actinomycetota; class Thermoleophilia; order Gaiellales; family Gaiellaceae; genus Palsa-739. Next base: position 22,789 of record DATAMX010000167.1, on the reverse strand, counting down.
CGTCACGCTGGCGAAAAAAAACTGCTGAGATCGAGGTTGCGCTCCGCCCTTCTTCCGCACGCCTCACATTCCACCTCGCGGATCAGCTCCACTCCCGGCATCTCGTGTCGGAACGCGCGGTCGATTCGGGACCGGTCGCCGAGCGTGAGGTCTGTAATGACCTTCGTCCCAATCATCTCGCGGCGCTGCTGTGGCATGTCACCGACCTCGACGAGGCACCGCGTCAGAAGAGCGCTCATCCCCTCCGACGCGTTGCCTTTCAACGTCGTCGCAACACGCTCCTCGTCGGTCCCGGTCGGAAGCCGGAACACCATCGTCGTATAGAGCGCGCCGTCGGTGTCGACGTAGCCGTCTTCCAGTTCGACACGGACGTCGGGCGCGCCTTCGCTGCTGACGCGACGAACCGTGAGATCATCGAGGTCTTGCAACGTGCGGTTGGTGGTTCCGCACGACGGGCACTCGTACATTGTCTCCATCGCCGACCCGAACGTGATCTTGCGCAACTCGAGCAGCAGGTAGTTGCGATCTGGAGAAGTCAAGCGCGATACGGCATCACGCGGCACAGGATCGAGCCCGCCAAGCCGGCGGAGACAGTTCGAGAGAAGGTCCGTCACCAGCCGCCCGCCGTTTTGCCGGAGCTTGCGGTCGGCGAGAAGCACCTCTTCGCGCCCCGTCATCTTTCGCAGCACGGCGATCCGGTGAACGCCTCCGTTCTCGTCGACGTATCCGACGGGGAGCTCGAACTCGAACTCGCGCATGGGCCCGCTGCCCGTCGGCCGTCTGTCCTCCGTCTCGATCTGCGGCATTGCTCCCGGCTGGGACTCGCGAGACTTGAGCGCGCTCATGGCTAGCCCACCCGCTGGAGCCCGTTGTGGGCGATCTCGACGGTTTGCTTGAACAGGTTGGTGCTCTTCGCCTCGAGGTCGGCGAACTTCGACGAGACGACGAAGCCCTCGACGAAGCCGAACCGCATCACTTCCTGGCCGTTTTCGAGCTTTATGATGGCGCCGTTGCGCCGAACCGAGGAGCCTTGGCTCACTCCCGTCAACTGGAACATTTCGGCGAACCAGGCCTGGAAGAACGCATCGTCGGGCGTGCCGTCCATGTCCCGCTCGATGACGAGGTTGTCGAATTTGACGATGCCCGCCGCGATCTTGCGAACGATCGCGTCGCCGCCGCTCGCCATCTCGATGACGTCGGTGTGCCCCTCGTTGAGGCCGGTGACCTTGGTCACCGCGCACGACTGGCTCCCGATCTCGACCCGGAAGCCGTGCGTGCGATACGCCTCGGCAAACGTCAGTTCAGCCATCTCCTCCTCCTCGCTTACGCTTCGCTCGTCGTCGCACCACTCGGCTGTTGCGCGACGGTGATGATGATCTTCTCGGCCGGCTTCACCGGGTAGAAGTAGACCTCGAGGGTGAAGTAGCCCTGTTGCACTTGCGCGGGCGGGTTGTTCGACGCGTCGCACTTGATCGTGAACACCTGGTTCGCGGGATCACTGCCGAATGCGCCCTGCGACCAGAGGCCGAGCAGGAACGGCATGACGACGTTGAACTTCACGCGGTTGCGCAACGCCTGGTCGTGAGGTTCCTGCGCGACGAAGCGCAAGCTGTCGCCGAGCGACGCCTTCACGAAGTTGAAAAGGCGGCGAACGTTGACGTAGCGCCAGCGCGTGTCGGTGCTCAACGTGCGGGAGGAGTCGATGACGATTCCCGAGCCCGGCACTGCCCTGATGCCGTTGACGCTGCCGGTCTCCACGAGGTCGGTGAGGTCGGCGTCGGTCATCGGGAACTCGACGCCGAGTGCGAGGTTCAGGACCGCGTCGTCGCCGGCCGGTGCGCGCCAGACGCCGTTGACGGCCGCCATGCGCGCGTACACACCGAGGACGTGCCCGTCGGGCGGCACGAACAGCTGCGGCGAGACCCCGGTCGTGTCGAGCGGGTTCGCGATCTTGATCCACGGCGAGTACATGGCGCCGTAGACCTTCTTCGCACGGAACGGCCCCGCGTACGTCTTGATGCCGTCGCGGTCGTACCCACGCGGCGCCGTGCCGACGAACATGGAGTCGCCGCGGTTCTGGCAGTACGTCAACGCCGCGGTCACGACGCCCGCGGATTGCGTCTCCGGACAGGCGAGCAGCTGGATCCGGACCGTGTCGAACGCGTACAGACCCGTGCGCGACGCGGAGCTACCGACCCAGGCAGCGTCGGTCGGTGCAGTCTCTGCGCCGCCGCCGAGTGACGTCGTGCCCGGCGCGGGGTCGTCCTTGACGCCGGGCGCACCTGCATTCGGATCGGAGAGCGTCACGTAGCGCGATCCGGCGTCGGCGTCGTTGAGAACGGTCGGCGCGTAATTCGGGACGTTCTCCTGCATGCTGAGGCCGTCCCATGCCTCGAGCGGTGCCGTCGAGCCCGCCCGGAGCACGCTGAGCTTGAACTCGAGCGTGCGAATCCGTGCGAACCGCGGGTCGAGCGCGGCCGCGAGCGGCGATGTCCACGTCACCATGCGGCCGGCCTCGTCGATGGTCGCCACGATGTCGCTCGCCTCCGTGCCGGCCGTCGGCGCAGCGCCCGTGAATCCGAGCCAGCCGGTCGCGTCGGTCGTGGGCCCGGCAGGGGCCGCGATCGCGATCGTCGACCCGGTGCCCCACGTGTTGGACATCAGCGCGAGCCTGCCGGTGGCCGTCTGATCGACGGAGAAGCCGGCGGCCTGCCGGCGGATCGCCGCGAGGATCTCCGCGGGCGTCGGCGCTCCGGCGAAGTCGGTGGCCGCGAACCGGACCTGCACTGCGGCTCCACCGTCGACGGTCACGTCGATGCCGGCCGGGAAGGCCGGCGGTGCGCCGATCGGGTTCGGTGCGACGATGTGCCCTCTCGTCTGGATGAGCGCAGCAGCGCCCGGCTCGAACCCGGCCGGGCTCTCGACGGCTGCAATCGTCGAGTTCGCGACCGTGATCCCCTGGTCGCTGTCGGCGTCGGCGCCGGTGAGCCCGAGCGCGGTGCTCGCGTCGGTGACGCCGCCACCCGGTGCGGCGACCGCCAGGTGCGACGCCGTGCTCGCCGTCGTGCTCGCGATCAGCAGGTGATGACCCGGTGTCGCCCCCGCGCGCAACGACGGCGACGCCCGGTCGATCACTGCCGCCACCTCGGCCGCGGTCGCGTGGGCGATGTCGACGAAGTCCGCGGTGTGGAAGCGAACGGCGACCGGCGATGCGGCCTCGTCGACCGTCACGTCGATGCCGGAGTTGTCGACGAGCGCGAACGGCTCGACGTTGGCGGCGACGATCTGGGCGGGCAGCTGCGTCGTCGCCTGTGGGCTGTCGTCGACGCGCACGCTGAGCGAGTTGCCCCAGGTGCCGGGATCGTCGCGGCCGAGCATCCCGGACCGCACGCCGAGCGCCGGTCCGCCGCCGGACGCGTTGAGGGTGGCGGTCGCAGGGGTGGCGGTGCCGACGATGCGGACGATCCGCGCCTCTGCGCCGCCGTTCTGGAAGAAGCCGTTCACCGCATGCGCGCCGAAGAGCCCGCTGCGATAGGAGCCGAAGTACGTGACGAAGTCGCTGAAGCTCCTCACGAGCACGGGCACGTTCGGAACGCCGCGCTCGCTCCCGACGAGAAAGCCCGCCGTCGACACCGGAGCCGCGACGACGGACGGAGCTGCGGTTCCCTCGACCTCGAGGACGTTGACACCGATGTTGAAAGCCATCTCCCTCTCCTACGATTCGCTCGCCGAGCTGCCGGTGGGCTGTTGACCGACCTTGATCACGACCGTCTCGGCGGGCCGGACGGGGTAGAAGGTGACGTCGACGTGGAAGTTGCCGAGATCGACTTCGACGGCTGGGTTGTTCGTCGCGTCGCAGGTGACCGTGAAGACGTTCTTCGCGTCGTCCGACCCGAAGGCGCCTCGCCGCCAGAGATTCATCAGGAACGGCGTGACGACGTTGAACTTCACGGTGCGCTGGAGGTCGCCGGAGTTCGGCTGCTGGCGCACGAACCGGAGGCCGTCGCGGAGCGAGCTCTTCACGAAGTTGAAGAGCAGGCGCACGTTCACGAACCACCAGCGTGTGTCCGTGCTCAGCGTCCGCGACGCCGCGACCGAGATGCCGACGCCGGGCAGGGCGCGGATGCCGTTCACGAAGCCGTTGCGGACGAGGTCGTCGTGCTGGGCGTCGGTGAAGTCGGCGGACACGTCGAGTGCGCCGCTCACCGTCGTCCGGATGCCGGCCGGGGCGACCCAGATCCCCCGTTCGAGATCCGTGCGGGCGTAGATCCCCATCACGTGCCCCTCGGGCGGGACGAAGCGCGTCGGCGACCCGCCACCCGATGCCGGGTCGACGACGCGGATCCACGGCGCGTACAGAGCGCCGTACACCTTCGGCGCCTGGAACTGCGTCGAGAACGCCTCGATGCCGGTGGCGAACGCGCTTTCGAGCTGCTGATAGTCGGCACGGGAGCGCGCAACCGCCACGCCGGCGCGCCGGCCGCGGTCCGGCGCCGAGCCGACGAACATCAGGTCGCCGCGCGCCGAGCAGTAGTCGAGCGCGCTCTGGACGACCGCCTGCCGGTCGGCGGGCGCAGCGAGCGAGTGCAGGTCCGGCGCTGCGAGCAGCTGCACCGAGTCGCCGTCGAACGCGTGGAATCCCGTGCGGGCCCCGGGGTCGCCGACGAAGTCGAGGGCGGCGGGGGCGGCGTCGACGCCGTTCTGCAGCGCGGCGTTCGACACGACCGCCGGCACCTTCACGCCGCTCTCCACCGTGCCGCTGACATCCGTGGCGAGCACGAACCGCGAGCCGGTGAAGGGATGGTTGAGCCGGTCGACGACGTAGTCGGCGCTGTCGCTCTCCATGCTCAGGCTCGGCCACGTCTCGACGAGATCGAGCGGCCCCGACGACGTCGCCCGGTAGCGGACGAGCAGGCGGAACTCCATCGTCGCAACGGCCGCGTGCAACGAGATCCCGGCGACGACCGGAGCGGTCCAGTGCACGGTTCCGTCCGCGTCGACCGCCGTCAGCTTGCGATACGTGAGCGTCGCCGCAGCATCGTCGAACGCGATCACGCTCCCGATCGAGATCCCGTCGGTGGATGCGAGCTGCACGGACGTCGCGTTCGCGCCGGCGGCACCCGCGGCCGTCGTCGTCGCCCGCGGGTCGTCTCTGACGTCGACGCGGATGCGCTCCGCCCACTCTCCGGGGTCTTCGCTGCCGCGGTAGCCGCCTTCGAGCTTGAGGGTCGGTGCAGGCGCTCCGCCGTCGCGGTCTTCCAAAGCGGCCGAGGCGGTCGCGGCCGCGTTGCCGGCGATTCGGCAGATGTGCGCCTCGCGGCCACCATTGCCGAAGAATCCCCGTACGGCATAGCCGACATAGCCGGTTGCGATGACGCCGCCGAAGCGCGTCTCGAACTCGTCGGCGTCGCTCACGCGGACAGGTGCGTTCACCGGACCGCGCTCGGTGACGCCGATGAAGGCGGCAACCGATGTGGCGGCGGGAACGATGGTCGGGCTCGCGAGCCCGTCGACCTCGACGACGTTGACTCCGACGTACGTGCTCATATCCGTCCTCTGCTCCTCGCGTGGAACGCGGTCATAGGGTGATCTCGATCGCTTCGGTCTCGGACGGCGCGTCCGGCCGGCCGGCGCCGACGCGGACGTGCTGTACCCATGGGATCTCGACGCGCGGGGCGACCTCGCTCCGCGCGCTGACCCGGACGTAGATGGAGGGCGCGAGCGTCCCGAACTCGCGGTTGAGGAGTGGAAGCGTCGGCTGGATCGAGACCGGCCACGACGCCCCGTTGACGCGCAGCGGCTCGTCGGCGGACAACCGGAGCTGGATCTCGTCGGTGAGCGCGACCTGTTGCGGCCGGTCGGCTGCGACCACAGCGACCTGATAGTCGATCAGGTAGGCGCGAGCCGAGGCGCGCACGCTGCAGGCGACGAGCGGTCCGCGAGGCCTGAAGCTGTCGCGCTGATCGACGTACGGCGTCCGCTCGTGATCCTCGATCGCGGCGAGCGGCGTGACGACGATCGCCGGGACGATCGCGGGCGTAGGCGCCGGAGGCGCCTCGACGATCACCGGTACGAGCACGGTCACGCGGGCGACGCCGGTGGTCAACGTCCCCGCGACCGTGCCGTTCAGGTGGAGGAGGTTGGAGCCCGGCAGTCCGGGAGTCACCAGGGTCACGTCGTGCGTCTCGTCCCCGGCGCTGCCGCCGGTGACGAGGATCCTGTTGCCTGCGGCGAACGGCGCCGCCGAGGGCACCGAGATCGTGGGCGAGCCGGGGTTCGCCGTCGCCGTCAGAACGACGTCCACGAGAGACGGGATCGCAGCCGGCGCCCCGATCCGGTCCACGAGCGCTGCCTCGACGTCGGTCAGCATCAGCTCGTGCACCGCCAGCAGCTCGTCGACGTCGATCGAGAACGACCGGTCGTCGAGCACGGTGAACCGAAAGCGGTCGATCGCAGACCGTCGGTCCGACTCGATGCCGACCCGGCGCTGCTCCCACGTATTCGCGGCATTGACCGGCACGAACCAGCGGTGCTCCTCGTTCACTGCGTCGTTGACGTCGTGGTACGAGAGCTCCAGCCAGAACGGGGCGTCGTCGGTCCCTTCGGCATCCTGGTCGGCGTTCACCCAGAAGCGGAGCTCGTCGAACGCCGAGAGGTCGAGCGGGCCTGCCGGCGTGTACGTCGCGGTCTCGCCGGCGGCGCCGAGCGGAGCGCTCAGCCGGTTGCTCGTCCCCGGCGCGGTGGCGCCGACCGGCTCGACCGTGACTTGGAGCGCAGGAGCCGACGAGACCCACGCCGTGTCCATCGCATGCACGAGCGTCGAGGGCACTAGAGCGCACCCACCTCCTCCTGCAAGCGCGCCGAGGTGAGCGGCGACGTGTACGAGCCCGCACCGTGCGGCGGGACGACGAGCATCGTCGGCCGCTCCGACGAGCAGGCGATCACCTTGAGCTCCGGGAACGTGTCGGCGATCTGCTTCGCCTGCTCGCCTGCGCCGTCTGCATCGAGATTGAGCAGGACGACGTCGGCGTTCGTCTCGCGAAGCCGCGTCACGACGTGCTCTCGCGAGCTCGCGGTGATGACGTCGACCCCGGCGTCGTCGAGGAACCCCAGCAGGCCGCGTCGAGCGATGGCGCCGAAGTCGACGATCAGCACGCGTGGCACGACGCGTGACGCTATGCCGCGACCTGTGCGACCGGGAGAAGAAAAGGGGCAGTCGAACGCGCAGACCTAGATGACGTGCTCGCGGACGACGACTGCCACCGCTTGCGCCCGCGTCCGGCACTCCATCTTCGTCATCACGTCGTGCACGATGTTCTTCACCATGCGCTCCGAGTACGAGAGCGCGTGTGCGATCTCCGTCGTGCGGTCCCCGTCGGCGAGCAGCCGGAGCACGGCAACCTCGCGCGGCGTGAGCCGCTGCCTGGTGATCGGCCGGACGGGACGCGGTGCGGCCGGGTACCAGCGTCCGCCCGAGACGACAGTTTGCAGGCACCTGACCAGCTCCGGCGGCCGCAACTGCGGGCGCAGCAGGAAGCCGTCGACCGCCGCTTCGAGGAGGGTCGGCAGGAGTGCGTCGTCGACTGCGTCGACGAGCGCGACGAAGTGGTCGGCGGCGGCCTCGAGCAGGAGAACGCCAGGCAGTTGCTCGAGGTCGAAGACGAGGACGTCGACGCGTCCCGGCTCGGGTGCCGGTGTCAGCGCCTCGCTTTCGCCTGCGACCGCAAAGCCCGCGTCGAGCGCGCACCCGCACAGCCCTCGTCGGAAGATCGCGTTCGAGGTGTCGATCCAGACTCGTGGCTGCATCGGATGGCAACATCCTGCGCCGACGTTCGTGCATTGTGAACGTCCGATCGTGGCGGAGCACGGTCGGATCGACGTGCACCTTTGGGCGGTCGTTCGGTCTAGATGAACCCGTTGCGGATTCCCTCGGCGACGGCATGCGTGCGATTTCGTGCACCGAGGCTGCGCTGGATGTCTGCTATCAGCGTCTTCACAGTTCGCTCCGAGTAGCAGAGCGCATCCGAGATCTGATGGGTGTCTGCGCCTCGTGAGAGGAGACGCAGCACCTCGATGCTCCGGTCGTCGAGAGGACGGCTCGGCTGAGGAGCGCCGGAGGGCTGGACTTGGAGCCCGGCGGCGGCCGCGTGCACGGTCGCGAGCAGTTGCGCACCGGTCAGCGAGTTTCGCGGCAGCACGCCGAGGACCACGTTCGGCGCGTACGTGTCCGGCGCATGGGATTCGCTCGTGCACACGACGAGTGCACACGGGAACCGCTCGCTTCTCGCTGCCCGATGCGAGACGACGGCGACGACGGCGTCACCCTGGGGCGGCCCGGCGGCGCCCTCGTAGACGATCTCGACGTCGGGGTCGTCGGCGAGGCACGCCACGATTCCGCGCCGGAAGATGTCGTGCTCCTCGACGACCGCGACGAATACGGGTTCCACCGGAAGAGGCGCTCCCGGTCGGTCAGATCTCCTGCGGGGCGCCGTTGCCGATCGCCGCCGGGGCGGCGGGCTGCGGAGGCGGTGCGGCCTCCGCCCAGGCCACGTCGGCATAGGGGTCATAGGCGGCGCCCGGTCCGACCGCGGGCTGCACGGCGCCGGCGGCCGGCTGAGGCACGAGGCCGGCGTCGCCGAGCAGCGCCGCCGACTTCGTCTGCTTCCCGTACGACGCGATGCCGCGACCCACACCCACGATGCCGACGGCGATCGCGAAGTTCTTGAGGATGTCGAGGTACTGCTGGAACTGCAGCGAGCTCGGGTGCACGATCACCACGACCGCGCCTGCGATGGCGGCGATGCCCACGAGGACGGCCATCATGATCGTGGCCCACGGCATCGAGTCGTTGAGGAACTTCACGGCGCTGCTCCTTTCAACGGTGGAGCGGTGCCGCGCTCCGCCCCTTGACTCATGGGGTGCGCCGCAGAGTCGTTCGAAGGAGGGACAGTAAGACGGTTGTGGCGTTTAGTCAAGACGCGCACTTGACAATCTCGCGGTCCCGGGTGGAAGCTGTCGGCGTCGGACGTCGGACCGCTGCGGCGCTGGTCGAGCACGAGTCGAGGGAGCCGCGCAGTGACCGACGCACAGCTCGAAAAGGCGATGAAGCGGGGAGGGATCGTCGATCCCGCGGCGACCCTGAGCGCGGCGCGCGAGGTGATGCTGGCGCTGCCCTACGCGTGCGCGCTGCTCGAGCAGGAGACGAGCGGCGGCCACAACGTCTTCGGTCACGACAACGTTCGGAATCCGATCAAGGGCGTCGAGGTGACGAAGAGCAGCTACGCGGAGTACAAGCGGTTTCGCGACCTGGGTCTCGGCGCGAACGGGGTCGGTCCGACGCAGCTCACGTGGCCCGGATACCAGGACCGCGCCGACGCGCTCGGCGGGTGTTGGAACTACGGCGTCAACTTGCGCGTCGGGTTCAGCATCCTGCGCGCCCAGATCAGGCGGAGCGGTGCGTACCGAGGGTTCTGGAACTACAACGGGAGCGAGGCCTATGCCAGGCAGGTGATGCCCCGCGTGGTGAAGTGGCAGACGATCCTCGCCGGCGTGACGCCGAAGCCCGCCGGTGCACTCCCGGCTCGACCGGCGCTCGCGATGCGAACCCCGGTGAGCGACTTCGTCGGCCTGTGCCTCGACCAGCGCGGCGACCGGTACCTATGGGGGGCGAAGCCGCCGGCGAGCGACCCGAATCCGGCCGCATTCGACTGCAGCGGGCTCGTCTGGTGGGCGCTGGCTCGCCTGCGGGTGCCGTTTCCGCAGGGCTCGTGGCTGCAGCTGCAGGAGTGCATCAGGCGCGGCACGCTCATCCAGCCGCTTGCCCGCGCGTTCACGATCCAGGGCGCGCTCCTGTTCCGTCACCACACGCCGGCGAACGGTCATGTCGCAGTGTCCCTCGCCAACGGCTCGACGATCGAAGCGCGCGGCCGCGTGTATGGGGTAAACGAGTTCCCCGCCGCCGGCCGGGACTGGACCCACGCGGCGTACGTTCCGGGCCTCCGTTACGGGCCGCCGCCTGCGCGGGCGGGGCGGTGGCCGGGTCGGTATCTCATGCAGCCCCCGCCGCTGCGCGGCAGCGACGTCCGCTGCTGGCAGGAGCTCATGCGCGGCCGCGGCTGGACGCTCGCGGTCGACGGCGTCTACGGCCCCGAGAGCGAAGCTGCCTGCCGCGCGTTCCAGGCCAAGGTGGGGTTGGCCGTGGACGGCGTCGTCGGGCCGCAGACGTGGCATGCAACCGTGGCCGCACCGGCGCCCTAGGCTCTACGCTCCTCGCGGCCCTGAACCAGACGCGCGCGCGTGCGCACTCCTGCTCGAGTCCGACCTCGCGACCATCGGCGGTAGGAGTTTTCCGTCCGTCCGAGAACGGTGATAGAAGAGACACAGCTTCCGGCCGGGTTGAAAGCACTCTGACGGGCGGCTCCGGGCATAGGTGCTGACTGGACCGCCGACCAAGGCCGACTCTTCGTGTCAGACACCGGTGGGTGTCTGACACGAAACAACGCTAGAGGAGCTTCTCGAAGCGCTCGGCGTCGTCGAACGGGCCGATCACCGCGAGGCGCAGCTTGTCGTCCGCGAGAAGATCCTGCGCGACGCGCTGCACGTCCTCCGCGGTGACTGCCGAGATGCCGGCGAGCACCTCCTCCGGATCGGGAGCGCGGCCCTCGAGCACCTCCTTGCGCAGCCCGAACATGATCAACCCCTGCGGGTTCTCCAGCTGGAGGACGAATCGGCCTTTCGAGAAGCTGCGCGCCTTCTCGATCTCGTCGGCAGGGACGCGGTCGGCCATCCCCTTGAGCTCGGTCGCGATCGTCGTCAGCGCTTCGTCGATGCGGTTGATGTCCACGCCCGCCTGCGCGTACAGCGAGCCCGCGTCGGTGTAGCTGTGGTTCACGCCGAACACGTAGTAGGCGAGCCCGCGACGCTCCCGCACCTCGGTGAAGAGGCGCGAGGACATTCCGCCGCCGAGCACGGTCGCGACCATCTGCAGCGCGTACCGGTCGGGATGCTCGAGCGGATAGCTCGGCACGCCGACGATGACGTGCGCCTGCTCGGACGCCTTCGTGAAGACCTTCACGCGCCCGTTCTCGTAGCCCTGCACGGGCGACGGTGCGCCGGTCCGAGCGGTCGGCAGGTCGCCGAGGAGCCGGCTCACGTGCTCGACCGCGTCGTCGCCGATGCGACCCGCGACGCCGACGACCATGCGCTCCGGGTGGTACCAGCGCTCGAGATAGGAGAGAAACGTCTCCCGGGTGGCCGCGCGCACCGTCTCCTTGCGGCCGATGATGTCCCAGCCGAGCGGCTGGTCCCCGTACAGCAGCTCGTCGTACACACCTCCGATGTAGTCACGAGGCGTGTCGAAGTACATGTTCATCTCCTCGAGGATGACGCCCTTCTCGCGGTCGATCTCGCCGCCGTCGAAGCGCGAGTTCCGGAGCATGTCGACGAGGACGTCGAGCGCGACGTCGCGGTGCTCCGCGGCGCACTTGACGTAGTACGCAGTCGACTCCTTGCTCGTGAAGGCGTTGAACTCGCCGCCGATCGCGTCGATCTCGCCGGCGATCGTCCGCGCGTCCGGCCGCCGCTCCGTCCCCTTGAAGAACATGTGCTCGGAGAAGTGCGCGATGCCGTTCGTCTCCGCCGTCTCGTACCTGGAGCCGGCGGCGATCATCACCATGCACGTCACCGACTGCGCGTGCGGGAGGTCGGCGGTGAGGATCCGCAGGCCGTTGTCCAGGACGTGCCGCTCGAATGTGCTCATGCGCTCAGTCTCCTCTTCCAGCGATCGGGCACGGGAATGCTCTCGCCCCGCGCATAGTCGTAACCGACGAGGACGCTCTTCGCTTCCGCGACCACGCGCCCGGCGGAGTGCAATGCGTATTCCAGCTCGAAGCTCTTCGTTCCCACGCGGACGGGCCGCACGCCGATCTCGACCACCTCGCCCACGCCGACCTGATCGCGGAAGTCGATCTCCGTCCGAGCGAGGATGACGTCGCGCAGCGGCATTTCCTCGTCCTCGCCGAACCAGGCGAGCCGCGCCTGCTCGAGATACGTCGAGAAGACCGCGTTGTTGACGTGGCCCATGCCGTCCAGGTCGCGGAAACGCACCGTCTCGCGGTGCACGAACGGGAACCCCTCCACCCGTTCGATGGTATAGACGCACTGTGGCCGGGGAGATGACGAGGGCGGCGATGGCCGCGCAGCCGGAATGGCTCGCGCAGGTTCCGACCGACAAGCGGCTCCCCGACGGTGCGCGAGCGCTCTTCACCGGGTGCGGCACGTCGTTTCACGCAGCGATGACGGGCGGCGAGGCGGTGCAGGCGCTCGAGCTCGTGCTCGCGCCGAAGCGGGACGCCGACGTGCTCGTCCTCGTCTCGCACGAGGGCGCGACCGAGACGACGCTCGAGGCGGCCCGCATCTGGCCCGGTCCGAAGTGGCTCGTCACGGGAAAGTCGGACGGTCCGATCGCGGAGCTGTGCGACGAGGTGATCGTGTGCACTCCGGCGATCGAGGAGAGCTGGTGCCACACCGCGAGCTACACGTGCGCGGTCGCGGCCATCGCGGCGCTGCGCGGTGAGGACATCTCGTGGCTGCCCTCGGCGGTCGAGGACGCGCTCGCGGCCGAGCTCCCGGCCGTCGGCGAGCAGGAGAGGTTCCTCGTCGCCGGCGCGGGCCGGGAGCTGGCGACCGCGCACGAGGCGGTGCTCAAGCTCCGGGAGGGCGCGTGGGTCGCCGCCGAGGCGTACGAGACGGAGCAGCTCATGCACGGCTACTTCGCCGCGATCGACGAGAGCGTCAGGGCATTCGTCTTCGACGGGCCGCGTGCCGCCGATGCCTTCGCCGGCCTACAGGCTCTCTGCGACGTGACGCTCGTGCCGACGCGGCACCCGGTCGTCGACATCGTCCTCTTCCAGCGGCTCGCCGTGACGATCGCCGATGCGCGTGGCCGCAATCCGGATCGCATCCGGCGCGACGATCCACGCTGGGCGGACGCGGCTCAGCGGTCGCGCAGCCTGTAGAAGAAGACGAGCACCTCAGGCATCGGCGAGGAGCTCGCGCTCCTTCTCGCGCGAGAGCGTCGGGCGCTGCTCACCCGCGTCGAGGCTCCAGGCGAGCGTGTCGCGCGCCGTCTCGCCCAGCGGGCGGAACGTCAGCCCGGCGGCAATCGCGCGCGACACGTCGGCCTGCAGCAGACCGGCGTACTCGTCGCCCGGGAGCCAGAGCGGCAGCTCCATCCAGGGGCCGACGCCCGCATCGAGCAGCTTCTGGTCGTCCACCCACACGAGCCGGTCGGCCCCGCCGATGCGCTCGAGCGTCTCACCGAGCGTCAACGGCTCGGCGGGCCCCGTCGCGTTGAAGATGCCGCTCGTCCGCTCCGCGGCGAGCCGCACGAGGAACGCACCCAGGTCGCGAGCGTCGATCAGCTGGACGGGCTGCTGCGGGTCGCCGGGGGCGAGCACCGTGCCGCCCTCGGCGAGCCGGCGCGGCCAGTACGTGAAGCGCTCGGTCGGATCGTGCGGCCCCACGATCAGGCCGGCGCGGACGATCGCCGAGCGCTCGCCGAAGACCTGCAGCACGACGCGCTCCGATCCGACCTTGAGCCCGCCGTACTGCTCCGGGTCGAACGTCTCCGGCTCCGGATCGGGCGGATCGAAGAGGGCCGAGCTCTCGTCGATCGGCTGCGACGTGTCGGAGTACACCGAGATCGTGGACACGAACACGTAGTGGCCGACGTCGACCGCCTCCGCGCGGCGGCGGGTATGCCGCGGAAGCTGCGTCGGATCCATGTCGATCGCGGCGTCCCACTGCCGTCCCCGCAGCGGCTCGAGGTCGCCCGTGAGGTCGAGCTCGATGCGCTCGACCTCGGGATACAGCTCGGGGTTGGTGCGGCCTCGGTTGACCAGCGTGACGTCGTGCGCGCCGGCCGCCTCGACGACGCCGCGTCCGAGGAACTTCGTTCCCCCGAAGACGAGCAGCTTCACGCGGCGTAGCGCTCGATCGCCATACCGACGGCTTTCGCCCCGAAGCGGATCGCGTCCGCGGGCACGCGCTCGTCGGCGGCGTGGATCAGCTTCGTGAACTCGAAGTCGTCCGGCAGCTTCAACGGGAGGAAGCCGTACGTCTGGATGCCGATCCCGGCGAAGAAGCGACCGTCGGTGACGCCGACCTGCAGCATCGGCACCGGGACGGCATCGGGGTCGAGCTCCCGCAGCACCCCCGAGAGCGCGTCCATCTGCGAGAGGTCGGAGTGCGCCGGATACGCATCGTGGCGCACGACCTCGAGCTCGAGGTCGAGCCCGACGAGCGTCTGCACCTCGGCGATCAGCTCGTCCGGGCCGAAGCCGGGAAGCGTGCGGCCGTCCAGCTCCAGCTCGATCTCGGAGGGAACGACGTTGATCTTCGCGCCGCCGTGGACGATGGTGGCCGTGACCGTGTTGCGCAGCGCGCGGTCGAGGATCCGGAGCTGCGGTATCGGCGCGCGCAGGGTCAGCTCGGCGAGCCGCGGGTCGAGCAGCGAGCGCAGCACGAGCGACTGAGGACTCGGCAAGCCCTCGGCCATGCCCTCGATCCACGCCCGCGCGACCGGTGTGACGTGCACCGGCAGCCTGCCGGAGTCGAGCCGCGCGAGGATCCGGCCGGTCTTGCCCATCGCGCTCCCGCGCACGCCGAGCGCCGCGTGGCCTCCTGGTCCGTGGACGAGGCCGCGCAGCCAGCAGATCTGCTTCTCCGCCACCTGGATCGGGTAGAAACGGCGCCCGCCGATCGTCTGCGAGGCGCCGCCGAACTCGCCCAGCGCGTGGCGCACTCCCTCGAACAGGTCGGCGTGCTCCTGCGCGAGGAAGCGCGCGCCGAAGTCGCCGCCGTTCTCCTCGTCGCTGAGGATCGCGAGGATGACATCGCCGCGCGGTCGGATCTCGCCGCGCGCGGCGCGCAGGAAGGCGTCCACGATCATCGCGACCCCGCCCTTCATGTCGAGTGCGCCGCGGCCCCACACCCAGCCGTCGACGAGCTCGCCGCCGAACGGCGGGTGTGTCCAATCCTGGCCCGACGTCGTGACGACGTCGACGTGGCCGTACAGGAGCAGCGGCGGCGCCTCGCCGGCTCCGCGCACGCGCGCGATCAGATTGGGACGCGCGTCGTCCTTGGCGACGATGCGGGCCTCGACGCCGGCCTCCTCGAGCATCCGTTGCACGTGTGCGACGCACGCGCTCTCGTTCCCCGGCGGGTTCGTCGTGTCGAAGCGGATGAGGTCGCCGAGGAGGTCGACGACGTCGGTCGGGGGCACTAGAGCTCCTCCAGGGCCCGGACGAGCCGGTCGACCTCGGCGATCGTGTTGTAGTGGACGAAGCCGGCGCGGACGGCACCGTGCTCACCGAGGCCGAGCCGGTCCATGACCTCGACTGCGTAGTAGTTCCCGTCCCAGACGGCGAAGTCGCGCCGGCCGAGCCGCTCGGCGACGACGCCCGGCGGAACGCCGTCGACGGTGAACGCGAACGTCGGCACGCGCCCGTCCATCGAGCCGAGGCCGTACAGCGTGCAGCGCTCGGGCAGGCAGTCGAGGAAGCGCTCGCCGAGCGCTCGCTCGTGCGCGCGAATCGCCTCCCAGCCGATCGAGTCGATGTACTCGACGGCGGCGACGAAGCCGGCGAGCAGCTCGTGCGCGAGCGTGCCCGTCTCGAAGGGGTGGTGAGCGGGACGCACCTTGTACGTGCGCCACGACTCCGCGAGCCCGCCGCGGACGTAGGCGAGCCCCAGGTGCGGGCCGAAGAACTTGTACGGCGAGCAGAGGAGCACGTCGACGCCGAGCGCCGTGACGTCGATCGGCCCGTGCGGCGCGTAATGGACGCCGTCGGCCCACGCGAGCGCACCGGCCGCATGTGCGAGATCCGCGACGCGGCGTGCGTCGACGACCGTCCCGACCGCGTTGGATGCCAGCGGGAACGCGACGACACGGGTGCGATCGTTCAGGTGCCGCTCCAGGTCGGCGAGATCGAGCGTCGTGTCGTCGTGGATCTCGGCGAAGCGGACGGTGAGATCGAGGTCGTGCGCGAGCTCGAGCCACGGAGAGACGTTGCCGTCGTGGTCGAGTCGCGTGACGACGATCTCGTCCCCGGCGCGGAGCGTGCGGCCGACGGTGCGGGAGAGCGCGAAGTTCAGCGTCGTCATGTTCGCACCGAAGAGCGTCTCGTCGGGCTCGCACCAGAGGAAGGACGACGCCGCCAGCCGCGCCTGCGCGACGAGGGCGTCGCTGCGGCGGCTGTTGCCGAAGTGGCCGCCGAGATTCGCGTTCGACTCGCGCAGATACGCGGCGATCGCGTCGATCACCGAATCGGGGCACTGCGTGCCGCCGGGCGCGTCGAGGAACGCGGTCGGCCCCTGGAGAGCCGAGAATCGCACCCGGATCGCGTCCACGTCCAGCTCGGTGACCGCCACGGCCGGACACTACCCTGTCGCCCGTGAGCACCCTCGCACCTCCGAAGGAGCGTCTCGATCGCGGCGACCGCAGCGGTCTCGGCCGTGCCTGGCGCGTGATCGTCCTCAACGACGACCACAACACGTTCGACGGCGTCGCGTTCGCGCTCTCCTCCGTCCTTCCCGGGGTCGACTTCGACGCGGGCATGCGGCTCGCGAACCGCATCCATCGGTCGGGGCAGGCGATCGTCTGGTCGGGAGAGCGCGAGCAGGCGGAGCTGTACTGGGAGCAGCTCGCCGGCCACGGGTTGACGATGGCGCCGCTCGAGGCGTGATGCCGTCCGGGCCGGGTCCTACGCTTGGTCCGTGCGACGCCTGCGGTCGCTGTCCGAGGACGAGTGCTACGCCCGCTGCTATCGCGGCTGGGAACCGACGGTGACCCTCGTCAAGCTCGAGCCGCGCCGTCCGCGGTACGCGACGTCCGTCTCCGGAGAGACCCTGCGCCGGTTCTTCGAGGAACGGATCGACGCGCGGGTGGACGAAGAAGAAGCTGCGTAGCGCCGTACCGGACGTCCTCGGCCCGAACCTGCGGGTCGTGTTCTGCGGGATCAACCCCGGGCGGGTGTCCGCCGCGGCGCAGGCGCACTTCGCCAACCCGCGCAACGACTTCTGGCGCCTCCTCCACGCGGCCGGCTTCACCTCGCGCGTGTACGAGCCGGCCGAGCAGTTCGAGCTGCTGCAGGAGGGGATCGGCGCGACGAACGCCGCGCCGCGGACGACACCGGGCTCGGGCGACCTGCGGCGCGCCGACTTCGCCGGCTCGGCAGAGCACCTCGGGCGGATCGCACGCGAGCTTCGCCCGGGGTGGATCGCGTTCGTCGGGAAGGAGGCCTACCGCGGCACGTTCGGAGAGCGGCCCGAGCTCGGCGTGCAAGAGCGGACGCTCGGCGACACGAGGTTGTTCGTGCTCCCGTCGACCTCGCCGGCGAACGCGGCCGTGCCGTGGGAGGAGCGCCTGCATTGGTTCCGGACGCTCGCGACGTTGCTCTCCGTTATCCGCGCCAGCGATTCGTGATCGGGGTGCGCCGGTCGCGCCCGAACGCCTTCGGCCGCAGCCGCACCCCGGGTGGCGCTTGGCGGCGCTTGTACTCGGCGCGGTCGATCATCGCCACTGCGCGCTCCACGACGTCGGGGTCGAAGCCGTCCGCGGACAGCTCCTCGAGCGAGCGGTCGTGCTCGACGAACGCCTCGAGCACCTGGTCGAGCGCCGGGTAGGGCGGGAGCGAGTCCTCGTCCAGCTGGTCGGCGCGCAGCTCCGCGCTCGGTGCGCGATCGATGATCGACTGCGGGATGAGCTCGCGTCCGGCTCGCTCGTTCAGGTGGCGCGAGAGCCGGAACACGTCCGTTTTGAAGACGTCCTTCAGCAGCGCGAACCCTCCGGCCATGTCGCCGTACAGCGTCGCGTAGCCGACCGATAGCTCCGACTTGTTTCCGGTCGCGACGAGCAGCCAGCCGAACTTGTTCGACAGCGCCATGAGCAGCGTGCCGCGGACACGCGCCTGGAGGTTCTCCTCCGTGAGGTCGGGCTCGCGGCCGGCGAAGTACGGCGCGAGCACGCCGAGGAACGCCTCGACCATCGGCTCGATCGCGATCTCCTGAAAGCCCGCATCGAGCGCCTGCGCGAGCTTGCGCGCGTCGCCCCGGGTCGCCTCCGACGAGTAACGCGACGGCATCGAGATGCAGTGCACGCTGTGCGGGCCGAGCGCCTCGACCGCGATCGCAGCCGTGAGCGCCGAGTCGATGCCGCCCGAGACGCCGACGAGCACCTGCTCGAAACCGTTCTTGCGCACGTAGTCCTGTAGGCCGAGCACGAGCGCCTGTCGCATCTGCTCGAGCTCCTCCGCGAAGGGCACGATCGGCGGCGCGGGCTCGTCCTCGTGCTCGTGCGGCGCGCCGACGTGGATGGTCGGAACCTCGCCGATGTCGCCGCGGTCCTTCGCGAGTGCCCGCCGGCGCGCATCCGTCAGCCGGCGCGCGATCACGGAGGAGAGGTCGACGTCGACCACGAGCAGCGCCTCCTCGAATCCGGGCGCGCGCGCGATCACCCCGCCCTCGTCGTCGATCACGACCGAGTGGCCGTCGAAGATGAGCTCGTCCTGTCCGCCCACGGTGTTGCAGAACGCGACGTATGCATTGGTGTCGCGCGCGCGCGTGCGAAACATCTCCTCGCGCTCGCGGTCCTTGCCGACGTGGAAGGGCGACGCGGACACGTTCACGAGCAGCTGCGCGCCGGCGAGCGCGAGATCGGTCGCCGGTGGGCCGGGCTGCCACATGTCCTCGCAGACGGTGACGCCGACGAGCGCATCGCCGTGCTCGAACAGGTACAGCTCGTTGCCGGGCGCGAAGTACCGGAACTCGTCGAACACGCCGTAGTTGGGCAGGAAGCGCTTCTTCACGAGCGCCTTCAGCTCGCCGCCGCTGCAGACGGCGCACGCGTTGTAGAGATCGCGGTCGAGGTGCGGCGTGCCGACGAGGAGCGCGACGCCGCGCGACGCGTGCGCGATCTGCTCGAGCGAGCGCTCGGCAGCGCGGATGAAGCCGGGCCGAAGGAGGAGATCCTCGGGCGGGTAGCCGGTGACCGCGAGCTCGGGGAAGACGACGACGTCGGCGCCCGCGTCCTTCGCCGCCTCGAGCCGGCCGAGGATGAGGGCGCGGTTCCCGTCGAGGTCGCCGACGGTCGGGTTGATCTGGGCGAGCGCGAGCCGCATGGTTTTCGCCTCAGAGTCTAGAACATGGAGCGGACCCGGCGCGCGACCGCTGTGCCGACCGTCCGGTGACAGGAGGCGTCGAAGTGGAAGCCGTCCTCGGCCGTGCAGGCGACGAGCTCGTGCAGCTCGAGCAGCTCGACGCCCAGCTCGGTCGCCCATGCGCGCAGGTGGGGACGCATCGCCTCGGCCTTCTCTTCGCCGCCCTCGACCTCGCCGGTGTCGAACGGCCCGTGTCGGGGCAATCCGAGCAGCAGCACCTTGGGCGGAGCGCCGTCCGGCCCGACGCCGCTCGCGAGCGCGAGCTGGGCCAGAACGGCGACGCCGCGCGCGATGTCGACTCCCGACGCCGCAAAGCGCGCCTTCAGGTCGTTCGTGCCGAGGGAGATGACGACCGCGTGGAGCGGTGCGTGCGAGAGCAGGCACGGCATGAGGTAGCGGCGCCCGTTGCGGTCGGGGAGGATGGGGTCGTCGAAGACGGTCGTCCGTCCGCCGAGCCCTTCCTCGATCACGTGCCAGCCGGCGCCGAGCTCGTCCGCGAGCACGCCGGGCCAGCGCACGTCGCGCGGGAAGCGGCCCCCCACCGCCGGGATCGTTCCGTACGTGTTCGAGTCGCCGTAACAGAGGACCACGCGCTCAGCGGACGGCATCGGCGATCTCCTGAAGCGACTCGGGATTCTCGAGCGTGGAAACGTCGCCTGGGTCCTCGCCGAGCGCACGAGCACGAACGGCGCGGCGGACGATCTTCGCCGAGCGTGTCTTCGGCAGCGCGCCGACCCACACGATCCGGTCGGGCCTGAACGCCTTGCCGAGCGCGTCCGCCACGGCACCCGCGACGCGCTCCGCATCCTGCTCGGCGCCGGACGGCACGCAGAAGATCCACGCCACCTCGCCTTTCACCTCGTGCGGGATGCCCACCGCCGCCGCCTCGGCCACGAGCCCGCTCCCGATCGCGGCCGACTCGAGCTCGGACGGGCCGATCCGCTTGCCGGCGATGTTCAGCGTGTCGTCGCTGCGGCCGTGCAGGAACCAGTAGCCGTCCTCGTCCACCGACGCCCAGTCGCCGTGCGTCCAGATGCCCGGGAAGCGCCGCCAGTACGTCTCGATGAAGCGCTCGCCGTCGTCGCCCCAGATCCCGCGCGTCATGCCGGGCCAAGGGCTGCGGCACACGAGCTCGCCGACCTCGCCCCGGATGGAGTTGCCCTCCGCGTCGACGACGTCCATGTCCTCGCCGAGCGCGGGGAACCCGACCGAGACCGCCTTGACCGGCTCGGTGACGATCGTCGTGAGGAAGCATGCGCCCACCTCCGTACCGCCCGAGCAGTTGACGATGGGGACGCTGGAGCCGCCGACCTTCTCGAACAGCCACCGGTAGGGATCGGGGTTCCACGGCTCGCCGGTCGTGCAGATCGCGCGCAGCGACGAGAGATCCGTTTGCGGCTCGCCCTTCGGGATGAGCGCGCGCACGAGCGTGGGCGAGACGCCGAGCATCGAGATGCGCTCCGACTCGACGAGGCGCCAGAGCCGGTCGTCGGGCCAGTCGGGCGCGCCCTCGGCGAACACGATCGTCGCGCCGGCGGCGCCGCCGCCGACGACCGTCCACGGCCCCATGATCCAGCCCATGTCGGTGGCGAAGTGGATGCGGTCGCCCGCGTTCACGTCGGTCTGGTACGCGGTCTCGCGCGCGATGGAGACGAGGAAGCCGCCCTGCACGTGCAGCGCGCCCTTGGGGCGGCCGGTCGTGCCCGAGGTGTAGGCGAGCAGGTACGGCGTCTCGCTCTCCACCTCGAGCGGCGGGAGCGTCCCCGGCTGCTTCGTCACGAGTTCCGGCCACGAGCGCGTCTCGCGGCTCCACTCGACGACGGTGTGCTCGCCGGTCTCGGCGAGGATCGCGCGCATGTCGATGCGCTTGCCACGGCGCAGCGACCAGTCGGCGCAGATGACGACCTTCGCCTGCGAGTCCTCGAGCCGCGCGGCGATCGCAGGCGCCGCGAAGCCGGAGAAGATCGGGACCTGCACCGCGCCGATGTGCGCGCACGCGTGCGACGCGACCGCGACGGCGGGGCACATCGGCATGAAGATCGCGACGCGGTCGCCCGGCTCGACGCCGAGCTCCGCGAGCGCCTCCGCGAGCTGCGTCGTCTGCCGCGACGCCTCGGCCCACGTCAGCGACTCGCGTTCGCCGTCCTCGTACAGGCCGACGAGCGCCTCGTTCTCGGACGCGCGGTCGTGGAGGCACACGCGCGCGACGTTCAGCCTCCCGCCGACGAACCAGCGCGCCCATTCCGGGCCGCGCGACGTGTCGACGACCGTGTGCCACGGCGTCGAGAACTCGATGCCGAGGTCGCTGATCACCGCCGGCCAGAAGCGCTCCGGCTCCTCGACGGAGATCCGGTGCAGCTCGGCGTAGGCCCCCACGCTCAGGCGGCGGGCGAGCCGGGTGAGGTTCGCGCGCTCGACCTGCTCGGCGGTGGGCTCCCAGACGAAGTCGCTCATGCTAGTCTCTACTAACTTAGTGGACGCTAACCGGGGAAGGTGAGATGAAGGCACGCATTTTCGCGGAGGAGAACAAGAAGTGGTGGACGCTGGCCGCGGTCTCGTTCGGTCTGTTCATGATCATGCTCGACAACACGATCGTGAACGTCGCCCTGCCGACGATCCAGCACTCGCTCCATCTCAAGGTGTCCGAGCTCGAGTGGGTGGTGGCCGGGTATGCGTTGACCTTCGGGGCGCTCATGCTCACGGGCGGGAAGCTCGCGGATCTGCTCGGACGGCGCCGGATGTTCGTCGTCGGCCTCGTCATCTTCACGCTCTCGTCACTCGCCTGCGGCCTCGCGGGCGGCGCGAGCGTGCTCATCGCGGCGCGCATCGTCCAGGGAGTCGGCGCCGCACTCATGAACCCGTCGACGCTCTCGATCATCACGGTGACGTTCCCGCCGAAGCAGCGCGGCACGGCGATCGGGATCTGGGCGGGCGTCTCCGCGCTCGCGCTTGCGATCGGCCCGCTTGCCGGCGGTCTCATCACCGAGCACATCAACTGGAACTGGATCTTCTTCATCAACGTCCCGATCGGCGCGATCGCCATCGTCGCGGCGTTCGCCTTCATCGAGGAGTCGCGCGACACCTCGGCGGAGCAGCGTCCCGACGTTCCCGGCCTGTTCACCTCCGCGCTGGGCCTCTTCTCGCTGAGCTACGCGCTCATCGAGGCGAACACGTACGGCTGGACGTCCGGCCGCATCCTGGCGGCGTTCGCGGTCGCGGCGGTGTCGCTCACGGCGTTCGTGCTGCTCGAGCGGCGCCAGCGGCTGCCGATGCTCGACCTGAGCCTCTTCCGCAACCGCGGCTTCGCCGGCGCGAACACCGTGATGCTCCTCGTCGGCCTCGCGATGTTCGGCGTGTTCTTCTACGTCTCGCTGTACCTGCAGGAGATCCTGCGGTACACGCCGGTGAAGGCGGGCGCGTCGTTCCTTCCGTGGACGGTGCTCATCATCCTGCTCGCGCCGGTCGCGGGGAAGCTCTCCGACCGCTTCGGTTCGCGCCCGTTCGTCGCCGGCGGGATGGTCGTCCTCACGGGGTCGCTCTTCCTGTTCTCCCGCATGGGGATGCACGAGAGC
>DATAMX010000159.1:0-11591 GCA_036260475.1 Gaiellaceae bacterium | reverse complement strand
ACTTCGACGGGCTCATCATCGACACCGAGACCGCGTCTCGCGCGGGCTGGGCGTGGCTGTACCGGGAGCACGGCTTCGAGCTGCCGGAGGAAAAGTGGGCGACGCTGATCGGGACGATCGGCGCGCCGTGGGAGCCGATGCGCCATCTCGAGGAGCTCGTCGGCGACCCGCTCGACGCCGACGCGCTGAACGAGCGCCGCCGCGCACACGAGCTCTCGCTCCTCGAGACCGAGGAGTTCCGGCCCGGGATCCTCGAGTACCTGGACGAGGCGTCGCGCCGCGGGCTGAAGACGGCGATCGTCTCGAGCTCGTCCAACCGCTGGATCGACATGCACCTGTCGCGCCTCGAGCACGCGCACCGCTGGGACGCGATCGTCGCCGCGAACCACGACGTGGCGCGCGCCAAGCCGCGCCCCGATCTCTACCTCGAGGCGTGCGGGCTCATCGGAGTCGAGCCGGACGAGGCGATCGCGTTCGAGGACTCGCCGAACGGCGTCCGCGCCGCGCGCGCCGCGGGCATCTTCTGCGTCGCGATCCCGAACGACGTAACCCGCGATCTCGGTCTCGAGGAGGCCGATCTCCTGCTCGACTCGCTCGCCGACCTTCCACCGGCGGAGTTGCTCAGCCGCTTCGCGGAGTGACAAGATCGCCCCGTGGCGGGTTGGACGTGCGCGCACATCGACGAGATCGCGGCCGAGCAGTGGCCGTACTGGGCGCCGATCCGCCACCACTTCGGGATCGGGACGTTCGGGGTGAACGCCTGGCGCGGCGGGCCCGGCGACGAGGTGATCAAGCGGCACGACGAGAGCGACAGCGGACATCCGGAGCTCTACTTCGTGCTCAGCGGGGACGCCGTCTTCACCGTCGGCGGCGACGAGGTGGCGGCGCCGGCGGGGACGCTCGTGTGGATCGAGGACCCGTCCTCGGAGCGCGTCGCGCTCGCGCGCGAGCCGGGCACGGTCGTGCTCTCGATCAGCGGCGGCCCGCCGTCCGGCTGGGACACGGGCTACCTGGAAAGCTAGGTTTCGCGCCGGAGCGGCCGGGCCCGGTGGCCCAGCCGGTCTTCAAAACCGGTGAGGCGGCGTAACCCGTCGCTGGGTAGGTTCGACTCCTGCGCCGCTCCGTCTTCGACCGCTCCCGAATCGGTCCGCAAGTTTTTTCGGCCCTTTCCCTCTAAGCGGAGGCAATCCGCTGCTCTCCTTCGACCGAAGAAGGGATGGGGTCAACGTGAAACGATTCCTCTTGCTCTGCGCGACCGTCGGCGCACTCCTCGTTGCACCGAACGCGCTCGCGTCCACGCAACACTCATCCACCGGAACGGTGATCGCCCTCACCCGCGGCGGCGTCCTCGTCGCCGGCGCCAAGGGCTTCGTCAGCTTCGCACCCGGCCACGCGCGCGTCGGCAGCCGGGTCGTCCTGAGCGGTTCCAGCCTGCGCATCGTCGGCTTCGCAAACGCCGCCCGCCTCCGTGGCGTGGTCGCCGCACGACGCGGGAACGTGCTCGTGCTGTCGGCCGCACACCGGCTCTTCCCGGTGCGCATGCGCGGTCGGGCACCCGCCGCCGTCTCGGATCGCTCCGGACCGCAGCCCGGCGAGATCGTCGGCGCAACGGTCTCGATCGACGAGCACGGCAATGTCGTTGCGACGTCGACAGACGACGAGGGGCAGGTCGGCACCGCGCAGGTGCAAGCGACGATCACCGCGATCGGCACGGGCACGATCACGCTCAGCGTGAACGGGCAGTCGATCGTCCTCCCGCTTCCGGCCGGGACGACCGTGTCCTCGGCCCTGGTCGGAACGCAGGTCACGCTCACCCTCACGTTCGCCAACGGAACGACGGTCGCGAACGAGGACGAGCAGGGCGACGACGACGACCAGGGCGACAACGGCAGCCAGACCTCCGGACACGACCACGGCGATGACGGGGGCGACACCTCCGGGGGCGGCGACGGCTAGCGCTCCCGATCCGTCCCCTGCGGGCCGCCTCCAACCGGAGGCGGCCCGCGCACGGACCGAGAAGCTCTTCCGCCGGCACGGACGGCTCGTGACCGGGCTCTGCCGCGGTCTGCTCCGAAACGCGGACGAGGCCGACGACGCGGCCCAGCAGACGTTCCTCTCGGCCCACGGTGCATTCCTGCGCGGCGCGGAGCCACGCGATCCCGCGGCGTGGCTGACGACCATCGCGCGCAATGAGTGCCTCGGTCGCATTCGAGAGCGCATGCGCAGGCCGTTGCCGGTCGCCGGTGCCGATGAGGCGGTCTCGAGCAGCGATCCCGTCGCCGAGGCCATTCGACGCGCGGACATGGCTGCGCTGTGGCGCGCCGTCGGCGCGCTCGCGCCGCAGCAGCGCGAGGCGATGCTGCTCCGAGAGTTCGGCGGGCTCTCCTACGACGAGCTCGCGATTGCGCTCGGCGTGTCCGTCCCCGCCGTCGAGTCGCTGCTCTTTCGCGCGCGGACGAAGCTGCGCCTCGAGCTGAAGGCGATCGCGGCCGCCCTCGGCGGCCTGCTGCCGCGGCTACTCGCGGGCGGCGGCGCGGCGAAGGTGGCCGGACTGACGGTGGCGGCGGGAATCGTGACCGGCGGCGTCGTCGCCACCGACCGCGTGCCGCACACACCCCCGGCACCGCGCCCTCATCACGCACTCGTCGTCCCGCCGGCGGTGCAGAGACGGGATGTCTCCGTCACGCACGCGCCTACTGCCGCCCGCACGACGACGCGAGCGCCGGCGAAGGAAGATCGGATGCGCGAGATCGACGTCGCCGGGCACGAGGGCGACCGCGATCGGACGACCGTCGTCGACCCGGCGCAGCAGCCGTCGCTCACGACCGACGGCGACAGCCGTGACATGAGCGGCGACGCGACGACGATCCAGACGACCGTGACCACCACCGCCACCACCAACACGACCGCCACGACGACGGCGACGACGGAGTCCGGCCGCGACGGCGGAACGGACGGCACGAGCAGTGACGGCGACGGCGGCGACGGCGGCGCCACGACCACGTACAGCGGCGACGGGCCGCACTCTTAGCGGTCTCTCAGCGCCGGTGGGTATACCGGTGCAGATGAGAGGCAGGCTCGCACTCGGGCTCGCGCTTTCCGGCGCGATCGCCGCCGCGATCGGCGTCCATGCCGCGCTCGCACGCACGTCGAAGGCCACGGTGCAGACCGGCGTCGTCGTCGTCCGGACGAACCTCGCCTACGAGAACGGAGCCGCAGCCGGCACCGGCATGGTGCTGACCCCCTCCGGCGAGGTGCTGACGAACAACCACGTCATCCGCGGTGCAACGACGATCAAGGTGATCGTCCCGCAGACGAACAAGACCTATGCAGCGCGGGTGCTCGGCTACGACGTCACCGCCGACGTCGCGCTCCTCCGGCTCGAGAACGCGTCCGGCCTCGCGACCGTGAGCCTCGGCGACTCCGCCGAGATCGCGAACGGACAAGCAGTGACCGCCGTGGGCAACGCGGGCGGCACCGGCTCGCTGACGGTCACGACGGGAACGGTCACAGGCCTCCACCGGACGATCACCGTCAGCGACGACCGGGGCGGAACGGTCCAGCTGCGCGATCTCGTGGAGACGAATGCGTCGCTGCAGCCTGGCGACTCCGGCGGTCCGCTGCTGAACGGCGCGCGCGAGGTCATCGGCATGGACTCGGCGGCGTCGGCCGGCTTTACGTTCCGGCACAGCGGCGGCGATTCGTACGCGATTCCGATCGACACTGCGAAGACGCTCGCGAAGCAGATCGCGGCCGGCCGTGCGTCGGCACTCGTCCACGTCGGAGGAACCGGGTTTCTCGGCGTGGACGTGCAGCCGTCCGGCTTCTTCCGCGGCGGAGGGCTCGTCGCCGGCGAAGCCGTCGTCGGCGTCGTCCCCGGCTCGCCCGCCGCGAAGGCAGGCATCGTCGCCGGCGACGTGATCGCGGCCGTGAACGGCCGCGCGGTCAGCTCGCCGACGGCTGTCGTCGCGCAGCTTCTCCGGCGCCATCCCGGCGACCGGGTGACGGTCAAGTGGGTCGACCGGTCGACGGGCGCGCACACCGCCTCCGTCACGCTCGCGAGCGGCCCGCCGCAATAGGAAAAAGGGGGCCGAGGCAGGCAAAGGCTGCGGCTCCCCTGCCACGTCCTCGGACCCCCGCGGGAGCCTACCCGCCTTTACGTTTCGCCGCGCATCTCGTCGAGCGCGGAGCGCGCCTGCTCGTGCACGTCCCGACGCCGATCCTCGGGGCTGTCGGAACGGGGCTCGGGCTCGGGCTGCGGCTCGGACCGCGCTTCCGCGAGCTTTGCGCGGAGCTCCTGCACGGGATCGACCTCGACCGCGACCGGCTCGGGCGGCGCCGGCTGCCGCCGCGTGACCGCGCGGTACGCAGCAACCCCTCCGGCAGCACCGGCAAGCCACGTGAAGAGCCGTCGCACCGGCCCGATGCTACATTGGGCGTCGCTTCCTGCCCCGTCAGCGTGCCGTTCGGTCCCGAGCGGCACAGGCAGTCGGGGCCGACTAAGACCGTGGGAAGGAGACATCGGGACAGTGACGACATACGAAATCTTGTTGCTGCTCGACCCCGAGCAGGCCGAGGCTCATCAGGAGGAGCTCGTCGCACGCCTGCGCAAGCTCGTCGAGGGCTCCGGCGGAACGTGGCGCAGCCATGACGCCTGGGGCAGGCGCCGCCTTGCGTACGAGATCCGCAAGAAGCCCGAAGGCGTGTACCACCTCGTCGTCTTCGAGAGCAACGCGGAGACGCTCGACGAGATCGTCCGCGTCCTGAAGATCGACGACGCGGTCCTGCGCCAGATGGCGACGAAGCACATCGAGGGCTCGCGCACGAGCGCACCTCCGCAGGAGGCGGCCGCCCCTCCGGCGCAGGCTCCCGCGCCCGCGGCTGCCGTCCCCGCCGTCGAGTACGCTGAGGCCCCGGAAGCGAACGTACGTTCGGACGAGGAGGAGTAGGAGATGGCGAACATCAACCGTGTCGTGCTCGTCGGGAACCTGACGAAGGATCCCGAGCTCCGGCACACGCCCAGCGGCACCGCGGTCTGCAGCCTGCGCATCGCCGTCAACAGTCGCCGCCGCGACGAGTCCGGCCAGTGGGTCGACAAGCCCAACTACTTCGACGTGTCGATCTTCGGCAACCAGGCCGAGTCGAGCGCGCAGTACCTCAGCAAGGGCCGCCCCGTCGGCATCGACGGCCGGCTGGACTGGCGCGAGTGGGACGCCCAGGACGGGTCGAAGCGCCAGGCGGTGCAGATCATCGCCGAGAGCGTCCAGTTCCTCGGAGCCCGCGGCGACGCGGATCCCGAGGCGCGTGGCGCAGGCAACCAGTTCGTCCCCGCCGGTGCGGCCGCCGAGTCGGCCGACTTCCCGCAGACGGCCGACGACGACATCCCCTTCTAGGAGCAGACGTGGCACGAGAGAGAACGCAACAGCAGCAGCGGAAGCGGCCGGGAGGCCCGGCGACCGCGATCAAGCGCCGGAACTGTTACTTCTGCAAGGACAAGATCGCGGAGATCGACTACAAGAACGTCAATCAGCTCCGCCGGTACATCTCCGAGAAGGGCAAGATCCGCAGCCGCCGCATCACCGGCGCGTGCCGGCGCCACCAGGTGCAGGTCGCGACGGCGGTGAAGCGGGCACGCGAGATGGCGCTCCTGCCGTACGTCGCAGAGGGTGTCGAAGAGCGGAGCGGCGGGCGCCGCGACCGTGGCGATCGCGGCGACAGGGACCGGGATCGCTGATGAACGTCATCCTCCTGAAGGACGTCGACAAGGTCGGGCTGCGCGGAGACGTCGTCTCCGTCACGCGCGGCTACGCGCGCAACTTCCTCCTTCCGCGCAAGCTCGCGGAAGAGGCGACGGACGCGCGCGTCGCCGAGCTGCGCAAGCGCGAGGCGCAGCGGGCGCGGCACGAGGCGTCGACGGCCGAGCAGGCGGAGGCGATCGCGAAGACGCTGCGCGAGACCGTCCTGCGCTTCGAGGTGAAGGCCGGTCCGACCGGAGCGCTGTTCGGCTCCGTGACCCCGACGAACATCGCCGACGAGATCTGGCGCACGCGCAAGGTCCGCATCGACCGGCGCAAGATCGATCTGGACAACATCAAGCGCATCGGCCGCTACGACGTGCCGATCGACGTCTTCCAGGACGTTCGCGTCGAGGTGAAGACGCTCGTCGTTCCCGAGGGTGGCGAGCTGCCCTCCGACGAGGAGCTCGAGGCCATGGCCGCGGCGGAGCTCGCCGAGCAGCAGGCCGCCGCACCGCCCGAGTCCGGGCCGGCCGAAGCAGTCGAGCTCCTCGCCGAGGAGATCGACGCCGGCCCCGAGGACGTCGCGGTCGAGTCCGCCTCCGACGACTTCGACGAGGCCGTCGAAGCCGCCGCAGAGAACGACGAGCTGTAGGGACACGCGCCTCCTGTAGGTGTCAGACACCGAACGCGGTGTCTGACACGTCTGCATTTGCCAACAGCCCTGTGGAATGGCGGGCGAAGTTGCCGCTCCCTGCGGGGAATCCGTCCACAGCCGCACCGTCCGACTCCGGTGCGACACTAGTCGATTCCCCTGCAAATGGCGCAAAAGGACATGTTCACAACGGACCCATCACCACCTGGCGACAGGGCTGTATCCATGCTGGAATCGGGGCGCATGGCTTCGCTGGCCCCGGTCGTCTCGTCGGCCCCCGTTCCCCCGCAGAACCTCGAGGCGGAAGAGTCGGTCCTCGGCGCGATGATGATCTCGCCGGGGGCGATCGGGGCCGTCAGCGAGATCGTCGACGCGAGCGACTTCTACCGCGAGTCGCACGCGAAGATCTACCGCGCCGCGCTCGCCCTGTACGCGAAGGGCGAGCCCGTCGACGCGATCACGCTCACCGACGAGCTGGAGGAACGGGCCGAGCTCGAGGCCGTCGGCGGCCGCGTCCGTCTGCACGAGCTCGCGGCTCTCGTCCCCGCGACGGCGAACGCGGCGCACTACGCGCGCATCGTCCACGAAACCGCAACGCTGCGCGGGCTCATCCGCGCCGGCGGGGAGATCGCGCGCCTCGGCTGGGAGCGGCCCGGAGAGACGGGCGACCTCGTCGACCAGGCGGAGCAGATCCTGTACGACCTCTCGCAGCAGCGCGTCACCGGCGAGTGGTCGGAGATCGAGGAACTGCTCAAGGAGAGCTTCGAGCGCATCACCCAGCTGTACGAGTCCGGGGTCGACCTCACCGGCACGCCGTCCGGCTTCCGGGACCTCGACCGGCTCACGTCCGGCTTCCAGCCCGGCAACCTCATCATCGTGGCCGCTCGCCCGTCCATGGGGAAGTCGGCGCTCGCGCTCTGCATGGCCGCGAACATGGGCGTCCGCCACAACATCCCCGTCGGACTGTTCACGCTCGAGATGTCCAAGGCCGAGGTGACGCAGCGCCTAATGTGCAGCGAGGCGAAGGTCGAGTCGCAGCGGCTGCGCAACGGCAAGCTCGCACCGGACGACTGGCCGCGCCTGACGGCGGCGTGCGACAAGCTCGCGAAGGCGCCGATCTACGTCGACGACACGGGCCTCCTCAACATGATGGAGATTCGCTCGAAGGCGCGGCGGCTGAAGGCCCGCCACCCGAATCTCGGGCTGATCATCGTCGACTATCTCCAGCTCCTCACCCCGTCGCAACGGCGTGACAGCGACGGGCGCGTGCAGGAGGTGTCGGAGATGTCGCGAAGCCTGAAGATCTTGGCGCGCGATCTCGACGTTCCGATCGTGGCTCTCTCCCAGCTCTCGCGCGCTGTCGAACAGCGCACCGACAAGCGGCCGATCCTCTCCGACCTGCGCGAGAGCGGCTCCATCGAGCAGGACGCGGATCTCGTCGCCTTCGTGTATCGCGACGAGTACTACAACGAGGAATCCGACCAGCAGGGGCTCGCGGAGGTGATCCTCGCAAAGCACCGCAACGGCCCGACCGACTCGATCAAGCTCTCCTTCCTGAAGCGTTATGCCAAGTTCTCCGACCTGGCCGCCGGATGAGCGAGCCGTTGCAGATGCTCACGATCTCGCCCGGCGCGACTGCCTTCACCGCCGTCTGCGAGGTCTGTCTCGGAATCGACACGGCCGTCGGCCTCTCCGCATCGACCTTCGCCGGACGGCTCGACCCCGACCTCGACGAGGCCGTCTTCCTCTGCCGTCGCGGCCACCAGGTGGCCATCGTCCGCGCCGCCGAGGCCCCGGCAGCGGCCGCGAACAGCGCGGCCGCGTAGGCGAAATCCGGACCGCCGCGAACCGCGTAGGAGAGGACATGCACGCACACCGGCAGAGGACGGCGTTCGTCGCACTCGGGGTCGCGGTGGCGCTCGCGCTCGCGGGGGCCGCAGTCGCAGCGGTCGCCGCCGGCAGCTCGGCGGCGACCGCCACGATCAAGGTCACCGAGCGCGAGTACCACATCGGCCTGTCGGCGTCGTCGAGCAAGGCCGGCAGCGTCACGTTCGTCGTGCACAACGCCGGCAAGCTCGTGCACAGGCTCGATCTGGCCGGCGCGGGCCTGAAGTCGACGGTCAAGCTCCCCTCCATCGCACCCGGCGCCACCCGCACGGTGACCGTGAAGGTGACGGGCGGAAAGCTCTCGCTGTGGTGCCCGGTCGCGGGCCACGCTGCACTGGGAATGAAGACGTCGCTGAAGGTCAGCGGCACGGCAGCCGGCTCGGGGGGCACCTCGACCGGCAGCGCTTGGGGCTGACCCATCGCGGGGGCGCGCCCCAACGAGCCGGGAGGCGCTGCCAGAGGCCTCCCGGCTCACCTCTTGCTCGGGTTCGCGCTCGCGTCGATCGGCGGGCCGCTCGCCCTGCTCAGCTTCCTGCCCGGAGTCGCCGGTGACGACGGTGTCCGCTCGGCCGGGCTCGTCGTCGCCCTCTCACTCGCCGTCTTCGCCGTCCCGCTCGCGATCTGGCTCGTCTTCTCCCGCCGGGTCGCATCGCCCGGCGGGCTGAGCGCGTTCGTCGAGGCCGCGGCGGGGAGGCGGCCGGCCGTCGCGCACGGGTGGATCTGGGCGTTCGCGTACTTCCTCTACCTCCCGTACACGATCACCTTCGTCGTGTACGACCTCCTCCCCCCGGTCTTCCCGGGCGTGCACGCGTACCGCGCCGCGCTCGAGCTCGTGCTGCCGGCGGCGATCGTCGCCTTCGTGTTCCTCCCCATCCGCGCCGTGCTCGCGTCGCTCGGCGTGCTGGCCGTCGCGCAGATCGTCGCGCTGCTCGTGGTTGGCGGCGAAGAGCTCTCCCACGTGGGCGCGCGCTTCGCCGCCCATCCCGGTGTGGACGCCACCGGCCGCGCGACGGGAGGTGCCGCGCTCCTCTTCGTGTGCGCGAGCCTCCCCCTGTATTTCGGCGGCGAGGTCAGCGGCGGAAGCCGGACGATGCGACGTGCGCTCGTTGCCGCCGTGGCGATCGTCGGCGCCGCCTTCCTCGTCGCCGCGATCCCGCTCGCGGCGGTGCCGGAGTCCCTGCGCAACACGTCCGTGCCCGGCGCGGCGATCGCGCAGGCCTACTCGGGTCGAGGCCTAGCGGTCACCGTCGGCCTCCTCACCGCCGGGGGGACGCTCG
This sequence comes from Gaiellaceae bacterium, assembly GCA_036260475.1. Taxonomy (GTDB): domain Bacteria; phylum Actinomycetota; class Thermoleophilia; order Gaiellales; family Gaiellaceae; genus Palsa-739. The sequence goes on along the minus strand of DATAMX010000159.1, from coordinate 2,037 downwards.
CGCTCGTCGTCGCCGAGTATCTCGCCCTCGCACGGCTGCTGCAGTGGCTGCACGGCGTCCCGATCCGTACCTCGTACGCGTGGATCGCGGTCCCGTTCCTCGCCCTGGACGCCGTCTCGATCGCCTTCCCGGACCGCTTCTACGACGACCTGCTGAAGCCGTCGCTGGGAGCGCTCTTCGTCTCCCAGCTCCTCGTCTTCCTCGTCTTCCCGCGCTTCCGCCGCAGCCTCGCCGCCGTCGCAGCCGCCGTGATCGCGTCCGGGCTCGCCGGCTGGGGGTTGTACACGTTGATCGCCGGGTCAGCCGCAACGTAGGCGGCCGCCGGCAGCCGCCTCAGGCACACTTCGATCCGTGCCCGCGACCGTCGTCGTCGGAGCGCAGTGGGGCGACGAGGGCAAGGGGAAGATCGTCGACCTGCTCGCCCGGGAATCGGATCTCGTCTGTCGCTACCAGGGCGGCCCGAACGCGGGCCACACCATCGTCGTCGGCGACGAGACGTTCAAGATCCGTCAGATTCCGACCGGGATCCTCAACCGCAAGCCGTGCGTCATCGGCAACGGCTGCGTCGTCGACCCCGAGGTCCTGATCGACGAGCTCGAGCGATTCGAGGCGCTCGGCTATCCCACGGACGAGGTGCACGTGTCGGGCAACGCGCATCTGATCATGCCGTGGCACGTCGCCATCGACCAGGCGAGCGAGAGGCGACTCGGCAAGCTGCAGATCGGGACGACGAAGCGCGGCGTGGGCCCCGCGTACGCCGACAAGGCGTCTCGGATCGGCATCCGCGTGCAGGACGTGCTCGATCCGAAGATCCTGCGCCAGAAGATCGAGGTCGCACTCGCGGAGAAGAATCTCTGGCTCGAGCGCATCTACGACGTCGAGCCCTTCGGCCTCGAGGAGGTGGCGAGCCGATACGAGGAGTACGCGCGCAAGCTGCGCCCGTACATCGCCGACACGTCGCTCATCGTCGACGAAGCGCTTCGTGCCGGCCGCGACGTCCTGTTCGAGGGCGCGCAGGCGACGCTGCTCGACCTCGACCACGGCACGTATCCGTTCGTCACCTCGTCGAACCCCGTCGCGTCCAACGCTGCAACCGGCGTCGGCATCGGCCCGCGCCGCCTCGATCGCGTGATCGGCGTCGCGAAGGCATACGTGACGCGCGTCGGCGAGGGCCCGTTCCCGTCCGAGATCGCCGGCGGCGACCAGGACCGCATGCGCGAGCTCGGACACGAATACGGCACGGTGACCGGGCGCTCCCGCCGCTGCGGCTGGCTCGATCTCGTCGCGCTGCGCTACGCGGTGCGCGTGAACGGAATCGACAAGCTCGCACTGACGAAGCTCGACGTCCTCTCGCATTTCGAGGAGTTGCCCGTGTGCGTGCGCTACCGCACGCGCGACGGCAGCGAGACGCGCGACTTCCCCGCGCACCAGAGCGACTTCCACGCCGCCGAGCCGGTGTACGAGACGCTCCCGGGCTGGAGCGAGCCGCTCGACGGCTGCGCGACCGCGGCCGATCTTCCCGACGCGGCTCGGCGCTACGTCGACTTCGTCGAGTCGGAGCTCGACGTCGAGGTGTCGCTCGTCGGCACCGGCGCCGATCGCGCGTCCGTGCTCACGCGCGCCGCGTAGCAGCGCCCGGTGAGCGTGAACGCGCCGCCCGGGTCGCCGAGCTGCGAGCGCATCTCGACGCGCGCACGCGCGCGTTGGCCGTCGTCCAGCGACTTGAGCCAGGCGCCGGCGGGGCCGACCTGGCCCTCCAACGCGCGCCAGAAGTCGTCGAACGAGTCGTACGGCGCGCTGATGTCCAGGACCGCCGTCTCGACCTCGCCGAGCGGAGCGAGCAGGTCGTGGATCTCCTCGGGCGTGCGGTAGCGCCGCGCGCCGGCCTCGCCCCGCTCGCTGCCGAGCGCCTGCGCAGTCCGCTCGATCGCGGCGAACAGCTCGTGCTCCTGCACGCCCCACATGCAGACGGCGACGGTGCGCGCGACGCGCGCCATCTCCGCGACGCCGCGCGGCGCGTCGGTCATGAACGCGACG
>DATAMX010000158.1:0-12108 GCA_036260475.1 Gaiellaceae bacterium | reverse complement strand
CATGCGGATGAGAGGACTTGAACCTCCACGGGGTTGCCCCCACACGGACCTGAACCGTGCGCGTCTACCAATTCCGCCACATCCGCGCGGACGGACAGTGTAGCCGGGTACCTTGTTGCGCCTGCACCGCATCGCCCTCGTTCTGCCGGTCGCGCTGTGCCTCCCACTCCTGTTGGCCTCAGGCGGCGCAGGCGCGCGGCCGAGCGCTTCGACGCAGCTGACCGAGGTGGTCGTGACGCTCCCGCAGCCGTCGCTGTCGGAGGCGGCCCTCCGGGACCGAACGCTCTCCGCGGCGGCGACGAGCCACCGCCGGCTCGACCTGCGCGCGCCCGCCGCGGTGTCGTATCTGCGCACGCTCGCGTCCGCACAGCGGACGCTGCAGGGGCGCATCGCGCGCGCGATCCCGGCCGCGTCCGTGCGCTGGCGGTACGGCGTCGTGCTCGACGGGCTCGCGGTCGTCCTGCCGAGGGACGACGTCGCACGCCTCGCCGCCATCCCCGGCGCCACGGTGTGGCCCTCGGTCACGTACCACAGCCTCGGCAACACCGGCCCGCAGCTGATCGGCGCTCCGGCCGTCTGGGGAGCGACGCTCTCTACCGCCGGCCAGGGGATGAAGATCGGCGTCATCGACGACGGCGTCGATCAGTCGCACCTCTACTTCGACCCGAGCGGCTTCTCCTACCCGGCAGGATTCCCGAAGGGCAACACGGGCTTCACGACGCCAAAGGTGATCGCCGCTCGAGCGTTCGCGCCCGCGTCCGAGACCTGGAAATACGGAAGCACGCCGTTCGACCCGGTCAACTCCGATCACGCCACGCACGTCGCGGGCATCGCCGCCGGCGACTACAACACGAACGCGTCCCTGAGCGGGACGCGCTACCGCGTCTCCGGCATCGCGCCGATGGCGCAGATCGGCAACTACAAGGTCCTGACCATCCCGACGGCGAACTTCGGCCTCGACGGCAACTCGCCGGAGATCGCGGCCGGTATCGAGGCCGCGGTCAGGGACGGCATGAACGTCATCAATTTGTCGCTCGGCGAGCCGGAGATCCAGCCGCAGCGCGACATCGTGGTGAAGGCGATCGACGCCGCGGCCGCCGCAGGCGTCGTCCCCGTCATCGCCGCCGGCAACGAGTTCGGTGACGCCGGCCGCGGCTCCGTGGGTTCACCCGGCTCCGCTCCGGACGCGATCACCGTTGCGGCGTCGACGGAGAGCGACGCCGGGCCGCCGGACGAGATCGCGAGCTTCTCCTCGGCCGGCCCCACCCCGGTCTCCTTGGAGATGAAGCCGGACGTCACCGCGCCGGGCGTGAACGTCATCTCCTCGTTGCCGCAATCGACCTGGGCGGCGTGGAGCGGCACGAGCATGGCGTCGCCGCACGTCGCCGGCGCGGCCGCTGTGCTCATGCAGCGCCATCCGACCTGGACGGTTGAGCAGATCAAGTCGGCGCTCGAGTCGACCGGCGACCCGGTGCATGCGCCGGGCTCGTCGAACGAGGTGCAAGCGACGCGAGAAGGCGGAGGCCGGATCGATCTCGCGCGCGCCGACGACCCGCTCGTCTTCACCGATCCGACCGGGCTCTCGTTCGGCCTGGTCAAGGCCGGCAGCGACGCGACCCAGACCCTGGACGTCGCCGACGCGGGCGGCGGCGCCCTGCCGTGGACCGTGACCGTGCAGTCGCAGACCTCGCCGTCAGGCGCAAACCTCGCGCCGTCGAGCCCGACCGTCGTCGCCGGCGGGTCGGTGAACATCACGCTCTCGGTCGCGCCTACGGCAGCGGAGGGCGAGGCCGACGGCTTCGTGCTCCTCACGCGCGGGACGGACGTGCGCCGCGTCCCCTACTGGTTCCGCGTCGAGGCCCCGAAGCTCGGCGGAGAGCCGTTCCGTCCGCTCTCGCGTCCCGGCGTGTACACGGGCGACACCGCCGGCAAGCCGTCGCTCGTGTCGACGTACCGTTATCCCGACGAGTCGTCGGGAGGAGCGACGTTCCCGATCGATCTCGGCGGACCGGAACAGGTATTCCGCGTCGTCCTCACGCGCACGGTGGCGAACTTCGGGGTTGCCGTCCTCTCGCACGGCAAGAACGTGCAGGTCTCGCCACGTCTCGTCGCCGACGGCGACGAGAACCGTCTGCTCGGGAACACCGGGCTCCCGATCGCCCTCAACCCGTACTCGAACTTCGGACGCGCCACGCCGGTGGTCGGCGCCGTGCTGCCCACGCCGGGCGTCTACGACGTCGTCTTCGACACGCCCACCGGCGGGAAGCCGGGGCCGTTCACGTTTCGCTTCTGGATGAACGACACGACGCCGCCGACGGTCCGGCTGCTGGCGCGCACCGTCAGCGCGACCCGGCCGCTGCGGCTCGCCGTGAAGGACGCGGGCGCCGGTGTCGACCCGCGATCGATCGAGGTCACGATCGACCGGACGCTCACCGACTACCACTTCAGGAACGGCGTCCTCACCGTCGCGTCAGCCCATCTAGGCAAGGGCACGCACCGCGTGGCCATCTCCGTCGCCGACTATCAGGAGACGAAGAACATGGAGGACGTCCTGAACGGCGCCACGCCGAACACGCGCTCGTTCTCGACGACCTTCGTCGTTCGCTGAGCTGTCAGCGGCGGTCTGTTTCTTCGATCGTCGGCAGGTTGGCGAGGTCGCGCTCGACGCTCGCGGCGAAGTCGTCGGCGTCGGTCTCCACGACGCGCAAGGTCGCCTTTCGCCGCGCACGCTGACGCCGCTTGCGCGAATCCGCTCCGAAGCGTGGAGCAAGACGCGGCCATTCCGCGCCCGCGAAAACCGCTACGGCCAACGCGAGCAGGGCGATGTACAGCCAGCTCACCCCGGGATCGTACCGAAGCCGGGATCGATTCGGATCAGCCGACGGGGGTGCCGAACAGCTCTTCCAGCTCACGCTGGAGGTACCCGAGGTACGGCTCCGGATCCATGGCCGAGCCGACCGTGCGCCGCAGGAGCTCCTGCGGCTCGTACATCCGGCCGTGGCGGTGAATGTTCTCGCCGAGCCACCCCGCGAGCGGTGCGAACTCGCCCCGCTCGAACTGCTCGTCCAGGCTGCCGAGGTCGGCCTCCGCGCGCTCCCAGAGCTGAATCGAGACGACATTCCCGAGCGCATAGGTCGGGAAGTAGCCGATGCTCATGTCCGACCAGTGCACGTCCTGGAGCACGCCGTTCGCAAGGTCGGGCGGCTGCAGTCCGAGATACTCGCGCATCTTCTCGTCGAATGCCTCCGGCAGGTCGCGCACCTGGAGGCGCCCGGCCAGCAGCTCGCGCTCGATCTCGAAGCGCAGGATGACGTGCAGGCAGTACGTCACCTCGTCGGCGTCGACGCGACGGAGCGTCGGCTTCACCTTGTTCAGCGCGCGCTGGAACGTCTCCAGCGGCACGTCGGCGAAGGTGGGAAGCTCGCGCTGGAGCAGCGGATAGAAGAACCGCCAGGTCGAGGAACGGCGGCCGACGAGGTTCTCCCACATCCGGCTCTGCGACTCGTGTAGCGCCGACGAGACGCCGTCGCCGAGCGACGTGCGCGCGAACCGTGGGTCGATCTGACGCTCGTACAGACCGTGCCCGAACTCGTGCAGGCACGACAGGATCCCGTGGATGTTGTCGTCGTCGAACCGGGTCGTCAGCCGGATGTCGCTGACCGCCATCGACACTTCGAAGGGATGGACGGTGTAGTCGAGCCGCCACGCTTCGTCGTCCATCCCCCACGCCTCGAGAATCGCGACGGAGACGCGGTGCTGCGCCTCCCGCGGGAACGATCCGCGCAGGCAGGAGTCGTCGATCGGCTCCATGTCCCCGACCGCTCGAATCATCGGGATGAGGCGCTCCTTGACCCGGTCGAAGATCGCCTCCACCTCCGCCGTCTTCATGCCCGGCTCGTAGTCGTCGAGCACGACGTCGTACGGATCGCCGGCGGGCGAGAAGCAGTCGACGTAGCGGCGGCGCAGCTCGAGGTTGTGCTCGAAGTGCGGGAGCATGATGGAGAAGTCGTTCTCGGCCCGAGCGCGCAACCAGGCGCGGTACCCGAGCGAGCCCGCGCGCTCGAGCTCGGCCTGCAGCTCGGGCGGCACCCGCACCGCCTTCTCGTAGTCGCGGCGCGCGACGCGGATGACGCCCGCCTCGAAGGAGTCCGGATCGTGAGCCTCCTCGAACGGCCGCAGTGCCTCGAGCAGATCGCCGAGCGCCGGGTCGACGCGGTGCTCGTGGGTGACGGCCTCGACCGTCGCGCGCTGCTCGGCGCGCGCGTCGGCACCGGCAACGGGCATTTTCGTCTCTTCGTCCCAGCCGAGCAGGGTGCCCGCCTTGACGAGATCGTCGATTGCCCCGAGCCGACGGAGAAGCTCGTCGAAACGGTCGTCCATGCTCAAAGCTCCCCGGGTTGGACTCGAACCAACAACCCTCCGGTTAACAGCCGGATGCTCTGCCAATTGAGCTACCGGGGATCGGCGGCGGCCATTGTAGCCAGGCTCTCGATCTCGTCACGCAGCTCGGCGACGCGTTGCGCGAGCGATTGCCGGCGTTCCGCAGGGGCTGTCTGGAGCTCGTCCTGAAGCCGCCGCGCGTGCAGCCGGAGCAGCAACTGCTTCGCGACGGCCAGTGTGATCTCGTCCTCGTCCGCCCGCGCGTAGAGCTCGGCGAGGAGCGCGGTCAGCTCCTCGTCCGCGGGCTCCTCCCCGAGCAGGTGGGCGCGTGCGCGCCGATGCAAGGGATCCTGGAAGTGCTCCGGGCCGAGCTCCGCGAGGAAGCGCTTCAGCTCGTCGTGAGCGGCGACGCCGGCGAGAGCGCTCCGCTCGAGCCGCGCCCCGGCGTCGAGCAGGCGCGGCGAGAGCGCGAGCCCGGTCGACCGCCCGCGCGGGGCGAGCGCCGCCTGCGTCTCCGGCGGCAGGTCGAGCAGGTCCGTTGCGAGCCTGCGAGCGTCGAGATGCTCGGGCGAGTCGGACTGGGCGTGGAGAAACGCCTCGATCGCGCTGAACGCGGCGTTCTTGTCCGGCGCGCGCTCGTGGAATAGCTGCACGCGGTGGACGAGATAGCTGACCGGCGCCGCGAGCTGGCGCTCGAACGCGGCCGGGTCGTCGGCGGGATCGGTTCCCTTCGGCAGCGAGACGACGTGCACGGCGAACCCCTGCTTGACCGCGAGCTCCATCCCGCGCAGCGTCGCGTCCTGGCCGGCGGCGTCCGCGTCGAAGCAGAGATAGAGACGCTTCGTCAGCTTCGTCAGCTCCTTCAGCTGCGCCTCGGTGAGCGCGGTGCCCATGGAGGCGACGACGGGCTGGAAGCCGGCCTGGCGCAACGCGAGCACGTCGGTGTTCCCCTCGACGACGACGGCGCGGTCCTCCTTCGCGATCGCCTGGCGCGCGCCGTCGAGACCGTAGAGGAGATCGCCCTTCTTGAAGAGGTCGCTCTCGGGCGAGTTGACGTACTTCGCCTGGAGCGGATCGTCCTCGTGCAGCTTGCGCGCCTGGAAGCCGCGCACCTTGCCGCGGGCGTCCGCGAGGGGGAACACGAGCCGGCGGGAGAAGTAGTCGTCGCCGCGCTGGCGAACGAGCCCCGCTGCGCGCAGCTCCTGCTGCCGGAAGCCCTCCTGTAGGGCGCGGCGCGCGAGCGTCGGCCCGCCGGGCGCGTAGCCGAGCCGGAACTGCCGGCATACGTCCTCGCCGAGGCCGCGACCGGAGAGGTACTCGCGCGCGCGAGCGCCGGCGTCGCTGTCCCACAGCATCCGTTCGTAGAAGACGGTCGCCCGTTCGAGCAGCTGCTCGAGCCGCTTGCCCCGTTCCCGTTTCTGGGCGGCCTCGGGCGAGATCTCCTCGTACTCGATCTCGATGCCGAAGCGGCCGGCGAGGAGCTCGATCGCCCCGACGAAGTCGACCTGCTCGAGCTTCTCGACGAAGGCGATCGCGTCGCCGCCCTCGCCGCAGCCGAAGCATTTGAACGTGCCGCGCGCCGGAGTGACGATGAAGCTCGGCGTCCGCTCCTGATGGAACGGGCACAGGCCCTTGTAGATGCCGCCGGTCTTGCGCAACCGGACGTAGTCCTCGACGAGCGCGAGGATCTCCGTCGCGGACTTCACCTGCTCGACCGAGGTGTCCTTGATGCGCGCCATTCAGACGGCGCTCGCTTGCGATCCCGTCCAACGAAGGCGGCGACTCACTCGCCGCCTCCGCCTGCAGCTGCGAGTGCGAAGCGATCGGTCATGCCGGCGATGTAGTCGGTCGCATCCTCGACGGTGTACCCGTGCTCGTCGACGAGGTCCTCGAAGATGCGCCGGATGATCGTGCGGATGTGCGCGTGCTCCTGCTGCAGGTATACGCGCTCGAACATGAACGTGCGCAGCGCGGACATCGCGCCGCCGATCCGGTCGCTCTGGACGATGTCCCCTGCGTGGGCCGACGTCTCGACGAGGTCGTGGACGAGCGTGTCGATGCGGCGCGACCCGGTGTCCCCGAGGAGCGCGAGCTCGTCGGCGGGCAGGTCGTCCGGTGAGAGGATGCCTGCGCGAACCGCATCGTCGATGTCGTGGTTGATGTATGCGACGCGGTCGACGATGCGCACGATCCGTCCCTCCAGCGTCTCCGGCTCCTCCGGCCCGGTGTGCTTGAGGATCCCGTCGCGCACCTCCCACGTCAGGTTGAGGCCGCGCCCGTCGCGTTCCAGCCGCTCGACCATGCGCAGCGAATGCTCGTTGTGCCGAAAGCCGCGCCCGCCGCGCTCGCGCAGCAGCTCGTCGAGCGCCTCCTCACCGGCGTGGCCGAAGGGCGGGTGGCCGAGGTCGTGCCCGAGCCCGATCGCCTCGACGAGATCCTCGTTCAGCCGCAGCGCGCGGGCGACGCCCCGGGCGATGCCGGTGGTCTCCAGCGTGTGCGTGAGCCGCGTGCGGAAGTGGTCGCCTTCCGGGTCGACGAAAACCTGCGTCTTCAGGCGCAGTCGCCGGAACGCCTTGGAGTGCACGATGCGGTCGCGGTCACGCTGGAAGGGCGTCCTCAGTCGGCATTCCTCCTCCGGCAAGTTGCGTCCGCGCGACTCGTACGACCGGACCGCGAGCGGAGACAGCCAGCGCTCCTCGTGCTCCCGCACGAGGCTCGCGAAGGCATCGGCAACCTGACCGGCAAGCTCCGGCATCCGAGGCCAGCGTAGTCGCTGAGGCGGCGGGCGCAAGGTGCCCGCAGGGGCTTGGTACACGCGTGAAGATCGGGTCCCGACCCGACCCCCCTTACCCGCTTCCGATCCTACTTCGACAGGTGTGACGAGGCTGTGACGGCTTCGCGTCAGATGATGATCGGGACCGTGCCGCCGTCGGCGCTCCAGGCTGCGCCGGTCACGTAGCTCGAGCGCGGCGAGCAGAGGAACGCGATCACCGCGGCGATCTCCTCCGGCTCGGCGAGCCGTCCGAGCGGACGCCCTGCGCCGACCTTCGCGAGCACCTCGTCCCTGTTCCCTTGCTGGTCCGCGAGGCCCCCGTCGCCGAGCCACGCCCCGGTCGCCGTCGGCCCGGGCGTGACTGCGTTGCACCGGACGCCGTCCTTTGCGTACAGGTCGGCCACGAGTCGGGAGAAGGACAGCATCGCCGCCTTCATCACCGAATAGTCGGGCATGGACGCGGACGGCCGCTTTCCCGCCGTCGAGGACACGTTCACGATCGTTCCCGCGCCGCGCTCGCGCATGCCCGGAAGGGCGGCCCGCGTCGCTCGGATCGCGCTCATGAGATTCAGCTCGAAGGACGACTGCCAGTCGTCGTCCGTGAGCTCCTCGAGCTTGCGGATCCCGGTGCCGCCCACGTTGTTCACGAGCACGTCGATGCGGCCGTGCTGCCGCTCCGTTTCATGCACGATCCGCTCGGGCTCGCCCGGCTGCGCAAGGTCGGCCTGCACGTCCCCACCGCTCCGGCCCGCGCTGACGACGACCGCACCTTCAGCCCGCAGGAGCTTCACGGTCTCGAGCCCGATGCCGGCCGTGGAGCCGGTGACGAGGCACACCTTGTCGCGCAGTTCGAGATCCACGGCGCCGCTACCTTAGTCGCAAGTGACCACGCTGCTTCTCGTTCGCCACGGCGAGACCGACTGGAACGCGGAACGCCGCTGGCAAGGCCACGCAGACGTGCCCTTGAACGACCACGGACGTGAGCAGGCACGCGCTCTCGCCGAGCAACTCGCAGGCGAGTCCATCGACGCGATCTACTCGAGCGACCTGAGCCGCGCGCGGGACACCGCCGACATCGTGGGCGCGCGGCTGGACGTTCCCGTCGCCGTCGATCCGGATCTGCGCGAGATCGACGTCGGTGCGGTCGAGGGCTTGACCGCGGAAGAGTCGGAAGCCTTCGACGGCTGGCAAGGTGAGCCCCACGAGGCGCACTCGCAGCGAGTCCTCACGGCCATCGACCGAATCGCAGCGCGGCATCCGGCCGAGCGGATCCTCGTGGTCACACACGGCGGCTCGATGCGCCGGGTCCATGAGCATCTCGGCCTCGAGGGAGGGCCATTCGAGAACTGCGCCGTGTGGACGTGCGTGCACGAGGACGGCGCACTCCGCTCTATAGACTGACCCTCCGGTGGAGGACTACACGGGGAAGTACAAGGGCGAGCAGGTCGAGGTCGCGCTCTTCGGAGGCGAGTACCAGGAGGGCGTCCTCACGGCCTACTGCTACGTCGACGAGGTCGCGCACATCGAGCTGAACGGCCACATCCTCGTGCCGCTGCAGAACATCGCCTCGCTCCATTGCTCCAGCCGCTGCGATGCGCCGCAGAACGACGACTGGCCGCCGCGCGGGCTGCTGGACGACGACGGCCGGAGCGAGGGCGAGCCGGAAGAACCGTAGGGTGCCGCGCTGATCGCAGCGCGGAACATTCTCAAGGCCTGGCTGCTCCTCGTCGGGATCTGCGGCGTCCTCGCGTTCGCCGGCTGGGCGATCGGCGGCATCCGGCTCCTGTCGATCTTCGTCTTCGCCGCGCTGCTGCTCGTCGGCGGCGCCTACTGGACGTTCGACCGGGCGGTGCTCGGAATGGTGCGCGCGCGCGAGCTGCCGCTGGCGGAGGCGCCGCTGCTGCACTCGACGGTCGAGCGGCTGGCCGCACGCGCGGGCGTGTTGAAGCCGAAGCTCTATCTCATCCCCGACGGCATGCCGTTGTCGCTCGCGACCGGGCGCGGGCCGACGTCTTCGGCGCTCGCGGTCAGCACGGGATGCGTCGGCGCGTGCCCGCCGGCCGAGCTCGAGGGCGTGCTCGCACACGAGATCGCCCACGTCAAGCACCGGGACATCGCGTTGCAGACCGCCGTCGTCGTGCTCGCCGCGTCGCTGATCGAGCTGACGCGCGTCGGCGGGTGGCTGCAGCGGCCTCTGCTCTTCGTCGCCGGCCCGGTCGCCGCAGCGTGCACGCACCTGCTGCTGTCGCCGAAGCGGGAATTCGAGGCCGACCGGCTCGCAGCGGTCCTGTGCGAGTCGCCGCACGGGCTCGCCGACGCGCTCATCCGCTTCGAGCAGGCCGCTGAGCTCGTCGCCTTCGAGGCCTCGCCGGCGACGGAGCCCCTGTGGCCCTTCAACCCGTTCATGGAGGAGGGCCTCGCGGCGCTCTTCGTCACCCATCCGAAGATCGCGGACCGCGTGCAGCGACTGCGCGCCCTGGACACGAGCAAGGAGGCGGCATGAGAATCGCCGAGGAGGAGCTCGCTGCACGCCGCTCGGCGTTCGCCGCGACGCTCGCGGAACGAGGGCTGGACGGTGCGGTGCTCTTCGACCCGCAGTACGTCCACTACTACACCGGCTTCTTTTTCATCCCGACCGAGCGGCCGATCGCATTCGCGCTCGCATCCGACGGTCGCGGAGGGATGCTCGTGCCGCGCCTCGAGCTCGAGCATGCGCAGGCGAACACCGCCGTTCAGGAGATCTCGCACTACGACGAATATCCAGGTGAGCGCCATCCCGTGGAGGGGCTGCGCGAGCTCCTCGACACCCTCGGCGTGCGCGGGCGCCTCGGAGCCGACCACGACGGATACCCGTGGATCTTCGGCTATCGCGGGCCGCCGCTCGGCGAGTGGACACACATCGCGGCCGACGTCGAGGACCAGATGGCGATCAAGTCGCCGGCGGAGATCGAGCTCCTGCGCGAGAGCTGCAAGTGGGCGAACCTTGCGCATACGCTGCTGCAGCGCTACACGCGCGTCGGCATCACGGAGACCGAAGTGGAGACGCGCGCGTCGCACGAGGCGACACACGCGATGCTCGACGCCATCGGACCGATCTACCGCGCGCAGAGCCCGTACTACGACGGCGCGACGGCCGGCTACCGCGGCCAGATCGGACGCAACGCCGCGATTCCGCACGCGCACGGCAACAACATCATCTTCCAGGCCGGCGACGTGCTCGTCACGGGCGCGTCGGCGCCGGTCTGGGGCTATCACTCCGAGCTCGAGAGGACCATGGTGATCGGCGCGCCGAGCGACGAGCAGCGCCGCATGTTCGACCACATGGTCGCGCTCCAGGATCTCGCCGTCGACACCATCCTGCCGGGCGTGCCGTGTGCCGCCGTCGACAGTGCGGTGCGGGCGTACTACGAGAAGCACGACCTGTGGGAGTGCTGGCGGCACCACGTCGGCCACGCGATCGGCATGCGCTATCACGAGGGTCCGTTCCTCGACCGCGGCGACGCGACGGAGATCCGCCCCGGCATGGTGTTCACCGTCGAGCCGGGCCTGTACGCGCCGCAGCTCGGCGGCTTCCGCCACTCCGACACGATCGCCGTGACCGAGACCGGCGTCGAGTGGTTGACGTACTACCCGCGCGACATCGAGAGTCTCACGCTGCCGGCGTAGGACCGTGGAAGAGGCCCGCTCTCGCGGGCCTCTAGACGTCCGGCGGTGCCGGACTGCAGTCCGGCACCGCGCAAAACGAAAATAAATCGGCGGCGACCTACTCTCCCGGGAGGTTGCCCTCCGAGTACCATCGGCCCTGGCGAGCTTAACTTCTCTGTTCGGAATGGGAAGAGGTGTTTCCCCGCCGGTATGACCGCCGAACTGTCAAGGGGCGCGCCGAGCGCGGCACCCTCAAAACTCCATAGCGACTCTTCCCGGTGTTCAAATCAAGACCTCGGGCAATTAGTACGGCTCAGCTGAACGCATTGCTGCGCTTGCACCGGCCGCCTATCAAGGTCGTGGTCTCCGACCGCCCTTACTCCCTCGAGGGGATGGGAGCTCTCATCTCGAGGTGGGCTTCCCGCTTAGATGCTTTCAGCGGTTATCCCATCCAGACGTGGCTAATCAGCAGCGCCGTTGGCACGACGACTGATACACCAGAGGTCTGTTCGTCTCGGTCCTCTCGTACTAGAGACGACTCCTCTCAAAGCTCCAGCGCCCATGGTGGATAGGGACCGAACTGTCTCACGACGTTCTGAACCCAGCTCGCGTACCGCTTTAATGGGCGAACAGCCCAACCCTTGGGACCTGCTTCAGCCCCAGGATGCGACGAGCCGACATCGAGGTGCCAAACCCTTCCGTCGATGTGGACTCTTGGGAAGGATAAGCCTGTTATCCCCGGAGTACCTTTTATCCGTTGAGCGACGGCGATTCCACTCTCTACCGCCGGATCACTATGGCCGACTTTCGTCCCTGCTCGACTTGTCAGTCTCGCAGTCAGGCTCCCTTATGCCTTTGCGCTCTACGCACGATTTCCAACCGTGCTGAGGGAACCATTGCGCGCCTCCGTTACATTTTAGGAGGCGACCGCCCCAGTCAAACTACCCACCTGACACTGTTCCCGCCCCGGATTACGGCAGCGGGTTAGAAGCCCAGAACACGAAGGGTGGTATCCCAAGGTTGACTCCACGAGGACTGGCGTCCCCGCTTCATAGTCTCCCACCTATCCTGGACAACGAATCCCAGACTCCACCGTCAAGCTGTAGTAAAGGTTCACGGGGTCTTTCCGTCCACCCCCGGGTATTCGGCATCTTCACCGAAACTACAATTTCACCGGATCCCTCGTTGAGACAGCGCCCAAGTCGTTACTCCATTCGTGCAGGTCGGAACTTCGCGTCATTCCCCCGTTTCCGAGGGCGCAGACTATCCCTTCACCACTGAGCGAGCTCAGAGGGCCGGCGTCTGATCAC
>DATAMX010000103.1:0-12285 GCA_036260475.1 Gaiellaceae bacterium | reverse complement strand
GGCAACCAGACGATCGACGGCAAGGCGGTCGAGCTCTACCGGATGTACATCTTCACCGACAAGCAGTGCCTGAATCGCGTGTACACGAGCGCGGTGATCGGGTCGCCTGCGTACGCCCCGCGTCCCTTCGGGCCGCTCCAGCTTCCGACCTCGGCGGCCGGCGAAGTGAGCGCGCGTTCGGCGTACCTCCACGACGGTGCGGAGCCGGCCTCGTTCACGTACGACGGCGACTCCGTCTCGACGTCCGAGGCGGCTCCCGACGCAGCGCCGACGACCTCGGTCCCGGGCGCGCCGGGCGACGGCGCGGCGACGCCGACCGGCTCCTCGCCTTCGTCTTCCTCTTCGTCTTCCTCTTCGTCTTCGTCATCGTCGTCCTCCTCTTCGGGCGGGTCCGGTTCGGGCCTGACGGTGAACGGGAGAACGGGAGCGCCGACAGACCTGTGGGACACGAACTGGCCGGAGAGCGGGTACTACTGGACCGTGGTCGGGGTCGCGGCCGGCTCGCCGGACGCACTCTCCACGAGCGTCGGAGCCGCCGGCGCGAAGGCGCTCGACGTCACGCTCCCGCTGACGAGCGCCGCCGGGATCAACCCGGGCGACACCGTGTTGATCGGAACCGGAGGGACGCAGGAGAGCGGAGTCGTCACCGGCGCCGGCAGCAGCTCGATCACGCTCGCCGCCGGTCTCAAGTACGGCCACGGCTTCGGCGAGCCGGTCGTCCGCAGCAGCGGAAGCTTCCAGTACCAGGACCTCGAGCTGCCGCAGGACGTCTGCGCGGCCGGCCGCGTCATGCGCTTCGGCAAGGAGAGCGAGCCGTCGCTCGTCGCGTCCGGTCAGCTCTTCGCGACCGGCCTGTCGTCCGACGGCCGCCTGACGTCCGCCGTGCACACGACGGCGTTCTACGGACAGCCGCTCGTGTCCTGGACGCCGGCGCTCGGCGCGGAGGTCTACGAGGTCCAGTGGAGCAAGACGCAGTATCCGTTCAACCCGATTACGGCGTCCACCGGGGCGCTCGGAATCATGACCTCGGCGACTTCGGTCGTGCTTCCGGTGACTCCCGGGACGTGGTGGTACCGCGTGCGCGGGTTCGACTGGTCCCTGCCGACAGGCGCGCAGCAGATGTCGTGGTCGGATCCGGCCAAGCTCGTCGTCGCCGCGCCGAAGTTCAAGCTCGTCAGCGGCAGCACGACCTCCGCACCGACGAAGGTCGCAGCGAAGCGGACGGCCGCGAGCGGTCTGCACACGATGAGCGGCACCGGATTCACCATGGGCATTCCGACGGGCTGGACGCACCGGACGGTCAAGGACAGCGTCGTGTCGTTCTTCTACGTCGACAACGCGACCCGAACCAACGTCGTCGAGGTGTCCGCATCCGGGCGCGGCACGCGGACGATGACGCAGTGGGAGGCCGACCTCAAGGCCGAAGCGGCGTCTGCCCACCTCGCTCCCGCAGCTGCACTCGTCACGCTCGCGGCGGGGAGAGCCGTGAGGCTGACCGTCTCACGAGTCGTGGGCGGCAAGAGCATCGTGCAGGTCGAGTACATCGTGGACGGCGGAACGACTGCGTATGGGTTCACCTTCACGACCACGGCAGCGCGATACGCGGCCGACGCGCCGACGTTCGCGAAGATGATCGACAGCCTGAAGCTAACGGCGTAAGAGCCCGCGCCGCGGCGACTCCGGTCGCTCGGGCAATGCGTCGCCCGCGAGCAGTGCGGCCGGCACGTCCTCGGTCAGCCAGCGCGCAACGGCGTCGTCTCCCGCAGCCTCCCGAGCTCTGGACAGTCCCACGGAGCGCACGTCCGGCGCGTGGGCGTCGCTGGCCAGCAGGTGCGCGAGCCGCGAGTCGAGCAGCCGCTTCGCCGCCGTGCGCGGCGCGCCGCCGAGGCGGCCGTCGAGCGACGCGGCCGTCAGCTGCACGACGACGCCGCTGTCCACGAGCGGCCGCAAGCGCTCCGGCTCGTGCTGGACGTCGACGTTTCGCTCGGGATGCGCGAGCACGATCCGGAATCCGCGCAGCTGGAGGTCGAAGACGAGATCCGCGAGCTGCAGCGGCCAGCCGAGATACGGGAACTCGAGCAGCAGGAGCGAGGGCGTGCCGCCGAGACCGAAGCGGCGGAGATCGGCGTCGTCGAGTCGCGCCGCGAACTCGAGGTCGAGCTCTCCGCCCGGGAGCACCTCGACCGGGATGGCCGCCTCCCGCGCCGCACCGCACACCTCGGCGAGGCGCAGCTCCATCTCGGCCGGCGATGTGGGGTAGTCCTCGCGCACGTGCGGCGTCGCCGCGATGCGCGCGATGCCGTCCTCGTGGGCCGCGCGCAGGAGGTCGAGGCTCTCGGCGGTCGTCCTCACGCCGTCGTCGATCCCCGGCAGGAGGTGGGAATGAAGGTCGATCACGGCCGCAACGACGCCATGACCGCGGCTTCGTACACCGGGTCGCGCGCGTAGCGGTCGAGCTCGTCCGAGAGGACGTCGCTCGGGATCGGCGGGTCGCCGGGCGGGAACGGAGCCGGCTTCCCGTCCAGCTCGATGCCCTCGAGCCGCGGCGCGTCGACGTGCTCGAGCTCGATGTCGTCGCGGCCGAGCCGCGAGCGCAGCCAGCCGGCGATGAGCAGCGCCTGCGCACTCGTCCCCGTCACGCGGACCATCGCGATGCTCGCGATGTCCGGCCAGAGGGTCGCGAGCAGCGCCCGCCACCGCGACGTCCGTGCCCATGCGATGTCGGACACCGCCGTCCGTTCGAACAGCTCGGCCAGCGTCCGATAGGGGAACGGCAGGTCGTCCCATTCGGTGGAGTCGACAATGAGCCGGTCGGTGACCCCGACGAGCTGGTCGAGCTCCTGTGCGCCCCACGGCGGCTCGCCGCGCCAGCGCAGGAAGACGGGAAGATCGGAGATGAGGAGCGGCTCGACGATGCTCGCGGGCGCCTTCGCACGCACGCCGCGCAGCCGCAGCTCGATCACCTCCGAGCAGATCTCGCGGTCGACGCCGGGAACGGCATAGCACTCCAGCGACACGGCGGCGTCGATGCCGTCGGTGCCCGCGTTCGGCTCGGGGAGGAGCAGGATCGTCCGCGACGGATGCCGCTCCGCCATGCCGCTCAGCGCCGCCCGCGCGGGGTCCACCCATCCTTCCGGCACCCAGGCCATGTGCGTCATGACGCTCGTGCGCAGGCTCGGCTGCGAGCCCTCGGTCACCGTCGCCGCGCGCAGCTGCGCGACCGCATGGTCGACGTCGGCGAGGCGGACGTCCTCGCCGGTCCAGTTCGATGTCAGTCCGTTGTCAGACACCGGCGTGCGTTAGTTGCGACGCCACGACCGGCCGTCCCGCCGCAGCAGCTCCTCGGAGCTCGGCGGCCCCCACGTCCCGGCGGCGTAGTTCGGGAACGCCGGCCGGTCGCGCTGCCACGCCGCGACGATCGCGTCCACGAGCAGCCACTGTTCCTCCACCTCGTCCGCGCGCGTGAAGAGGGTCCCGTCGCCGAGCATCGTGTCGAGGATCAGACGCTCGTAGGCCTCCGGCATCCCCGTCCGGAACGCGCCGCCGTACAGGAAGTCCATGTGCACGGTGCGGATGGTCATTCCCTGCCCGGGCACCTTCGCGCCGATCGCGAGCGACACGCCCTCGTCCGGCTGCACGTGTACGAGCAGGACGTTCGGGCGCAGGCCTTCGGACGCCGTCTCCTCGAAGGGCGGATGCGGCGCGCGCTTGAACTGGATCGCGATCGTCGTCTCACGGCGCGCGAGCCGCTTGCCCATGCGCACGTAGAAGGGCGTGTCCGCCCAGCGCCAGTTGTCGACGAAGAGCTTCGCGGCGACGAACGTCTCGGTCATCGAGTCGGAGGCGACGTTCTGCTCCTCGCGGTACGCCGGCACCTCCTCCCCCTCGACGAAGCCGCGCCCGTACTGGCCGCGGACGACGGACTTCGGGCCCGGCGTGTGCAGCGCCTTCAGCACCTTCACCTTCTCGCTGTGCACGGAATCGGACTTGAAGTCGATCGGCGGCTCCATCGCGGTCAGCGCGAGCAGCTGCAGGAGATGGTTCTGGAAGATGTCGCGGATCGCGCCCGCGCTCTCGTAGTACCCGGCGCGGCCCTCGATGCCGATCGACTCGGCGACCGTGATCTGGACGTGGTCGATGAACTGCCTGTTCCAGATCGGCTCGAACACGCCGTTGGCGAAGCGCAGGGCCAGCATGTTCTGGACCGTCTCCTTGCCCAGATAGTGGTCGATGCGGAAGATCTCGCTCTCGTCGAAGTGCGCCCACAGCATCGTGTTCAGCTCGCGGGCGGACGCGAGGTCGTGACCGAACGGCTTCTCGACGATGAGCCGCGTCCAGCCGGTCGTGCTGCGGCGCTTGCCGAGCGCCTCGACGATGGTCGGGAAGGCGGGCGGCGGCACGGCGAGGTAGTAGACGCAGTTGCCACCGAGGTTGCTCTCGGCGTCGCAGCGCTCCACCATCTGGTGGAGCGCATCCTCGCCGCCGTCGTCGGCGAAGTCCGTCGCGACGTAGTGCATGCTCGCCGCCAGCTCGCCCCAGACGTCCTGGCGGAACTCGTCGCGGGCGTGCTGCTGGACGGCCTGCTTCATGTCCTCGCGCCACGTGTCGTCGTCGCCCTCCGTTCGCGCGACGCCGACGACGGCGAAGCGCGGCGGCAGCAGCCGGCGGAACGCGAGCGAGTAGAGGGCCGGCATGAGCTTCTTGTGCGTGAGGTCGCCCGAGGCGCCGAAGATCACGAGCGCACAGGGGTCCGGCGTGCGGCGGAACGAGAGCCCCTCGAGCAGCGGATTGTCCTGCGTGATGGTCTCGCTCACTGCTCGGGGCTCTTCTCGAGGTGGCCGCCGAACGCGTGCCGCATCGCGGAGAGCACGCGGTTCCCCCAGTCCGCCTCGCCGCGCGACGCGAAGCGGTCGAAGAGCGACGCGACGAGGACCGGCGCCGGGACGCCTTCCTCGACGGCAGCCTGGACCGTCCACCGACCTTCGCCGGAGTCGCTGACGTGGCCCGCGTACTCGTCGAGGTCCGGCGACCCGTGCAGCGCCTGCGCGGTGAGGTCGAGCAGCCACGAGGAGATGACGGATCCTCGGCGCCACACCTCCGCGACCGCCACCACGTCGAGCTCGTACTTGAAGTGATCCGGATTCCGGAGCGGCGTCGTCTCCGCGTCGGTCTCCTGCGCATGCAAGCCGATGTTCGCGTGCTTGAGGATGTTGAGGCCTTCGGCGTACGCCTGCATCAAGCCGTACTCGATCCCGTTGTGGACCATCTTCACGAAGTGACCCGCGCCCGACGGGCCGCAGTGCAGCCAGCCCTGCTCCTCGGACGCCGGGTCGCCGTCACGACCGGGGGTCCGAGCGGCGCTGTCGACTCCGGGCGCGAGCGCGTCCAGGACGGGGACGAGACGACCGACCGCCTCGTCGTCGCCGCCGACCATCATGCAGTAGCCGCGCTCCCTGCCCCAGACGCCGCCGCTGACGCCGACGTCCACGTAGTGGATGTCGCGCCCGCGCAGGTCGCCCGAGCGGCGGAGATCGTCCACGTAGTACGAGTTCCCGCCGTCGACGATCGTGTCGCCGGCCGCGAGGTGCGGCGCGAGGTCGCCAAGGACTGAGTCGACGAGGCCCGCAGGGACCATCAACCAGACCGACCGCGGCGCGTCGAGCTGCTGCGCGAGCTCCTCGAGGGACGACGCCGTGGAATCGACGTTCGGGTCGAATGTCTTGAGTTCGTGACCGGCTGCGCGCAGGCGCTCCGTCATGTTCGCCCCCATGCGGCCGAGGCCGACCATCCCCAGTTGCATCACGTGTCCTCCAGGTGGATGCGCGCGACACGGCGGCCGCGCTCCTTGAGCGATTCGAAGTCGCCCGCTGCCTGCGCGCGGATGAGCCTGCGAAAGCCGAACGGCTTGCCGGGAATGTCGAGCTCCTCGCCCCCGTCGTCCACGACCTGGAGGAACAGGCCCGTGTTCGGACCGCCTTTGTGCAACTGGCCGGTGGAATGGAGGTAGCGAGGGCCGTACCCGTGCGTGACGACGCACCCCGTGCGCGAGCGCAGCTCGCCCGCGATGCGCGCGATGCGCCGGTCGTTCTCCTCCGAGGGCGCGACGAATGCCTGAACGCAGGCGTAGTCGCCCTCGCGCGCCTGTGCGACGAGCTCGTCGATCGAGCCCTCGGCTTCGAGCTGCGGATCCCGGCCGGTCGCGAGCACGTCGTTCGTCTTGTCCTTCGCCGCCTGCACGTCGGGCTGGTCGAACGGGTTGATCTCGAGCCATGTGGCGGCGACGGCGACCGCGAACTCCCAGCGGAAGAACTCGCCGCCGAGCGTGGCCGCGCCGTCGAGGTCCGGCGTCGCCCATTGCCGGTCGGGACCTTCGGGCGACTCGCCCGGCGCGGGAACGAGGCCCTTCCCGAGCTTGCCCGTGGACTCGGCGATGAGCTGCTCCGCCCAGAGGCCGAAGCCGCCGTCGCTCTCGGCGATGCAGATCTTGTCGCGTCCCTCGCTCCAGCCCGAGCCGAACGCGGCGCCGAGCTCGTACCCCGGGTTCCCCTCGTCGCGACGGCAGCGCTCGGCCATGCTCTCGGCGCTCTGCAACAGCGCGTCGACGTCGATGCCGACGAGCGCGGCGGGCACCATCCCGAAGGGCGACAGCGCGGAATAGCGGCCTCCGATCGTCGGCTCGCCGCCAAACACGCCGCGGAAGCCGCGCTCCTTCGCGAGCGCCTCCAGCTGCGAGCCGGGATCGGTGATCGCGACCCACTGTGCGCCGTTTCCGGTCTTCTTCCAGAAGTAGTCCGAGTGCGACCGCGTCTCCAGCGTCGAGCCCGACTTCGATGCGGACACGAACAGCGTGCGCTCGAGGTCGAGCTGCCCCTCGAGCGCGCGGACCGCGGTCGGATGCGTCGTGTCGAGGACGTGAAGCGCGCGTGCACCGTACGTGCGCCGCAGCACCTCGGGCGCGAGGCTCGAGCCTCCCATACCGAGCAGGACGACGGTGTCGAGCCCGTCCGCCTTCGCACCGTCGGCGAGCGCACGCAGGTCCTCGACGCGCTCCCGCATGCGGCGCGGCTCGTCGAGCCAGCCGAGCCATTTCGCCTCGTCGGCTCCGGTCCAGACCGTCGGGTCGCGCTCCCAGATGCGGTCGATGAGGTTGCTGCGCTCGGTCACGCGGCCGTCAGCGCCTCGCGCTTCCCCGCCACCCCGTCGAGCAGCTCGGCGAACGAGTCGGCGAACTTCTGCACGCCTTCGAGCTCGAGCGTCTCGGTCACGTCGTCGTAGTCGACGCCGGCCTTGGCGAGATCGTCCAGAAGAGCGTGCGCCTTGTCGACGTCCTCGGTGACGGTATCGCCGCGCACCTCGCCGTGATCCTGGAAGGCGCGGATCGTCTCCTCCGGCATCGTGTTCACGGTGTCGGGGCCGATCAGCTCCTCGACGTACAGCACGTCGCGGTACTCCGGGTTCTTCGTCGACGTCGACGCCCACAGGCAGCGCTGCGGGTTCGCGCCCTTGCCGGCGAGGAAGTCCCAGCGCGGCCCCGAGAACGCCTGCTCGTAGTGCTCGTACGCGAGCTTCGCGTTGGCCACCGCGAGCCTGCCGCGGAGCGCGAGGGCATCCTTCGAGCCGACCGCCTCGAGGCGCTTGTCCGCCTCGGTGTCGACGCGCGACACGAAGAAGCTCGCCACCGAGTACACGCCTTTCGCGCTCCCGCCGGCGGCGACGAGCCGCTCGAGGCCGCGCAGGTACGCCTCGGCGACCTCCGCGTAGCGCTGGAGCGAGAAGATGAGCGTCACGTTGATGTTCTTCCCGTGCGCGACGCAGTCCTCGATCGCGCCCAGGCCCGGCTTCGTCGCCGGGATCTTCACGTACAGGTTGGGACGGTCGAGCCAGGCGTGCAGGCGCATCGCCTCCGCGAACGTCGCCTCCAGGTCGTACGCGAGCGTCGGGTCGACCTCCCACGACACGAACCCGTCGCACCCGGTCTTCTCATGCACCGGGGCGAGCAGATCGAGCGCCGCGTCGACGTCGCGCGCCGACAGCTGCAGGAAGATCTCCTTGGGATCCGTCTCGTCCTCGAGCAGCTCCTTCAGCTGCCCGTCGTAGCGGTCGCCGTGCGAGATCGCCTTCTGGAAGATCGTCGGATTGGAGGTGACGCCGACGACGGCGTCCTCGCGCATCATCCGCGCCAGCTCGCCTTCTTCGAGCATGTCGCGCGAGAGGTAGTCGATCCACACGGACTGGCCGTGCTTCGAAAGCTCGTGCAGGTTCGAGTCAGCCATTCGCCATCGCCCTTTCCATCGCTTCGACTTTCTTCAGCCTGTCCACGTAGCGGCCCTCGTTGAGGAACGTCGCCCGGAGGAACGTGCGCACGAGATCGGCGCTCAGGCTCGGGCCGACGACCTCGGAGCCGAGGCAGAGCACGTTCATGTCGTCGTGCTCGACCCCCTGATGCGCCGAGTACCCGTCATGGCAGATTGCGGCACGGATGCCGGCCACCTTGCACGCAGCCACAGCGGCGCCGACACCGGATCCGCACACGAGCACGCCTCGCTCCGCGCGACCGGAGAGGATCGCCTCGCCGATCTCGCGGGCCTTGTCGGGATAGTCGATCCGCACGGCGTCGGTGTCGGTGCCGAGATCGACGATCTCGTGCCCGTCCGCGCGCAGCGTCTCGAGCACCGCGTCGCGCAGGTGGACGCCCCGGTGGTCGAATGCCACTGCGACGTTCATGGTGTCAGACACCGCCGAGCGGTGTCTGACACCGCTGTGGAGTTCCGCCTCATCCTTCAACGCGTTCGCGCAGCGCGAGCGCGCGCACGACGACGTTGTCGGCGGTGAAGCCGAACTTCTCGAGCACGACCTCGCCCGGAGCGGATGCGCCGAAGTGCTCGATCGAGATGGAGTCGCCGTCGTCTCCGACCCACTGCTTCCAGCCCAGCTTGACGCCGGCCTCGATCGAGACGCGCGCCTTGACCTCGGCCGGAAGAATCTCCTCCCGGTAGTCCGCCGGCTGCGCCTCGAACAGCTCCCAGCACGGCATGGAGACGACGCGCGTCGGCAGGTCGAGCTGCCTGGCCGCCTGGACCGCGACCGCCACCTCGGAGCCGGTCGCGATGAGGATCAGCTCAGGGGTCTCGTCGCTGTCGTGGACGACGTACGCGCCACGTGCAACGCCTTCGACCGTC
The DNA here is from genome assembly GCA_036260475.1 of Gaiellaceae bacterium. Classification (GTDB taxonomy): domain Bacteria; phylum Actinomycetota; class Thermoleophilia; order Gaiellales; family Gaiellaceae; genus Palsa-739. The sequence goes on along the minus strand of DATAMX010000103.1, from coordinate 3,106 downwards.
GTCCCGTCGAGCGTGGGGACCTTCTGTCGCGTCAGCGCCAGGCCGACGGGGCCGTCCTCGCGCTCGAGCGCCACCTTCCAGGCGCCCACGGTCTCGGTCGCGTCCGCAGGGCGCACGAACCACAGGTTCGGAATCGCGCGCAACGACGCGTAGTGCTCGACCGGCTGATGCGTCGGCCCGTCCTCGCCGAGCCCGACGGAGTCGTGCGTCCACAGGAAGAGCGACTGCAGCTTGGACAGCGCCGCCAGACGCACGGCGTTGCGCTGGTAGTCGCTGAAGATCAGGAACGTCGAGCTGTACGGCTTCAGCATCCCGTCGTGCAGCGAGATGCCGTTGACGATCGCGCCGCTCGCGAACTCGCGGATGCCGAAGGCGATGTTGCGGCCGGCGTGCGTCGCGCTGAACAGCCCCCCGCCCTTGAACTCCGTCTTCGTCGACTCGACGAGGTCGGCCGCGCCCCCGACCATCGTCGGCGTGAAGGACTTGACCGCCTCCATCACCTTGGCGCCGACGTCGCGCGTCGCGAAGCTCTCGCCCGGCTCGAAGCGCGGCAATGCATCGACCCACCCCGGCATCGGCTTGCGGGTCTGAGCCTGGTCCCAGCGCTCGCGCAGGTTCGGATACTTCGCCGACCAGGCGCTCAGCTTCTGCTGCCAGGCCTCCTCGAGCGCGATGCCGCGCTCGACGCCGTTCATGTGCACGGCGACCTCAGCCGGGACGACGAACTTCTTGTCGGGGTCCCACCCGAGCGCGAGCTTCGTCGCGCGCACCTCGTCCTCGCCGAGCGGGGACCCGTGCGCCTTCGCGGTATCCATCGCATGCGGCGCCGGGTACGCGATGTGCGAGTGGACGATGACGAGCGACGGCTTGGACGTCTCGGCCTGCGCGCTCGCGATCGCCGTGCGCAGCGCGTCGAGGTCGTTTGCGTCGGCCACGTGCTGAACATGCCAGCCCTGTGCCTCGAAGCGCGCGCCCCGGTCCTCGGTGAACGAGATCGACGTGGTGCCGTCGATCGTGATGTGGTTGTCGTCGTAGAAATAGACGAGCTTCCCGAGGCCGAGCGTTCCGGCGATCGACGCGGCCTCGTTCGAGACCCCTTCCATCAGGTCGCCGTCCGAGCAGATGACGTACGTGCGGTGGTCGACGATCTCGTCGTACGGCCGGTTGAAGAGCTCGGCGAGGAACCGCTCGGCGATGCCGAAGCCGACGCCGTTCGCGAATCCCTGCCCGAGCGGACCCGTCGTCGCCTCGATGCCGGCGGTGTGGTGCACCTCCGGATGTCCCGGCGTGAGCGACTCCCACTGGCGGAAGCGCTTCAGCTCCTCGAGCGAGAGGTTGTAGCCCGCGAGATGGAGCGTCGCGTACTGGAGGATGCACGCGTGGCCGGCCGAGAGGACGAACCGGTCACGGTCGGGCCAGTGGGGGTTGGCCGGGTTGTGGTCCATGACCTCCGTGTAGAGGAGGTAGGCGAGCGGCGCCAGCGCCATGGCCGTCCCGGGGTGCCCGGCGTTCGCCTGCTGGACGGAGTCCATGGCGAGCGTCCGGATCGTGTCGATCGAAAGCTGCTCGATTTCGGGCTTGGCCACGGAGGGAACGATATGCCCCGCACTACCCTTGGTGCGGAATGGCCGTCGCGATCGCCTCCAACCTGCGCAAGGAGCTCGCCGGCGCGCTGCTCTTCGACGGCGTCTCCTTCAGCGTCGAGCGGCGCGACCGCGTGGCGCTCTCCGGGCCGAACGGCGCCGGCAAGACGACGCTGCTCCGCATCCTGGCGGGCCAGACCGAGAAGCACGGCGGCGAGCTGGCCTTCGAGAAGGGCACGCGCGTCGCACTGCACGATCAGCGCCCGCCGCTCGACCAGAACCTGACGGTGCGCGAGTACGTCCTCTCCGGGGCGCGCGACCTCGTCGCGCTGGAGCGAGAGCTCGGCGAGCTCGAGCAGGCGATGGCGACCGGGTCGCACGACCAGGCGACCTTGAACCGTTACGCCGAGGCCCAGGCGAGGCTCGAGCACGCCGGCGGCTACGGATGGCGCGACCGCGCCACCTCCGTCCTGCGCGGCCTCGGATTCGCGGACGCCGACCTGGACCGCCAGCTGCGGACGTTCTCGGGCGGCGAGCTGACGCGCGCCTCGCTCGCGCGCGCGCTCGGCGGCGATCCCGATCTCCTGCTCCTCGACGAGCCGACGAACCACCTCGACGTCGCGAGCCTCGAATGGCTCGAGCGCGAGCTGCAGTCGCTCGACGCGGCCGTGATCCTCGTCGCGCACGACCGGTGGTTCCTCGAGGCCGTGACGACGGCGACGCTCGAGCTGGCCGCCGGACGCGCGACGTTCTTTCCGGGCCCGTGGCACGTGTGGCGGCGCGAGAAGGCGGCGCGGGCATTGCACGCGCAGAAGGAGGTCGCGCGCGCCGCAGCGGACATCGCGCGGCTCGAGCGCTTCGTCGAGCGGTTCCGGTACAAGAAGGACAAGGCGAAGCAGGCGCAGGCGAAGCTCACGCACATCGGCCGGCTCCAGCAGGAGCGCGCGGCCGCGGCGGACGAGGTCGCGCTGCTGAGCCGCCGCCAGCGCACGCTCGGCTTCGAGTTCCTCAAGCCCGCACGTAGCGGGCGCACCGTCGTGGAGGCAAACGCGGTGGAGCTGAAGATCGGCGACCGCGTGCTCCTGCGCGACGCGACGTTCGCGCTGGAGCGGGGCGAGCACGTCGCGCTCGTCGGGCCGAACGGCTCGGGGAAGACGACGCTGCTCGAGACGATCGTGAACGAGCGCGGCATTCGCACCGGGCACGGCGTGCAGGTCGGGTACTTCTCCCAGCAGGAGATGGAGCTCGACACGCGCGGATCGGTGCTCCAGTGCGTGCAGACGATGACCGGACTTTCGCGTCCGGATGCGCAGTCGCTGCTCGGGCGCTTCCTGTTCTCCGGCTGGACGGAGCACGAGAAAGCGGTCACCGTCCTCTCCGGCGGAGAGCGTCGCCGCCTCGCGCTGGCGGTGACGGTCGCGTCGGGCGCGAACTTCCTCGTCCTCGACGAGCCGACGAACCATCTCGACCTGGACAGCCGCGAGGCGCTCGAGGCGGCGCTGGACGCGTTCCCGGGCACGGTG
>DATAMX010000030.1:0-8195 GCA_036260475.1 Gaiellaceae bacterium | reverse complement strand
GAATCAGCGCCTGGGCGCCGGAGAAGTGCTCCGAGACGTTGACGACGCGAAGCTTCCCGGTCGTCTCAGCCGGGGGGAGCTGCGGCAGCTGAGACGCCGTGAGCCCGAGTGCGTCCGGCTCGTCCGGGAAGTACCAGCCCGCATCCGGAGTGGTCGACGAGTAATCGTCGCTGAGGACCCGTACGCCGGGGGGCGGCGGATCGGCGTCGAAGTCGTTCGGCCGCAGCAGCGAACATGCGGTGTACGGCTGTTCGACGAACAGGTCGACACCGGCGTCGGCGGCCTGCTGCGCGGTCGTGCCGCACTGGTAGTACGCGAGTACCGGGAACGTCGGCGAGCCGTCGAGCGTGACATGCGCGTCCGCGATGCCGAAGACCGACGCGACGGCGGCGGCCGCGATGCTCGCGAGCGATCCCAGCACGCGCCCACGGTAGAGAAAGAGCCGCGCGAGCGCGGCTCTTTCGTTCCATCGGGGTGCCCAGATTCGAACTGGGGACCTCTCCGACCCGAACGGAGCGCGCTACCAGGCTGCGCCACACCCCGAACAGCCGGTACAGGTTAGCCGAGGTTCCGATGAACCACGGCCGTGCAGGCGTTCTCGACGTAGTCGATCCCCGAAGCCTCCGCGACGATCCGCGCCTCGTGCGAGCGGATGCCGAGCTGGAGCCAGAGCGCGGGTGCGCCGACCGCCGCCGCCTCACGGGCGACGTCGGCGCAGAACTCCGGCCGGCGGAACACGTCCACGAGATCGACCGGCTCCTCGAGCGATGCGAGGGACGGCCAGAAGCCCTCGTCGGAGCAGAGCGGGTTGACGCGCAGGACGCGGTAGCCGACGCGCTCGAGGTAGCTCGCGACGCCGTGGCTCGGCTTTGCCGGATTCGGCGACGCGCCGACGACGGCGATCGTCTTTGCGTCGCGGAGGATCTGCTCCGGGCTCCGCACTATCCTCGTAGCGTGCCAGTGAACGACCTGCTCATGCGCTGGCGCGAGGGGGCGCCGGCGCTTGCGAACGAGGTCGCTGCGGACTGGGGGCTGACGATCGGCCAGCCGTACGTCCAGGGCTACGTCGGGTACGTCGTGCGCGTCACGACGGCCGACGGCTTGGCGGCGGTGCTGAAGGTCTCGTTCCACGATCGTGAGACGGAGCAGGAGCCGGACGCGCTCGAGCGGTGGAACGGGAACGGCGCGATCAGGCTGCTTCGCCGGGACGACGAGCGCCACGCGATGCTGCTCGAACGGTGCGAGCCGGGAGCATTCCTCTCATCGCTCGGCTGCGAGCGGGCGCTCGACGTGCTCGTCGATCTGCTGCCGCAGCTCTGGAGCGTCTCGCCGGACGGGTTTCACACACTCGAGGACGAGGTGGAGCACTGGATCGACAACCGGCTCGAGCCCGACGCGGCAGCGCTCGCGCGCGAGCTCGTGGCGTCGCAGGGAGACATCGTGCTCACGCACCAGGACCTCCACGGCGACAACGTGATCTCCGCGCAACGCGAGCCCTGGCTCGCCATCGACCCGAAGCCGCTCGCCGCGGAGCGCGAGTTTCAGGCGGCGCCGATCCTCCGCTCCGGCGAGCTCGGGCACACGAAGAAGGAGATGCTGTACCGCCTCGACCGTCTGACCGAGCTCGGGCTCGACCGCGACCGGATGATCGGCTGGACGATCGTGCAGACCACGGCGTGGTCGGAGGGTGCGTCACTGCCGTCGCACGGCGCGGTGCTTGAGTGGCTGTCGTGATCCGTGCGGTCCTCTTCGACGTGGATTTCACCCTTGCCCGGCCGGGACCGGAGCTCATGCCGGAGGGCTACGTCAGCTGCGCGTCGACTCACGGCCTCACGCTCGAGCCGTCGCGCTACGAGGCAGCACGCGAGGCGGCGTTCGTCGACTTGCAGCGCCATCCCGAGTTCGACCACGACGAGGAGATCTGGGTTGCGTTCACCGAACGGATCGTGCTCGGCATGGGCGGGATCCCGCCGGCGTCGCGCGACGTCGCCGTCGAGTTGACCGCACGGTGGGCGCAGCACACGAATTTCGAGCTCTACGAGGACGTACTGCCGACGCTGAGAGAGCTGCGCGAGCGCGGAATCAAGATCGGGGTCGTCTCGAACAGCTCGCGCGACGTGCGCGAGTTCGCGAAGCACCACTCGCTCGAGATCGACGCGGGGGTCAGCTCCTTCCACCACGGGAAGACGAAGCCGCACGCCTCGATCTTTCGAGCAGTCCTGGAGCTCCTGGAAGTCGAGCCGCAGGAGGCGCTGATGGTCGGCGACACGATCGACGCCGACATCGAAGGGCCGCTCGCGATCGGCATGCAGGCGGTCTTGCTCGACCGATATGGCCTCCATCCCGGGTTCGCGCCTCGCATAGAGAGCCTCGCCGAACTTAAGGTGTGACGTATGGGAGCGTGGATCGCCTGGGCGATCGTCGCAATAGGTCTGGCAGTGGGCGAGATATTCACCCCCGGCTTGTTCTTCCTCGGCCCGCTTGCGGTCGCCGGCGTCGCCTCTGCGATCGTCGCCGCGATCGGTGCGGGGATCGCCATCCAGGTGATCGTCTTCGCCGTCGCGTCCCTCGCGTCGCTCGCCGTTCTCCGGCCGCTCGCGCGCGCGCACCTGCACATGCCGCCTTCGCTCAGGACAGGCACGGCCGCTCTCGTCGGAGCGCGCGCGATCGTCGTGCAGCGCGTCGACGAAAACGGCGGTCGCATTCGGCTCGGCGGCGAGGAGTGGTCCGCGCGCGCATACGTGCCCGAACAGGTTTTCGAGCCGGGCGCGCATGTCGAGGTTGCGGAGATCCAGGGCGCAACGGCGCTCGTCTACGAATGAAGGAGCAGCTGTGGTCGCACTGATCGTCATCCTCGTCGTCGCGGTCTTCGTCGTCTCGACGCTCGCGCGCTCGATTCGCATCGTCCCGCAGGCGCGCGCACGCGTCGTCGAACGCCTCGGCCGCTACCACCGGACGCTGACGCCGGGCATGGCGCTCGTCGTGCCGTTCATCGACCGCCTGCGGCCGCTGATCGATCTGCGCGAGCAGGTCGTGTCGTTCCCGCCGCAGCCCGTGATCACCGAGGACAACCTCGTCGTCAACATCGACTCGGTCATCTACTTCCAGGTGACGGATGCGAAGTCGGCCTCCTATGAGATCGCGAACTACATCCAGGCGATCGAGCAGCTGACGGTGACGACGCTGCGCAACGTGATCGGCGGCATGGCGCTCGAGAAGACGCTGACCTCACGCGACGAGATCAACAACCAGCTGCGCGGCGTGCTCGACGAGGCGACAGGGAAGTGGGGGATCCGCGTCAACCGCGTCGAGCTGAAGGCGATCGACCCGCCCGCGTCGATCAAGGACACGATGGAGAAGCAGATGCGCGCCGATCGCGAGAAGCGCGCCGCCATCCTCCAGGCGGAGGGGCAGAAGCAGGCCGCGATCCTCACCGCCGAGGGAGAGAAGCAGGCGGCGGTGCTGCGCGCAGAAGGGCAACGCCAGGCGACGATCCTCCAGGCCGAGGGCGAGGCGAAGGCGATCGGCACGGTCTTCCAGGCCATCCACGAGGGGAACCCGGATCCGCAGCTGCTCGCCTATCAGTACGTCCAGGCGCTGCCGCAGATCGCCCAGGGCGCGTCGAACAAGGTATGGATCGTCCCCGCCGAGTTCCAGCGCGCGCTCGGCCGCATCGGCAGCGACGAGGACAAGCAGAGCTGAGCTATCGCGTGCCGAACGCGGTCTGCGCCTCGGCGAGGGTCGCCACGGGCCCGACGCAGACGTCGTCGCGCTCGAACACCTCGAGCCACGCTTCCAGCGAGCGGCGGCGGAAGACGTCTGCGAGCTCGGCGCCCAGCGTCGCCTGGTCGGTCTCGTACTGACGGCCTGCAAGCTCCGGCCGGCCGACGAGCTCGCAGAGCCGCGAGAAGAACTTCGGCTCGAGCGCCGCGACGGTGAGATACCGCCCGTCGGCCGTCTCGTACATGCGGTAGCAGGCGAATCCCTCGGTGAGCACCGGCGCCCTCGACACGAGCCGATGCGCGTTGTGCGTCATCGAGACGACGATGCGCGCGCCCTCGCCCGTGCGCGTGCGCTCGAGCAGCGCGGCGAGGATCTCGGTGACGGCACCGAGCGCTCCGGCGGCGAAGTCCGCGATCTGCACCGGCGGTAGCGCCGGGGCGGTGGGGGCGAGCACGCCGGCCCAGCCCAGGTAGTTGAGGTCGTGCCCGGCGCGCTGCTCGTGCGGGCCTCCGACGCCGAACCCGGTGATCGAGCAATACACGGCGGTCTCGGGAGCCGCCTCGGGACCGACGCCCAGCTGCGCGGCGACGCCGGGCCGGAACGACTCGAGGACGACGTCGGCCTGCTCCAGCAGCCGGCCTGCCCCGGCCCAGGCCGCGAGCTCCTTGCCGGCATTCAGCAGGTCGTGCCACTCCGGGGCGGTCGTGCGCATCGGATCGCCGCCCGCCCGCTCGACCCGGACGACCCGCGCCCCGAGGCGAAGCAGCTCCGCGCCGGCGAACGCCCCCGGCAGGTAGCGCGTGAAGTCCACGACCAGGATTCCGTCGAGCGGACGTTGCATCCGCGGCGAACCTACCACTAGCTTTAGGCGGCCTTGGTCGAGCGTTCGACGGCAGCGGAGGAGAAACGGCGCGTCATTCTCGACGCCGCCGTCCGCGTCTTCGCCCGCAAGGGATTCCATGCGTCGCGTGTCGGCGACATCGCCGAAGAGGCCGGCGTCGCGCACGGATTGCTCTACCACTACTTCTCGTCGAAGGACGAGGTGCTGGAGACGATCTTCCGCGAGCACTGGACCGCGTTGCTCGATCGCATCCACGCCGTCGAGGCTTCGGGCGACCCTCCCATCGAGCAGCTGCGCGGGATCGTCCGCGCCATGTTCCACAGCTGGCGCATCGAGCCCGACGTCGTCCGCGTCGTCATCCGCGAGATCGCGCGCAGCGCCGAGGTGAGCCAGCGGGTCGGCGAGCTGGTCAAGCCGATCGGTGCGATTCGTAGGATCTTCGAGCGCGGGCAGGTCGGCGGCGAGTTCCGTCGCGATCTCGACGCAGACACCGCCGCCGTCATCGTCTACGGAGCGATCGACGAGCTCATCACGGGATGGGTGCTCGGGCGCCTCGCCGGCGACGAGGAGGACGTCGCCGATGCGGAGCACCACATCGTCGAGGTGCTGGGAGCAGGGCTCTCAGCGGCCGCCGAGCAGCGCGGCAAAGCGCGCCGCGCCGACGTTCCCGCCTGAGATCACGACCCCGACGGTGCCCGTGGCGGCGACCCGGCCCGTCAGGAGTGCTGCGATCCCGACCGCACCGCTCGGCTCCGCGACGAGCTTCAAACGGTCGAACAGGTACGCCATCGCGTCGAGTATCTCGTCGTCCGTCACGGTCACGATCTCGTCGACGAGACGGCGGTTCACCGCGAAGGTGAGCTCGCCCGGCTCCGGCGCGCCGAGCCCGTCGGCGATCGTGCGCGGGACGCCCACGTGCACGCGCTCGCCGGCGGCGAGCGACCGGCGCGTGTCGTCACCCGCTTCCGGCTCGACGCCGACGACGCGGATTCCGGGACGCAACGCCTTCGCCGCGGTCGCGCAGCCGGCGATGAGCCCGCCGCCGCCGACCGGAAGGACGAGGAGGTCGAGGTCGGGGACGTCTTCGAGGAGCTCGAGCGCCGTCGTTCCCTGGCCGGCCATGACGAGCAGGTCGTCGTACGGGCGCACGAGCTCGACGCCCCGCTCCGCCGCGATTCGGCTCCCGATCTCCTCCCGGTCGTCCGTCCAGCGGTCGTAGCCGACGATCTCGGCGCCGTAGCCCCGCGTCGCCTCGAGCTTCGCGGCGGGAGCATCTTCGGGCATGACGATCGTCGCGCTCGTGCCGAGCAGCCGGGCGGCGATCGCGACGGCCTGCGCGTGATTGCCCGACGAGTACGCGAGCACGCCGCGGCCGCGCACGTCCGGTGCGAGCGAGGCGATCTTGTTGTAGGCGCCGCGGAACTTGAACGCGCCGCCCCGCTGGAAGCACTCCGCCTTCACGTGCACCGCCGCGCCGATTCGCTCGTCGAGGGTGCGGGACGTGAAGATGGGCGTGCGATTGGCGACGCCGTTGAGCCGTGCTGCCGCCGCCCGGACGTCATCGAGCGTGATCACCGGCACGGGCTCGCGCGCGTATGCATCAGGCCGAATCCCCACAGCCGGCCGTCGAGGACGTAGTACACGGTCCGCACGCCGTGCGCGTCGTGCACGAGCGCCGTGTACGCCGGGCACTGCATCGGGGTCACCGGCGACGCGAGCTTCGTCACCTGGGCCTCGACGGCGCCCAGCTGCAGTCCGGCCCGGGTCCGCCATCCGTGCGGCCGCCAGACGGTGTACACGGCGGAGACCCGCCGGCCCTGCAGCTCCACCGCCAGGCCCGCGTGCGTGAACCGGCGATACGTGAAGTACCACGTCGGCGTCGAACAGCCGTCGCAGGCGCCGTAGAACGACCCGAGCTGCGCGCGGACGTCGGCCGCCGTCTCGCCGAGTCGCACGCCTCCGAGGGAGCGGCCGGGGACGAGCACGCCGTTGTGTGGGAGCGACCCCGTCGCGGCGGCAGCTGCGACGAGCGCGAGTGCAGTCCTCATAAGGTGGGGAGTATGCCCCTCTGGGACGAGCTCGCCGGCCTCGAAGTCCGTGTCGACGGCTACGCGATTCGGCGCCGGGAGCTCGCGCGCGATGGCTGGACCCGCGTGACGACGACGGTCGTCATGGACGGGGACGGCGAGAGCGGGGAAGGGGAGGACGTCACCTACGACGCCGCCGCGCACGACGACTTTCCGACCGAGCTCATGCTCGCCGGCACGTGGTCGCTCGACGACCTCTCCCGCCGGCTCGACGAGCTCGACCTGCCGGATTACCGCCGCTGGGCGTTCGAGAGCTCGGCGCTCGACCTCGCGTTGCGGCAGGCGGAGCGCTCGCTCGCCGAGGTCGTCGGCCGGCAGTACCGGCCCGTACGGTTCGTCGCCTCGACGCGGAGCGATGTCACGCCGTGGCTCGAGAACGATCCCGCGCTCGAGCTCAAGCTCGATGCGACGAAGGAATGGGATGCCGAGCTCATGCGCCGCCTTGCCGCGCTCGACCGCGTGCGCGTCGTCGATCTGAAGGCGTATTACCGCGGGACGACCGTCGACCTCGAGCCCGATCCTGTCTTCTACCGCGCGGTGGCGGACGCGTTCCCGGAAGCGGTGATCGAGGACGCGTGGCTCGAGGGCGGCTGCCTCGAGGCGCTTCGCGGGGCGGAGACGCGGCTGAGCTTCGATGCGCCGATCCACTCGCTCGCCGACTTCGACTCGCTGCCGATCGAGGCGCGCTGGCTGAACGTCAAGCCGTCGCGCTTCGGCACCGTGCGCAAGCTCGTCGAGTGCATCGAGGCGTGCGACGAGCGTGGCGTGCGGATGTACGGCGGCGGCCAGTTCGAGCTCGGCCATGGGCGCCTGCAGATCCAGCGGCTCGCGAGCGTGTTCTACGCGGACGGGCCGAACGACGTGGCACCCGGCGCGTACAACGAGGGAGGGCCGAACGCGGATCTGCCCCGCAGCCCGCTGCCCGCGCCGGAGGGAATCGGATTCTGAGGGCGCCTGAAAGTGCTGCTGCTCGCCTGAAAGTGCTGCGCACTTTCAGGCGGTTGGAGGGTCCCGCTTCGCGGGAGCGCTCGCGGGCGGAGCCCGCGAGCTCTTAAGGGGCGCGGGGTGACGGTTTGGTTCTGCGCGTGCGGTGGCGGGCTCTGCCCGTCCCCGCACGCTGGTGCGGCCGGCTCGAACGCTGCGCGTTCGTTCCGGCCCGAGATGGTCGGGATGGGTGGGGCGCTTACAGCCGTAGACCTTCCGCCGAAGCTTCGAACGAGGCCTGCGCGTAAGCCGGGCGGAGCCGGCTTACGCGCAGGCGGGCTAGCGGGCGGGGACGGCGTAGCCGCCACCGCCCGCGCAGAACCAAAACGTCGCCCCGCGACCCTATAAGAGCTAGAGGGCTTTGCCCGCGAGCGCTACCGCGAAGCGGGACCCCTCATAAGCCGAAAGTGCGAAGCACTTTCGGCTTACCGAAAGGCGTTCTCGCCGGTCAGCGCCTGGCCGACGACGAGCGTGGCCCGGTTCACTTCGAGCGCCATCTCCGCAAGCTTCTGCTGCGTGAGCTGATAGCCGGCGATCGGCTTGCCGAAGACGATGCGCTC
>DATAMX010000028.1:0-68518 GCA_036260475.1 Gaiellaceae bacterium | reverse complement strand
CCGGCGGCTGACGCATGCCGACGTCGAGCTCGGCCGGCTGCGCACGGTGCTCCTCCGGCTGCAGGCGCGCAGGCGCGCGCTGCGGCAGGTGAGCTAGACGATCCCGCTCCGGACGGCGTACACGGCCGCTTGGATGCGATTGTCGATCTGCAGCTTCATGAGGATGTTGGAGATGTGGTTCTTCACCGTCTTCGGGCTGATGTGCAGCTCCGCAGCGATGACGGCGTTGTCCTTGCCGTTGGCGATCAGCTTCAACACCTCGATCTCGCGGTCGGAGAGCTCGGAGCGAATGGTGTCCGCGATCTCCGGGTTCGCGCTCGTCGCACGCACGCGCTGCAGGACCTTCGCGGCGATGCCCGGCGAGATCAGCGACTCGCCGCGCCACGCCGCCCGGATGCCGGCCATGAGCTCCTCGATGGAGGCGTCCTTCAGGAGATAGCCGCACGCGCCCGCGAGGATGGCGTCCATCACGTCGGCGTCCTCGTCGGAGATCGTCAGCACGAGGACGCGCGTGAGCGGTGCGACCGCCGTGATGTGCCGCGTCGCCTCGACGCCGCCCATCTCCGGCATGTTCAGGTCCATGACGACGACGTCGGGGGCCATCTCCCGGACGGAGCGGACGGCTTCCGATCCGGAGGCGGCCTCGCCCGAGACCTGGACGCCCTGCTCCTCGAGCAGGTTTCTCAGCCCGGTGCGGAACAGGTCGTGGTCGTCGACGATCAAGACGCGGAGCGTCTCGAGCGCCCGGTCATCGCTTGCCGAAAGCGGCTCTGACAGGTTCACACCCCCCTTACGCGCGACAAGTCTAGTGCAGGGTGATGGTGACCGTCCTTCGCCCCCAGGCGAGAGCCTGCGCGAGGGTCGGGAACCACAGGTCGATGGTGGCGCCGCGGATGCCGCTCCCCACGTCGGCTGCAACGCCCTCGCCGTATCCCGGGATCGTCATGCGCGTGCCGAGCGGGATGACGGTCGGGTCGACCGCGACGATGCCGAAGCCGACGGGGAGGCCCGTGGCGGTGTGCCCCGGCAGCGAATAGCCGGTGGACGAGACGACGAGCGTGCGGCCCCCGGTGCCGACGCTCGACGCCGGGGTCGGGCTCGGGTCGCCGACGACTGCGGGTACCGCCCCGCTCGCGGCGACCGCGGCCGTCAGCGTCTGCGACTTCACCTGTGCACGCTGTGCCGTCGCTTCGAGCTGCTGGATCGCCGACGCCTTCAACTGCTGCTGGGCGCGCAGGCCGGAGATGAACGAGAGCCGGTCGGCGCGCGTGGATGCGAGCGTCCTCGTCGTCGCGGCTGCCGCGTGCACGGCCGAGGCGATGCGGGCGCGACGACTCGACAGCGCGGCACGCAGTGTCTGCAGCCGATGTCTGGCAAGTGCGGACGCAACCACGAACCGACTGCTCTGGTCGCTCACGCTCTTGAGCCCGTCGAGTGTCGACACGGCATCGTTCAGCGACTCCGCGCCGAGAATGACGGCGAGGGGATCGGTGTCGCCCTGCTCGTACAGCGTGCGGAGGTTGTCGCCCAGATGCCGCTGCGAGATCACGAGAGTTCGTTGCGCCGCACCGATCTGCTGCGCAAGCTCGAGCTGCTGCGCATGGAGTTGTGCGGCTTTGGCGCGAAGGCCCACGAGCGTCGCCCGCGCGGCGGCGAGGTGCGAGTCGAGCGCATAGAGATCGAGCGTCGCGCTATGCAGACGCCCCGCGAGCGCGTCCTGTTGTGCGCGCAAGCTCCCGACGCGCGAGCCGGGCCCGGCGGCTGCCGGCGAGCCGGCGGCGAGGAGGAGCGCCGCACAGACGCCTGCGAGCAGCGCCGCGGATCGTGTCCTTCGGGCGCTCACGGAGGCGGGACCGTACCATACGAATCGCCGGTTTTCGGGCAGTTTGTGCAGGCTGATCTACCGGATTCTCTTGTGCTCGTCGTGGCAATTTGCGGCAACTTTCACGGCTTTTATCGGTTGCCAGTATCCGAAAGCCCTGGTAGCGTCCCCACCTTGTGACGTAGGGGAGGCCCGGTGCAGAGGCGCCGGGTGTGCGTCGGGAGACGTCATCCAGACACTGAAGCGACAGGCTCCAGCCATCGTCATCGCCCTCGCCGCGGCTTCGATCTCAGCCGGTGTGGCGACAGCCGACCCCTCGATCAGCGCGAAGCAGGCGGAAGCGCAGCAAGTGATGCTGCAGATCCAGAAGCTCGACTCGAGCCTCGAGCGCGCACGCAACAGCTACGACTCGGCGAACGTCAAGCTCCACCGGATCGAGCACAGCCTCGCGATCAACCGCATCGGCTTGCACGTCGCGCGCGCGAATCTCGTCGTCGCGCAGAAGAACCTCTCACAGCGGCTCGTCTCGATCTACACGTCGCGCGACAACGAGTCGGCGCTCGCAGTCGTTCTCGGCGCGACGAGCATCGACGATCTCGTCAACCGCATCGAGTCGGTCCAGTCGCTGTCGTCGCAGGACGTCGCGGTCGTGAACCAGGTTGTCTCGTTCAAGCGCGAGGTGACCGTCCGCCAGCACACGCTCGTGCGCGACCGGCACGCCCAGGCCGCCCTCGTGCGGCAGCGCGCCGAAGCGAAAGTGCGAATTGCGTCCCAGCTCCACCGACAGCAGCGTCTGTACAACTCGATCAAGGGCGAGATCGCGCATCTCGTCGCGATGCAGCACGCCCGGCAGCTCGCGCTCGCCCGACAGGCGCAGCAGCGCCTGGCGAGCTATCAGGCGCCGGGACAGAATCCGGCACTCGATCTCAGCACCGGCACCGGATTCACGGCGCCGCCGACGCAGTACTCGGGTGTGGTCGGGATCGCGATGCAGTTCCTCGGCGTCCCGTACGTCTGGGGCGGCGCGAGCCCGAGCGGCTTCGACTGCTCGGGGCTCGTGATGTACGTCTACGCGCAGGTCGGCGTATCGCTTCCCCACTACACCGGCGCACAGTGGGCCATGGGCGTGCCGGTCGCCTACAGCGATCTCCAGCCCGGCGACCTCGTCTTCTTCGACGGCCTCGGGCACGTCGGTATCTACATCGGCGGCGGCGAGTTCATCCACGCGCCGCACACGGGCGACGTCGTCCGCATCGACAGCCTGTCCGAGGGCTGGTACGCCGCCACGTACGACGGCGCGCGCCGCATTACCTCGGGCTAGGCGTACAGCTTCTCGATCTCGTCGCCGAAGTGCTCCTGCACGACGCGGCGCCGGAGCTTCAGCGTCGGCGTGAGCTCGCCGGCCTCCTGCGTGAAGTCGCGCGGAAGGATGCTGAACCGCTTGATCTGCTCGACGCGCACGCGATCCCGGTTCACGGCGTCCACGAGCTCCTGCACGAGCGCTTGTGCGTCGCGCCCCGATCCGTTGACCTCGGCCCAGTCGAGCGTGATGAGCGCCGTCACGTACGGGCGCCGGTCGCCGATGACGAGCGCCTGCGAGACGAAGCGCGACGCCTTGAGCGCGTTCTCGAGGTTCTGTGGCGCGATGTTCTTGCCGCCCGCCGTGATGATGATGTCCTTCTTGCGGTCGGTGATCTTCACGAAGCCGTCTGCATCGATCTCGCCGACGTCGCCTGTGCGGAAGAAGCCGTCCTCCGTGAACACCTCAGCGGTAGCCTGGGGATCCTTGAAGTAGCCCTGGAACACGGTGTCGCTGCGCACGAGGATCTCGCCGTCGTCCTCGATGCGGATCTCGCATCCGTCCACTGCGCGACCGACCGTTCCGAAGCGGTAGTCGTCGGGATCGTTCACGCTCAGCGAGCTCGACGTCTCCGTGAGACCGTAGCCCTCGATGACGAGCATGTTCAGTGAGCGAAAGAACTCGAGCACGTCGACGCCGAGCGGGGCCGCGCCGGAGATGCCGATGCGGATGCGTCCGCCCAGCCGCTCTCGCACCTTCTTCAGCACGAGCGCGTCGGCGATCCGTCCCTGCAGGCTCGATGGGCTCTTCGTCGCGCCCACGCGCAATGCCCAGCGGCCTATCGCGCGCTTCACGGGGCTCGAGCGCTCGATCTCGCCCACGACGTTCGCGTGAATCTTCTCGTACACGCGGGGCACTGCGGGGAGGATGGTCGGACGCGTGCGCTGAAGCGCCTCCGGCACGCGCGCCGCGTCGGAGACGAGCGCAAGCGTCGAGCCGTGGAACGACGCTCCCTGGTGCGCGATGCGCGCGAAGCTGTGCGCCATCGGCAGAAACAGGAGGACGACGTCGTTCTCGTCCTGCAGCGTGTTCCGAACGCGGATCGCGGCGGTGACGAGGTTCTTGTGGCTGAGCATGCAGCCCTTCGGCGGGCCGGTCGTGCCGGACGTGTAGATGAGCGTTGCGAGGTCGTCCTCCGCAACAGGCTCGGGCTCGTCGTCGCCGGCGCCGCGCTCGAATGCGTCGAGCTCGTCGAGTCGTACGACGGGCCGGTCGAAGACGGTAGAGAGCTTCTCCAGCTGCTCGTCGTCCTCGACGAAGGCGAGCACCGCCTCGGAGTGGCGGAGGATGTACCCGCACTCGGCGGCGGTGTTCGTCGGGTAGAGGCCGACGACGACGGCGCCGATCGACATGATCGCCCAGTCGAGGAGGAGCCACTCGAGGCGGGTCCGGCTGAGCACGGCGACCGCGTCTCCCCGACGGATGCCACGGGCCAGGAGGGACCGGCCGAGCGCGTCGACCCGCCGCGCGGCCTCGTTCCAGGAGACGTCGCGCCAGCCGTCCGGCGTCTCCTCGAGATAGGCGGGGGTGGGGCGCCGCTGCTCGAGCACGTAGCGCCAAAGGGCCGGCGCAGTGCGGGATTCGAGCGGCACGAACGAGATCTTAGGCGTCGCTTGCGATGCCGACCAAGGTCTGCCTTCGTCGAAGGAGATCTGTCGCCTGACTAGAATTCGCTTCATCCCATGAGGACGATCTGGAATGGATCGATCAGCTTCGGGCTGGTCAACATCCCCATCGGGCTCGCGCTCGCGACGCAGCGAAGCGACGTGGCCTTCCGGACGCTGCACCGGGAGTGCGGCACGCCCATCAAGCAGAAGCGGTGGTGCCCGCTGCACGAGCGGGAGGTCGAGGCCGACGAGCTCGTCAAGGGCTGGGAGGTCGCAAAGGGCGAGTTCGTCATCGTCGAGGAGGCCGATCTCGAGTCGGTCGCGTTCCAGCGCTCGCAGGCGATCGACATTCTCCGCTTCGTCAAGCTCGCCGACGTCGACCCGGTCTTCTTCGACCGCACGTACTACCTCGCGCCGGCGGCCTCGGAGGCGCAGCGCCGGCCGTACGTCCTGCTCCTGCGCGCGATGCAGGAGTCGGGGATGGCGGCCGTCGGGAAGTTCGTGCTGTGGGGCAAGGAGAACCTTTGCCTCATCCGGCCGCAAGGCGACACGCTTGCGATGGAGACGCTCTTCTTCGCCGACGACGTCCGTTCGAAGTCGGAGATCGAGGAGGCGGTCGAGGCGACCGAGGTCAAGAAGGCCGAGCTTGCGCTCGCCGGCCAGGTGATCGAGAGCCTCGTGGGCGAATGGAATGCGGCCGAGTTCGAGAACGAGTACCGGCGCGACCTGAAGGCCATGCTGGAGGCGAAGCTCGCCGGGCAGGAGATCACGCGCCCGGAACCGGCGCCGGAGACGCCCGTCGTCGACCTCATGGAGGCGCTGCGCCGCAGCGTCGAGGACGTGCAGGGCCGGCGCTCTGCCGGTGGCGGGGGCAAGAAGACGAAGAGCGCGCCCGCCCGTCGCAAGACCGCGGCGACGCGCAAGTCGGCTTAAACCTCGGCCAAGGCTTGGACAGAAGGCTGAAGCGTAAGACGCGAAGCGGCTTACGCGGAGGCCGGACCAAGCGCTTGGTCATGCCGAAGGCACGACCAAGCGCGCAGAACGAAACCGCCGCCTAGAGAACAAGAGGCCGCGGGCTTCGCCCGCGGCCGCTCATTGCAATCAAACCATCAGTTGAACGTGCGCAGCACGTTCAACTGGCCTTAGGGAACGCCCCCAGCGCCTCGAGCTGGGTCTGGAAGAGGTACTTGTCGATCTTGCCGTGGTAGATCGGCACGCCTTCCTGCATGCAGAGCCTGATTACCTCCTGCCGATCGATCTTCAGCTCTTCCGACAGCTCTTCGGGCGTGAGGTGATTCGACATTCGGCCTGCTCCTTCCGTGGGCACGAAAAAACCCGCCGGCGCCAAGCGCTCAGACGGGTTTCAGGTGACCCTCTCTTGTCGACGCGACGGGCTTCACTCGGCCCGTCCCAGCAAGACGTTCATTGACACAGAATATGCCCTCGTGAGGACGGACGCAAAACCCGAAGTCGAGGGATTCGAGGAGCGCGCTTTCCAGCACGGGAGCACCCGGATTCGGTACCTGACAGGCGGCTCCGGCCCCCCGATCGTCCTCGTCCATGGGCTGGGCGGGGCGGCCGCGAACTGGCGCCTCGTCGCCCCGGCTCTCGCCGGTCGACGCCGAGTCATCGTCCCCGAGCTGCCCGGGCACGGCGGCTCCGCGGCACTCAGGGGCATCGCGTCGCTCGACCCGTTCGCCGAGGCGTTGCTTGCGCTCGCGGAGGCCGAGGGTGCATCCCCAGCCCCGTGGGTCGGCCACTCCCTCGGCGGGCTCGTCGCGCTGCGCGCGGCTGTGCTCCGCCCCGATGCCGTCACGGGCATCGTCCTCGCGGCGGCCGCGGGGATCTCGTCCGCGAGCCGGGCCGGCCATGTGACCGTGACGCTCATCGGCGTCGCCCGCCCCGGGAAGCTGCTCGGGATGAGACGCCGCCAGGTTGCTCGCTCACGCGTCGGCCGTACGGTCGCCTTCGGCTGGTGGGGCGTCGCCGATCCGGCCGGGCTCGACCCGGCGATGGCCGAGGCGTTCCTCGCCGGGCCGCCGCGTCACACCGACACGCTCACGGCGGGGAAGGCACTCGTCGTCTCCGACCCGCGCGAGGATCTGCACAACGTGACCTGCCCGGTGCTCTGTCTGTGGGGCGCGAACGACAACTGGGTCCCGCTCGCCGACGGCATCGAATACGCACGCCGCCTGCGCGCGCCGCTGCGCACGATCGCCGACTGTGGTCATCTGTTGATCGGGGAGCGCCCGGACGCCGTCGTCCGCGCGATCGACGAGTTTCTCTAGGCGGTCGCCGCCTCGAACGGAATCACCTCCGCTCCTTCTTCTTCATCGCGCCGGGGCCCGCCGAGGAAGTCCACCCGCGTGCCCACGACCTCGACGACGCGCCGTCGCTTGCCGTCCTCCTCCCAGCTGCGGCTGCGCAGGTACCCGTCGAGCCCGATGCGGCGGCCCTTGCTCAGGTACTCGGCGCAGAGCTCCGCCTGCCGGTCCCAGACGGACACGCCGACGAAGTCCGCGCCGGCGTCCCTGCCGCCGCGGCCGACCGCGAGCAGGAAGCTCGCCACCTTCTTGTCCTCGCCCACCTCGCGGATCTCGACGTCGGTGGCGAGGTTGCCGATGAGGTTCACGCTGTTCATGGTGTGAAGGTAGATCGCCGTCTCTCACGAAAGACGCACGGCTTTCTCGCTTTTCACGGATAGACTCGGGGCGCCCATGGGACTTTTCACCTCGATGACCGGATTCGGGGGCCGCGACATGGCCGTCGACCTCGGCACCGCGAATACGCTCGTGTACGTGCGCGGGCGGGGGATCGTGCTCTCCGAGCCTTCGGTGGTCGCGATCGACCAGCGCTCCGGCGAGGTGCACGCGGTCGGCGTCGAGGCGAAGCGCATGCTCGGCCGCACGCCGGGCACGATCCAGGCCATCCGGCCGCTGAAGGACGGCGTCATCGCCGACTTCGACGTCACGGAGCAGATGCTGCGGCACTTCATCCAGAAGGTGCACCAGCATCGCTTCGCGCATCCGCGCGTCGTCGTGTGCGTTCCGTCCGGCGTGACCGGTGTCGAGAAGCGCGCCGTCGAGGAAGCGACGCTTTCCGCAGGCGCGCGTCAGGCGTATCTCATCGAGGAGCCAATGGCGGCCGCGATCGGCGCAGGCCTTCCCGTCGCGGAGCCGACGGGGAACATGATCGTCGACATCGGCGGCGGCACGACCGAGGTTGCGGTGATCTCGCTCGGCGGCATCGTCGTCTCCCAGTCGCTGCGCGTCGGCGGCGACGAGATGGACGAGGCGATCATCAATCACATCAAGCGCGACTACAAGCTTCTGATCGGCCAGCAGACCGCGGAGGAGATCAAGCTCGAGATCGGTTCCGCGTGGGACCAGAGGGAAGAGCTGCAGGCGGAGGTTCGCGGCCGCGACATGCTCACCGGCCTGCCGAAGACCGTCATCCTCACGTCGGAGGAGATCCGCCGCGCGCTCGACGAGCCGGTCACGCAGATCATCGAGGCGATCAAGTCGACGCTCGACAAGACTCCGCCGGAGCTGGCTGCGGACATCATGGATCGCGGCATTGTGCTCGCCGGCGGCGGGGCGCTCCTCACCGGGCTCGACGAGCGTCTGCGTCACGAGACGCAGATGCCGGTACATCTGGCCGAGAGCCCGCTCACCTGCGTGGCGGTCGGCTCGGGGCGCAGTCTCGAGGAGTTCGAGGCCATCCACCGGTCGAACCGGGCCCGTGCGCGCTCTCGCAACGGCCGCCGGTACAACTAGGACCCGGCGCCCGCTCTCCTGGGACTCGGCGCGCCGGGGGCCGCTGTAACCTAGGCGCGGTGGCGCCTCCGAACCGCTCCGCGCGTGTGGCGGTGCTGGGCTCCTCGCTCCAGCGCTCCAAGCAGAACCCGTACCCGTCCAGGGGGCGGAGCGCCATGGTCCGGCGCATCGTCCTGGCGGTGCTCGTGATCGCCGCGCTCGGGCTGCTGACCATCTCGTTCCGCTCGCCGACGTCCGGCGTCCTGCACGACGCGCAGAGCTACGGCTCCGACGCGCTGCGTCCGTTCCAGGTCGCCGCGGTGCGCGTCGCGCGCCCGTTCCGCGACGGTTACGACTACGTCGACAGTCTCGCGCGCGCGAAGTCGCGGAACGCAAAGCTCGAGAAGATGGTGCGCGACTACCGCTCGCAGGCGCTGCTGAACGCGTCGGCAGTCCAGCAGAACAACGACCTGAAGCGGCTGCTGCGCTTCGAGTCGGGGCCGAGCTACCCGCAGGACTTCCGCGCGGTGAACACGTCCGTGCTCTCGTTCCCGTCCGGGACGTTCACGGAGCAGATCGTCATCGACGCCGGCACGAGCTCGGGGATCCACGTGAACACGCCCGTCGTCAGCGCCGACGGTCTCGTCGGCAAGGTGACGAATGCCGGACACTCGACGTCGGTGGTGACGCTGCTCACCGACCCCGACAGCGCTGTGCCGGCGCGCGACTTGAAGACGCACGTCAGCGGTCTCATCCGACACGGGCAGGGCGGCACGCTCATTCTCGACCGCGTGTCCAAGGACCAGGTCGTGAACAAGGGCGACTGGATCATCACGCGCGGCACCGTCGATCGCAGGTTCCCGGACGAGTACCCCTACGGCATTCCGATCGGACGCGTCGTCGCCGTCGGGACGAGCGACATCGCGAGCTTCCTCACGGTCCAGGTGCAGCCGCTCGCGAACATCGACTCGCTCGACGCCGTCGCGGCCCTCGTTCCCAAGCACCCGCGCGCCAGGCCGTGACCGTCGCCGACGGCGTCAAGGCCGCGGCGTTGCTCTTCGTCGCGGCGATCGCGCAGGTGTCGATCTTCTCGCAGCTGCACGTGTTCGGAGGCGTGCCGCAGCTCGTGCTCGTCACGCTCGTCTCCGTGGCGCTGTTGCGCGGGGCCGTGGCCGGCGCGCTCGCCGGTTTCTTCGCCGGGCTCGTCGTGGACACCGCGACGCTGGGCCAGCTCGGGCTGACCTCGCTCGTGCTCACCGTGTCCGGCTACTGGATCGGCCGCTACGGCGAGACGACAGGGCGCGACCGGGGCCACGCGCCGTTCCTCTCGGTCGCAGTGGTGACCTTCTTGTACGCGTTCGGCATCCTGCTCGTCACGTTCATGCTCGGCGAGCGCGCGCCCGCTGGACCGGAGATGCGGAGCCTGCTGCCGACCATCGTCATGAACCTCGTGCTCACCGCCCCGACGTATGCGCTCGTGCGCGTGCTCCTGCGCCCGCGCGAGCGCGCCGACTATGCGACCGAGGTGCAGCTGCTTGGCTAGCACTACGGCTGGAGAGCGTCCGCGCTCGAAGCGGTTCCTGCCGCCGAGCAAGAGCGTCGAGGAGCCGTATCGGCCCGACTCGCGCTTGCTCCGGCGTGTGAGCGTGCTCGGCGTCGCGATGCTCGTCATCTTCGCCGTCCTCGTCCTGCGGCTCTGGGCCCTGCAGATCCTCTCGGGGACGACGTACGTGAAGCAGGCCGCCGCAAACTCGTTCCGCACCGTGCGCGTGCAGGCGCCGCGGGGAGAGATCGTCGACCGGAACGGCGTCCCGCTCGTGACGAACGCGCCGGCGACCGCGATCCTCTTGTGGCCCGGAGACCTGCCGAAGGTCTACACGGCCCGGTACGCGGAGCTGCGCGAGATAGCCAAGGTGACGAGCGTCCCCCTGTACGAGATCGCCGCCGGGATCAAGGCGCGGCGGGACGCGAACGACCTGGTGACGCCGGTGACGGTGCGCCAGTCCGCGAGCGACTCGATGGTCTACTACCTGTACGAGCACTCCGCGCAATTCCCGGGAGTGACGACGTGGCGGACGTTCATTCGCCATTACCCGTACCACTCGCTCGCGGCGCAGGTGCTCGGCTACGTCGGCGAGATCTCTCCGGCGGAGCTCGCGGCGCGTGCGAAGCAGGACTACAAGCCCGGCGACGAGATCGGGCAGAGCGGGGTGGAGTCGACGTACGACAGCTACCTGCGCGGAGTCCCTGGTAGCGCCCGCCTGCACATCGACGCGCTCGGGCGCCCGCGTAGCAGCCTCGCGACGACGACGATCGCGAAGCCGGGCAACAACGTGCGGCTGACCATCGACTCGAAGCTGCAGGTGGCGGCGGAGAAGGCGCTGCAATACGGCATCGGCCTCGCTCAGGCGAACAAGCAGTGGTACGCGCGCGGCGGCGCGATCGTCGCGCTCGATCCGAACGACGGCTCGATCCTCGCGATGGCGTCCTCGCCGAGCTACGACCCGTCCGTGTACGCCGGCCACGTCACGGGCCGGGAGCTCGGCGCTGCGGGGCTGACACCGAAGACGTCGGCGGCGAAGAACACGCCGTCGCTCGACCGCGCGGTCTCCGGCCTCTATCCGCCGGGCTCGACGTTCAAGCCGGTGACGGCGCTCGCCGCGATGCAGGAGCACATGCTCTCGCCGTACGCGTATCTGCCGTGCACGGGGACGTTCACCTCGCCGCAGGACCGGTCGCATCGCACCTTCCACAACTGGGACCCGAACGTCGACCAGGCGATGGATCTTCCGACTGCGCTCGCCTACTCGTGCGACACGTACTTCTACCGGGTCGGCAACGAGTTCTACAACCTGCCGGCGGACCGAGGCCAGCCGATGCAGAAGTGGGCGGAGATGTTCGGCTTCGGCAAGCCGACCGGCGTCGACATCGGGCCGGAGGCGGCCGGGCTCGTTCCGACGATCGGCTGGCGCCGAAAGCACTTCACGACGGCGGTGGACAAGCTGTGGAAGCCGGGTGACTCGATCCAGCTCGCGATCGGCCAGGGCGACCTGCTCGTCACGCCGCTGCAGATGGCGCGCTTCTACGCGCTGCTCGCGAACGGCGGCAAGCTCGTCACTCCGCACGTGCTCATGGACGTCGAGAGCCCGAACGGCGCAGCCGTGCCCGTGCCGGCGACGCCCGCCCCGAAGGTCGTCGGCGTCGACCCGGCCGCGCTCCAGGTCGTGCAAAAGGGCCTCTGGGAGGCGACCCACCTCTCCTTCGGGACGTCGTACGCCGTGTTCGGCGACTTCCCCGTCTCCATCGCCGGCAAGACCGGCACCGCGGAGAAGGTCGTCTCCATGCCGGGATACACAGGCCTGCAGAACCAGTCGTGGTGGTGCGGGTACGGCCCGTCCGACTCCGCGAAGCTCGTCGTGTGCGCGGTGATCGAGAACGGCGGCCACGGCGGCGACGCCGCCGCGCCGGCCGCGGCCCAGGTGTTCGCGTCCTACTTCCACGTCAAGGTCAAGCTCGCCGGCCCCATCCACAGCGACTGATGGAAAGGACCGGCACACTCCACTGATGCTCGAGTACGCGGGATCGCAGGCAGGACGCCGCGCCGACCGGGACGAGGGGCACGCCCTCGTCGGCGTGCTCCGCTCGCTCGACTGGTTGATGCTCTCGGGCGTCGCCGGCCTCGTCGCCGTCGGGCTGTGGGCGGTGTCGGGAGCGACGCGTTTCGCGGTCGCCGGCGATCCGAGCTACTACCTCCACCGGCAGACGATCTACGCCGCCGTCGGCGGGGCCGCGCTCCTCGTCGGGCTGTTCGTCGACTCGGACGTCTACCGCCGCTACTGGAAGGCGATCTTCACGGGCACGTCGCTGCTGATCGCGTTCGTCTACGTCGTCGGCCACGCCGCGCGCGGATCGACGCGCTGGATCTCGCTCGGCTTCTTCACCTTCCAGCCGTCGGAGTTCGGGAAGCTCGCGTTCGTCCTCGCCCTGGCCGGGTTCATCGCCAACCGCGGACGCGAGAGCGGGACGCTCGGCACGACACTACGGGTGCTCGGGCTCGGCGCGATCCCGGTCGTCCTCGTGTTCGCGCAGCCCGACCTCGGCACCGCGCTCGTGTACTTCGCCGCGCTCGCGGCGATGCTCTTCGTCGGTGGGACGTCGTGGCGCCAGCTCGCCGCGCTCGGCAGCGTCGCCGTGCTGCTCGCCGTCGGCGTGCTGTGGGCCGGCCCGGCCGCAGGCGTCAACTTCCTCAAGAGCTATCAGCAGGCGCGCCTCACCTGCTTCGTCCACCCCTCGCGCTGCTCGGACAGCGACACGCGCTACAACCTCGAGCAGTCGATGGTCGCCGTCGGCGCCGGACAGGAATTCGGGCGCGGCGTGCACAACTCGACGCAGACCAACCTCAACTTCCTTCCCGAGCACGGCACAGACTTCGTCTTCGCGTCGTTCAGCGAGCAGCACGGCTTCGCCGGCGCCGCGGTCCTGCTCGCGCTCTACCTCCTCGTGCTGTGGCGTGCGCTGCGCATCGTGTCGATCGCCCGGGACTTCTACGCCGCGATCGTCGCGGGCGGCATCGTCATCGCCTTGCTGTTCCAGATCTTCGTCAACGTCGGGATGACGATGGGTATCGCTCCCATCACCGGCATCCCGCTCCCGTTCGTCAGCGTCGGCGGCTCGTCGATGATCGCGAACCTCGCGGCGATGGGCGTGCTGCTCTCGATCTACGCGCGCGGCCGAGCGGCCCGCCGGAGGAGGTAGTGGTCAAGGCACCGGTCTCGATCGGGGCCTTGCGGAGGCTGATCAAGGAACTGCAGGCGGCCGACAATCGGGAGCCACTCGCGATCGGCGGCGCCACCGAGATCGCGCGGATGCTCGAGCGCGAGCTGACGCGGGGTGGCGATCCCGCCGCTGTGCGCTTCGGTGCTCCGCAGGGAGCAGCCCTCTACGTGCACATCGCGACCGGGGCCGACGAGGCGGCGCTCCGCGGCGCTCGCCGGGCCCGCGTGCCGATCGTCGCCGTCGCCTTCGACGATGCACCGCTGCCGTACGTTCTCGCCACCGACGTCGTCCGGGTCGGCCCGGGGGAACGCATGCCGGTCGATCGGATCGCCGCCGCCGTCGCCGCTCGGCTCGGCGAGAGCGGCGCGCCGCTCGCCGGCCGGCTGCCGGCGCTACGCGGCGCGGTCTGCGACCGGATCGTCGCGTCGTTCGCGCGCAAGAACGGCATCGTCGGGGCGGCGGTGTTCGTGCCCGGCGCCGATCTGCCCGTACTCGCGCTCAACCAGGTGCGGATGCTCCTGTTGCTCGATCAGGCGTACGGCCTGGAGCTCGATCCCCGTCAGCGGCTCCCGGAGATACTCGCCGCCGTCGGCGCGGGCCTCGGCCTGCGCACCGTAGCGCGGGAACTGCTCGATCTCGTCCCGGTAGCGGGGTGGGCCGTAAAAGGCGGCGTTGCGTATGCGGGCACGCGCGCCCTCGGCGAGGCCGCCGTCAAAAGGCTCGAAGCCGTCCACAGCACCCATCTATAGAGCGCGCCTCGGACGCCGGCCTAAAAGCTGACCTCCCGGGACCGGACTAACGCGAAGCGTTAGGCCGGGCCGGACTCAGCGGGCGGTCCTGCCGCAGGCACGACCGCCCGCGCAGAATTCAACAATCACCCAGACCCATAAAGAGGTCGGCGGCTTCGCCGACGACCGCTCCGCGAAGCGGTCCCTTCAGCGGTTGAAAGTGCGCAGCACTTTCAACAGAGGCTTAGGCGGCCGCGGGGCGGAGCTTCGCGCGCCGCGCCTTGATCGCGCGCAGGCGCTGCTGCAGGCGGGCCCAGGCCCACGGCTCGATCTCGAGATAGCGGACTTCGGTCTGCCCTCGGATCGCCTCCCCGTACTCGAACCAGGCGTCCGCCTCCTCGATGAGCAGGAGCTCCTCGGCCTCGGTGCTCTGCATCCTGGTCACGGTCGAACCTCCAGGGTCGTGATGGCGGGATCGTAGGTCCGGGGTCGGACGACGCCGCTGCTACCCTTGCTGCACATGGTTTTCACGCCTGACCTACAGCGCGCGCGCCGCCCTCATCCCGTGGGCGTCGCTGTCGCGCGCTTCAACGAAGGAGTTTCTTCTTGCCCTGGTTCCGACGACGGAAGAACGAATCCGACGCAGCGGCCGCTCAGCCGGTCGTACCCGAGGCTCCACGCGAGCCTGACGTAATCGAACCGGCCGCCGAGTCGGCGTCCGGTACAACCGATCCCACGAAGCCCAAGCGCCGCCGAGGCAGTCGCGGAGGGCGCGGGCGCAAGAAGCCCGGGACCGCGACCGCCGGCGAGAAGCCGAGCGAGGCGAAGCCGGAACCCAAGGCGCGGAGCGGAGAGCGAAAGCAGCCGGAGCGCAAGCAGCCGCAGCTCTCACAACGCCAGGAACGCCGCCGCCAGGAAGGCAGCGGACGGCGCCGGCAGGCTCCGCGTCGCGCGCCTCTCCCGGCCGCGAAGCGCGAGCTGATCGTCTCCGTCGACGTCGGCGAGCAGCGCGTCGCCGTCCTCGAGGACGACCGCGTGGCCGAGGTCTACCTCGAGCGTCCCGAGCGCCGGTCGATCGCGGGGAACATCTATCTCGGGACCGTGGACAACGTCCTCCCGGGCATGGAGGCCGCCTTCGTCGAGATCGGACTTGAGAAGAACGGCTTCCTGTACGTCGACGAGATCGTCGGCCCGGAGCTCGAGCGCGGCCACGGCCGGCGCATCCAGGACCTGATCAGCCGCGGCCAGACGATCCTCGTGCAGGCGGTGAAGGACCCGATGAAGACGAAGGGGGCCCGCCTGACGACGCAGATCTCGCTTCCCGGCCGGTTCGTCGTCTTCGTCCCGCAGGGCGAGGGGCTCGGCGTGTCGCGCCGGCTCGACGACGACGAGCGCAGCCGCCTGAAGGACATCCTCAAGAAGCTGAGCGTCAAGGAGGGCGGCGTCATCGTCCGCACGGCCGCCGAAGGCGCATCCGAGGAGGATATCGAGCGCGACCTCGTCTTCCTGCAGCGGCTGTGGAAGTCGATCCAGGCGCAGGCGAAGACCGCGAAGGCGCCGGAGCTCATCTATCAGGAGGCGGAGCTGCCGCTGCGCGTCACGCGCGATCTCTTCACGGGCGACTTCGAGCGCGCGCTCGTCGACAACGACCAGGCGTACAAGCGCATCACCGGCTACCTGAAGAAGACGTCCCCGCACATGGTCGAGCGGGTCATCCGGTACAAGGAGAAGACACCGCTGATGGAGGCGTTCGGCGTGGACGCCGAGATCAAGTCGACGCTGAACCGACGCGTCGACCTTCCCTCCGGCGGCTATCTCATCTTCGACTACGCCGAGGCGTTCACCGTCATCGACGTGAACACCGGGCGTTTCGTCGGATCGCGCGGCAAGACCGCCGGCGGCCGGCTCGAGGACACGATCACGAAGAACAACCTCGAGGCCGTGAAGGAGGTCGTGCGCCAGCTCCGGCTGCGCGACGTCGGCGGGATCATCGTCATCGACTTCATCGACATGGCAAACCCGAAGAACCGGAAGACGGTCGAGGATGCACTGCGCGAGGAGCTCGAGCGCGACCGGACGAAGACGTACGTCGTCGAGATCTCTCCGCTCGGGCTCGTCGAGATGACGCGGCAGAACGTGACCGAGGGGCCGCGCGAAGTCATGACGCGCAAGTGCCCGACGTGCGGCGGAGACGGCATCGTGCTCTCGGACGCGTCGGCGGCGATCGACGTCGAGCGGCGTCTTCGCGCGCTGACCGCGGGCTCGCGCTCGCAGGCCTTCAAGGTCGAGCTGGCGGCGCCGATCGCGGCCGCGCTCGTCGGACCGGGCGCGCGGCGGCTGATCGAGCTCGAGGCGCTGACGAAGCGGCGCTTCTTCCTCGAGGGCAAGCCCGACATGCACCTCGACCACTTCGTCGTCCTCGCGGAGGGCAAGCTCGCCGACCTGGCGCCGCCCTCGCCGGTGACGGAGGGCGTGGAGATCCAGATCGAGCTGGTCGAGGTCGACCGGCACGACGCGACCGCGGCCGTCGGCAAGCTCGACGGCATCGACGTCTGCGTCGGCGCGGCCGCGCAGCTCGTCGGCAAGCGCGTGAAGGTGCGGATCGAGCGTGTGCTCGACGGAACCGCGTACGCGTCCCTGACTCGGCGCGTGAAGGCTGCCGAGCCGCTCACGGCCGAGGGCGAGGCCGAGAAGCCGACCCGCAAGCCGCCGGCGCGCAAGGACGCAGCCGACGGCACGGTCTCGGATGCGGCGGACGTCGACGAGCTCGACGAGGTCGACGAGGTCGAGGAGGCCGACGAGATCGATGAAGAGGAGGAAGAGGAGGGATTCGTCGAGGAGGCGGACGACGCCGTCTCAGGGACGCCCGCGACCGGGGCGAAGAAGAAGACGCGGCGCGGCTCGCGTGGCGGCCGCGGACGCAAGAAGCCGACGACGATCCATCTCCCGCCCGACGAGCTCGGCAAGCCCAAGCCGGCCGAGGAGGCACCTCCGGCGGCGCCCGACACCGAGCCGGTGCCCGAGGCGGAGACGGAGCCCGAGCCCGAGACGCCCGGGGCCCCCTCCGAGAACGGCGCCGAGCCGAGGAAGAAGAAGACCCGGCGCGGCTCGCGCGGTGGCAAGAACCGGCGCAAGAAGCCGGTCGGCGCGACCGCCGCAGCTCCCGCCGCCTCGGAGAACGGCTCAGAGCCGGAGCCCGAGCCCGACGTCGAGGCGGCGCTGGAGCCCGTGCTCGAGCCGGAGCCCGAGGCGGAAACCTCCGCCGCCCAGGAGGACGAATGGGGCTACGTCCCCATGTCCGAATGGGGCGACGAGTTCCAGGGCTGACACCTGAATTCCGCTACACTGCGGCCTTCGCGGGCCCTCCGGTCCGCGTTTCAGCGAAAAGACGCAATGACCTACGCGATCATCAAGCTCGGCGGCAAGCAGCACCGCGTCCGGGAGGGCGAGTGGCTGCTCGTCGACCGCCTGAAGCTGGACGAGGGGAAGACGTTCAACCCGGACGTCCTGCTCGTCGGCGGCGACGGTAACACCGACCTCGCGCCGGCGACGACGGTCACTGCGCGCGTCGTCGGCCACGAGCTGGGCGAGAAGATCCGCATCGGCAAGTACAAGAAGCGGACCGGCTACCGCCGTCACAACGGCTATCGCAGCCGGCTGACGCGGATCGAGATCGAGGCCATCGGCGCGAAGAAGGCCGCGCCGAAGAAGGCTGCCGAGGCGCCCGGCGACGAACCGAAGGCCGTGACGAAGGCGCGTAGCGCAGCACCCGCCGCGCCGAAGGCGGAAGCACCTGCCGCTGCCCCCGCACGCGCCGCGCATCCGCCGAAGGGCTATGAGGACATGTCGATCGCCGAGATCAAGGAGCACGTCTCGACGTGGCGGCGGCCGAACATCGAGGCCGCGCTCGAGTACGAGAAGGCGAACGCGAACCGCAAGGGCGCGATCGCGACGCTCGAGTCCGCGCTCGCTGCGAAGGGGGAGCACTAGATGGCACACAAGAAAGGTCTGGGCTCGTCTCGGAACGGCCGTGACTCGAACCCGCAGATGCTCGGCGTCAAGCTCTTCGCCGGCCAGGACGTGCAGTCGGGCATGATCCTCGTCCGCCAGCGCGGCACGCGCTTCCGCCCTGGCCCCGGGACCGGCATCGGCAAGGACGACACGATCTTCGCGACGCGCCCCGGCAAGGTCGCGTTCCGGACGAGCGGCGAACGCCGCTTCGTTTCCGTCGTCGACTAGAGCGCGTCGTGTTCCACGATCGCGCCCGGCTGTGGGTGCAGGGCGGCCGCGGCGGCGACGGGTCGATCCACTTCCGCCGCGAGAAGTACGTGCCCAAGGGCGGGCCGGACGGCGGTGACGGCGGTGCCGGCGGCGACGTCGTGCTCGTCGCCGATTCGCGCCGGCGCGACCTGTCCGGCATCCGACCCAATCAGAAGCTGCGCGGCGGCCGCGGCGGCGGCGGCGGCGGGCGACTGTCGCACGGCGCGCGCGGGGAAGACGTGGTCATGTCGGTCCCGGTCGGCACGCAGGTGCTCGACGCCGAGGGCCGGCTCGTGGCCGACCTCGCGCACGCCGACGCGCGCGTCGTCGTCGCACGAGGCGGCACGGGCGGCCGCGGCAACAAGCACTTCGCCGGCGCGACGCGGCAGACACCGCGCTTCGCAGAAGTCGGCCTGCCCGGCGAGGAGGGCGAGATCGAGCTCCGCCTGAAGCTCCTGGCCGATGCCGCGCTCGTCGGTCTCCCGAACGCGGGCAAGTCGTCGCTGCTCGCACGCGTCTCGAACGCGCGCCCGAAGGTCGCGGATTATCCGTTCACGACGCTCGCGCCCGTGCTCGGCACCGTCGAGGCGTCGGACGGGCGCCAGCTCACCGTCGCGGACGTCCCGGGCCTGATCGAGGGCGCGAGCGAAGGCATCGGGCTCGGACACGAGTTCCTCGCGCACCTGGAACGGGCGCGGCTGCTGCTGCACGTGATCGACTCGTCCGAGGGCGACGCCGAGGAGCGCTGGCGCACGATCGACGCCGAGCTCGCGGCGTACGGAGCCGGGCTCGACACGCGCGCGCAGGTCGTCCTCCTCAACAAGACCGACCTGATGCCGGACGCGCCGGCGTTCGATGTCGACGACGAGCGCATCCTGCGCGTGCTCCGGGTGTCTGCCGCCACCGGCGCCGGGATCGACGAGCTGAAGCGCACGCTCTTCGAGCTTGTCCCCCAAGAAGAGGTCGTTCCGTTGCCCGAGGAAGCCGAGCTCGTCGACTACCTCGTCTACCGCCCGCAGCCGAGCCGGCGTTCCTATCGCGTGTTCAAGACCGACCGCGGCTTCCGCGTGACCGGGCGCCCGCCCGACGCGACGGAGCTGGAGGCGATCCTCAAGGCGGCCGGCGCGCGCGAGGGAGACGAGGTCGAGATGGGCGAGGAGACGCTCGAGTGGCAGTAGGTCTCTTCGGCGGCGCGTTCGACCCGCCGCACACCGGGCACGTGGCGCTCGCGCAGGCGGCGAAGGAGCGCTTCGACCTCCCGCGTCTGACCGTGCTCGTCGCGGAGCGCCCGGGGCACAAGGACGTCGAGCTGCCGGCCGGCGTCCGCCTCGAGCTCGCCCGAGCGGCGTTCCCGGACGATGACGTGCGCCTCGACCCGTATCCGCGCACGGTCGACCTCCTCCGCGCGGAGCAGTTCGACGACCCGATCTTTCTCGTCGGCGCCGACCAGTTCGTCGACTTCCTCACCTGGAAGGAGCCGGAGACGGTGCTCGAGCTGGCGCGGCTCGGCGTGGCGACGCGTCCCGGCTTCGACCGCGGCCTGCTGGACATCGTGCTTCGGTCGCTCGACCGGCCGGAGCGCGTTTCCTTCTTCGACATCGACCCGAACCCGGCCGCCTCGCGCGAGATCCGCGCCCGCGTGGCGCTCGGTGAGCCCCTCGAAGGGCTCGTGCCGGCCGCCGTCGCCCGCCTGATCGCAGAGCGGGGCCTGTACGGCGACGATTGACGTCCGCAGACCCTGGATAGACTGGATTCAGTTGACGCCGCTCGAACATGCTCGCCGCATCGCCGCTCTCGCCCAGGAGAAGCTGGCGGAGGACGTGGTCATTCTCGACATGCGGCCCGTCTGCACGTTCACCGACTTCTTCGTCATCTGCACCGGGCGGAACCCGCGCCAGACGGCGGCGATCTGGGACGAGGTGCACGGGCGGATGAAGAAGGAGCACGATCTCCTGCCGCGCACGATCGACGGTGCGCAGGAGGGCACGTGGATCCTCGCCGACTATCTCGACGTCGTCCTCCACGTCTTCACGCCGGAGGCGCGTTCGTACTACAAGCTCGAAGATCTGTGGGGCGACGTGCCCGCAGTCGAGCTTGATACCGCCGCGTCGGCGTAGCTACGCCGAGTGCGCGCCCGTGCGCGTGAGCAGCAGGTTCGCCGGCGAGCTGGGGAGCCCGTCGACCGCCTTGCCGGCGAGCGTGATGTCCAGCGCCGACGGGCGGCCCATCCGCACCCACAGGCGTGGCCGGAGCTGGAAGCGCATCGTCTGTCCCTGCTCGAGGATGCCTTCGTACAGGACGGTCCCGCTCGGGCCGCCGGCGCGCACGAGTAGCCACGAGCGCCCGCGGGCGGCGCTGATCCGCGTGAAGGCGGGCGCCGCGGAAACGACGGGCTTCGCCCCGGTTCGGGTCCGCCGCTGCGTGGCCGGAGGCGGAGCAGCGGCGACGACGCCGCCCGCGCCGGCCGAATGCTGCCCGGCATGCGGCGGGCCGGACGTGCCTCCGAGCCGCCAGGCCGCGAGCCCGGCGACGGCGGCGACGACCATGACGATGGATGCGAGCGCGACGAGCATGCCGCGCCGAAGTTGCCGCGGTGTCGTCGCCGAGGGGTGCGGCACGAGCGTCGGCTCCTCGTCGTGGCGCGCGACGCGCGCGTTGTATTCGTCGATGTAGAGCTGGCTGTTCAGCGAGAGGTGCTCGGCGTACGTGCGCAGGAAGCCCTTCGTGTACGCCTCGCCGGGGAGCATCTCCCAGGACTCCTCCTCGAGCGCGGTCAGGTACCGCTCGCGGATGCGGATGGCCTTGTGGACGTCGGCCGGGCTGAGGCCGCGGCGGATCCTGGCCTCCCTCAGGCTCTCACCGATCTGGAACACGATGCGCGAATAGTGCCAACACTCCGGCAAACCGCCAGGGCGGTTTCTCAGGAGGCCGTTGCAGCGCGAGGGTCGTCCTCGCTGAGCTGCCACCACACGGCCACGAAGTACGGCAGCCCCGCCAGCGCGGCCGGGGCGACGACGAACGCCGTCGGGATCCGGGACCCGTCCTTCCGCTGGACGAGGCGGACGCCCTCGCGCATCTCCTGGCTGAAGAGCCGCGTCCGGTCGAACCCGCCCTCGGTGAAGGAGCCGACGTCGAATGCGAGCAGCTCCTCACGGTCGTATCCGAGCAGCGTGGCTGCGCGCCGGTTGACCGCGACCATGCGGCCGTCGTCGTCGTAGACCGTGATGGCGAAGAACGCGTTCTCCGCGGCTTCGCCGAGGAGGGCCTCGTGCAGGAGGGCGGGCGTCGGTGAGCGTCCGGCCACTGCGAGCAGCATGACGCGCCGAGGCGACGCTGTGCAAGCACTAGCGTGGGGGAGATGCTGGCGATCCTGGGCGGGCTCGGAGCCGCGCTCGCCTGGACGGCGACGACGCTCGTTGCGTCGCGGGCGTCGCGGCTGATCGATGCGTGGTCGCTCCTGGCGACGGTGATGACGGTGGGGCTCCTCGTCTCGGCGCCGGTCGCGGCGATCGCCGGGGTGCCGAGCGGGCTGAACCGGCACTCGTTCGGTTGGCTCGCCGTCTCGGGGGCCGCCAACGTGGCAGGGCTGCTGCTCACCTACGGCGCGTTGAGCGTCGGCAAGGTCGGCGTCGTCGCGCCGGTGACGTCCACCGAGGGCGCAGTGGCGGCCGTGATCGCGGTGATCGCCGGCGAGCAGCTCTCCGGCGGGACAGTGGCGACGCTCATTGCCGTCGCGGCCGGCGTCGCGCTCGCGGCGCACACGCCGGCGGTCGACGGCCGCGTGCCGCGCTCCGAGGTGCGGGCCGTCGTCCTTGCGGCGGGCGCGGCGCTGTCGTTCGGGCTCGGCCTCTACTCGACCGGCCGCGTGGGTCAGACGCTCGGCGTCGCGTGGGCGGCGCTCCCGCCGCGAGCCGTCGGCGTCGTCGTGATCGCGCTACCGCTCCTCCTGACTCGGCGGTGGCGCATGACGCGCGACGCGCTGCCCTACGCCGCCGTCGGCGGCTTGTGCGAGGTGCTCGGCTTCACGTCGTATGCGTTCGGCGCGCGGCACGGGCTCGCCGTCGCCGCCGTGCTCGCATCGCAGTTCGCGGGAATCGCGGCGGTCGCGTCGTTCTTCCTGTTCCGCGAGCGCCTGACGCGCGTGCAGGTCGTCGGTGTGGTCGCGATCGTCTGCGGCGTCTCCGTGCTCAGCGCGTTGCACGGCTGAGGCGTCTGCGATTCTCCGATCGATGAAGAACTGGGCTCGCAACGTGACGTACTCGACGGACCGGGTGCTCGCGCCGCGCACGGTCGCCGAGGCGCAGGAGATGGTTGCGCGGGCGGAGCTGCTCAGGCCGCTCGGGACGGGCCACTCGTTCAGTCGCGTTGCCGACACGACAGGCGCCCTCATCTCGACCGAGCGCCTCGATCGGATCGTCGAGGTCGGAACGGAGACCGTCGTCGTGGAAGCAGGCATCCGCTACGGCGATCTCGGCAGCGCACTCGCCCGGCACGATCTGGCGGTCCCGAACTACGCGTCGCTGCCGCACATCTCGGTCGGCGGCGCGATCGCCACCGCGACGCACGGGTCCGGCGCCCGCAACCAGTCGCTTGCCGCCTCGGTCGCCGCTCTCGAGCTCGTCTGCAGCGACGGCTCGCTCGAGCGCTTCGCCCGCACGGACGAGGACTTCGACGGGACGGTCGTCGCGCTCGGTTCGCTCGGGCTCGTCGTGCGCGTGACCCTCGACGTGGTGCCCGCGTTCGAGCTGGGGCAGCACGTGTTCGAGGGGCTCTCGTGGGCTGCCGTGGAGGCCGACCTCCATGAGGTGCTGGCGCTCGGCTACAGCACGAGCCTCTTCACGCGCTGGTCGGAGGACGGGATCGACCAGGCCTGGGTGAAGTCCGCAGCGCCGGTCGAGTCATGTTTCGGCGCGACAGCTGCGGACGGGCCGCGCAACCCGGTCACCGGCGCCGACCCGGCGAACGCCACCGAACAGCTGGGCGCACCAGGGCCGTCGGCGGAGCGGCTGCCGCACTTCCGCCTCGGCTTCACGCCGAGCGGCGGGGACGAGCTCCAGTCCGAGTACGCGATCGCGAGCGAGCATGCGGTCGAGGCCGTGCGGGCGCTCAGACCGTTGGGGCCGATCCTCACCCCCCTGCTCCTCACGTCGGAGATCCGCGCGGTCGCGGCCGACTCGCTCTGGCTCAGCCCGTTCCATGGGCGCGACAGCGTCTGCATCCATTTCACCTGGAAGCCCCTCGGTGCGAAGGTCCACGCGGCGCTGCAACGAATCGAAGCCGCGCTCGCGCCGTTCGAGCCGAGACCGCATTGGGGCAAGCTGTTCATTCGGTCGCCCGCGTCGTCGTATCCGCGACTACGGGAGTTTCGCGCGCTCCGCGCCCGCCTCGACCCCGGCCGCGTCTTCGGCAACGCCTTCGACGCTCAGCTCGGAACGTAGTCGAAGGCGTCCGGGTCGGGCCCGTTGCGTCCGGCCTCGCCGCGATCGAGAGCGTCGATCGCCTCGACGTCGACCGGCTCGAGCTCGAAGTCGAAGATCGCGATGTTCTCCCGAATCCGCTCCGGCGTGACCGATTTCGGGAAGACGATCATGCCGTGCTGGATGTGCCAGCGCAGAACGACTTGCGCGACCGACCTTCCGTAGCGCTCGGCCACCCCGGTCAGCGTGGGATCGTCGAGCGCCTTCCCCTGCGCGATCGGAGCCCACGCCTCGGTGGCGATCCCGTGCTCGCGGTCGAAGGCAGCGACCTCGCGATTCTGGAAGTACGGATGCAGCTCGATCTGGTTCACGGCCGGCACCGTGTCCGTTTCCCGGATGAGCCGCTCGAGGTGCGCGACCTGGAAGTTCGAGACGCCGATCGAGCGGGCGCGCCCGTCCGCCTTGAACTCCTCGAGCGTCCTCCACGTCGAGACGAAGTCGCCGTCGTACAGCGTCGGCAGCGGCCAATGGATGAGGAACAGGTCGACGTAGTCGTATCCGAGCGCCTCGAGCGTCGACTCGAATGCGCGCCGGGCGACGTCAGGACGGTGATAGCCGTTGTTGAGCTTGCTCGTGATGTAGACCTCGCCGCGATCGAGCCCTGCAGCGCGTACCGCTCTGCCGACGCCTTCCTCGTTGCCGTACATCTCCGCCGTGTCGATGTGCCGGTAGCCCGCGTCGAGCGCGAAGCTGACGGCGCGCTCCGTCTCGGGAGGCGGGACCTGGAAGACGCCGAAGCCGAGCTGCGGGATCTCGTGCCCGTCGTTCAGCCCGATGGAGGGAACAGTCACAGCGCGATCCTGCCAGAGCGGCGCGCCTTCGCGCTGTTGGCGTCCACGGCGTGGAGGTCTCCGGTGAGGACGCGCGCCGAGAAGCGACTCTTCGGGACGACCGCATCCGTTCGCGCCAAACCCTGAAAGTGGAGCCGAGGGGGCTCGAACCCCTGACCTTCTGGCTGCCAGCCAGACGCTCTCCCAGCTGAGCTACGGCCCCGAGTGGAAGCCAGTGTAGCCCGTTGGCGTCACGCCGAGAGCTCGCGCACCGCGCGGACGAGATCCTCGGGCGCGAACGGCTTGCGCAACACGGGCGCGCCGACGTCGACGACGAACTGCTCGCCGTAGTCGCCGGTCATGAGCAGCACCGGCAGTCCGGGATTCGTCCGGCGCAGCCGCTCCGCGATGGCGTCGCCGCTCACGCCGGGCATGAGCACGTCCAGCACGGCCGCGTCCACCTGGCCGGTCTCGACGGCGGCGATCGCGGCCATGCCGTTGCTGACGCTCACGACCTCGTAGCCCGCATCCTCGAGGACGGCCCGGTAGAGAAGAACGAGATGGGGGCTGTCGTCGGCGACGAGGACGCGCATTCTCGGCTTGTTACCCAAACCGAAGCCAGGCTATCGTCCCGTCGGTGCGAGGGAGGCGGCTGGTGGTGCCGATCCGGCTGGCCGTTGTCCGCCTGCGTGCGCACGTCCAGCGGAACATCCTGGCCGCGATCGGGATCGCCGTCGGCGCGGGCGTCCTCGCCATGACCGCCGTCGGCGCCGTCGCCGTCCAGGACCGCGCGGCCCAGCGCGCGCTCGCCGGGCTGCAGCCGTCCGACCGCGCCGTCCAGGCTCTCTGGAGCGGCGTACCGGCGCAGTCGAACCTCTCGTACCGACAGCTCGACGGGCTCGCGCGCGGCGCACTCGAGCCCGTGCTGCGTCATCCGGCGTTCGCGGTCGAGGTCTTTCGCCAGGCGACGTGGGGCGGCGCGTTCGTGAATCTCGGCGCGGTGGACGGGCTGTCGCGCTGGCTCGTCCTCCGCAGCGGCCGGTTGCCGCGCGCGTGCACGCCGCACGACTGCGAGCTCGTCCAGATCGGCGGCAAGCCCGCGGCGCCGAAGCTGCCGTTCCTGCACGTCGTCGGCCGCGCGACGTTCCGCAGCGGCGCGCCGCTGTCGTCGTACTTCTCCGCCGCGGGAGCAAATCGACCGCCGATCCTGCTCGCCGACGGGGTGCGCGCGTTCGCGCGCACCCCGTTGCCCGACGCGCCGCTCATCGCACGCACGTACGGCTGGGTGGTCCCGCTCGCTCCCGGCTCGATCCACGACTGGGACCTCGCCGGGCTCGGCGCGCGCATCGACCGTGCGCAGTCGCAGCTGGAGGAGCGGAGCGACATCTTCTCCGTGTCCGGGCCGCTCGAGACGATCGCGACCGTGCGCGCGACGAGCCGGGTCGCGGGCGAGCGGCTGCTCGTGCTCGGCGGCGACGCCGCCGTCCTGCTGCTCGGCTTCGCTGTCCTCGCATCCGCGAGATTGCGCCGTGACTACGACGCGACGCGCCGGCGCCTGACCTGGTTCGGCGCAGGCCGCGGCCAGGTGCTGCTCGTCGCGGCGGCCGAGGTGGCCGCGATCACGATCGTCTCCAGCGTCGCCGGCTGGATCGCCGGCAGCGGGGCCGGAGCGCTGCTCGCGCGGCATCTCGGCGCCCCCGGCTGGCCGGCCGTGGACCATTCGCTCTTCACCCTGCGCGCGTTCGGGATCGCCGCCGCCCTCGCCGCGCTGACGGCCCTCGTCATGCTCGCCGCCGTGCGCCTGGAGAGGATCGCGTTCGGCGGCGTGACGCTCACGGCAGCGGACGTCGCTGCGCTCGGCGCGCTCGCTGCGATCCTGCTCGCGCTCGCGCGCGGGAAGACGGACACGTCGACTCTCGCGTCGGGCGGCGGCACCGGCATCGTGCTGCTGCTCCTGCCCGGTCTCGTTCTGTTCGTGCTCGCCGTGGCAGCCGCACGCCTGCTTTCGCCGCTGCTGCGCGCGCTCGAGCGGGCGGGGCGGCGCGGGTCGGCTCCCGTCCGCCTCGCACTGCTGTCGCTCGCCCGCTCCCCCGGGGCGGTGTTGCTCTCCGTCGTCTTCTTCGTGCTCAGCGTCGGCGTCGCGCTGTTCGCGTTCTCGTACCGCGCGACGCTCGAGCGCGGCGAGGTCGAGCAGGCGCGGTACGCGGTGCCGGCGCCGTACGTGCTGCAGGAGGACCTCTCGAAGCTCGTCACGGTCCAGCAGGCCGCGCCGCACGTCGGCACGCCGGTGTTGCGCGACCAGGGATTCATCACCGCCGACCGCGGCATCGACTTCACGCTGCTCGCGCTTCCGGCGACGGCGATCCCGCACGTCGACGGCTGGCGCTCCGACTTCTCGTCGCTGACGCCGTCCGCCCTCGCGCATCTGCTCGCCCCACCGGTGACGCCGCGCCTGCGGGGCTTCGATCTGCCGGCAAATGCAACGCGGCTCACGCTGCCGTTGACGGTCCGCGGCGACCGCGTCGGCATCCAGCTCAACGTGCTCGATCCGCGCGGCGACTTCACGCTGCTCTCGCTCGGTGAGCTCGGCCGCGGCACGCACGCGCCGAGCGTGCGCGTGCCACGTGAGGCGCGTGGCGGCCGCGTCGTCGCAGTGCGGCTCTCGTTCCCGCAGACGGCCGCGTTCGTCGCCGGGCATCGCGAGAGCGGCACGACGCTCTCCGTCAACGACACGTCCGTCGGCACGCTCCATCTCGACCGGCGCTTCGCCGGCTGGATGGGGACGAACGGCGTGCGCGTCCGCGGCACGACCGTGCGCTACGTCGTCAACCGCGCGTCCGACTCGATCCTGCGACCGAGCGAGCCGCTCGAGGGTGCGCCCGTGCCCGTCGTCGTCTCGCCCGATCTCGCGCGCGCTGCCGGGGCCGGCGGCCTCCTGCCGCTGCACGTCGAGGACCTGACGGTCGAGGGCCGCGTGGTCGGGGTTGCACGGCGCTTCCCGTCGGTGGATGGGGACCTCGTCGTGGCGGACCTGCCGACGTGGCTCACGGCCGCGAACACGATCGAGCCCGGCACGGCGACGGCGAGCGAGGCGTGGCTCGACGCGCGCAGGCCGCCGCGCATCCCGTCGCTCACGATCGTCTCCCAGCGGGCGACCGAGGCGACCATGCGCAGCGACCCGCTCGCGCGCGGATCGCTCGCGCTCCTCCTCGCGGCCGCCGTCGTGGGCCTCGTGCTCGCCGCCGTCGGCGTCCTGCTCGGCGTCGTCGGCGACCGCCGCGACGAGAGCGGCGAGCTCTTCGATCTCTCCGCACAGGGAGTCACTCCTGCGCAGCTCCGCCGTCATCTGCTCCTGCGCGCGCTGGCGGTCGCGGCGGTCGGGATCGCCGGCGGTGTCGCTGCGGGCGCGGTCGTGAGCGCGCTCGTCGTCGCCGTCGTGTCGGTGACCGCGGGAGCAGGCCGGCCTCTTCCCCCGCTTGCGCTCGTATTCGACTGGCCGCTCGTCCTCCTGGCGGTCGCCTGCCTCCTCGCAGGCTCGATGACCGCGGCCGGCGTCGCGGTGCGGAGGCTGCGTTGACCGCCGTCCAGGCCACCGACCTCTTCCGCATCTATCCGTCCGACGAGGGCGCGGCCGCCGCGCTGCAGGGGCTGTCGCTGGACATCGAGGAGGGCGAGCTCGTCGTCGTCTTCGGGCCGAGTGGGTCCGGCAAGAGCACGCTCTTGCGCATCCTCGCCGGACTCGACCGCCCGTCGGCCGGAACGGTGCGCGTGTTCGAGCACGACCTGCGCACGCTCCGCGGCCGGGCCCGCGCCGATTACCGCTCGCGCACGCTCGGCTACGCGGACCAGCACTACGGCCGTGCGCTCGCGCCCGAGCTGACCGCGCGCGCGCTCGTCGCGCTGCGTCTCGACCTGCTCGGGTTCGACCGCTCCGAGAGCGGGCGCGCCGCCGATCGGCTGCTCGAGCGCGTCGGCCTCGCCGGCAAGCGCAACGCGCTGCCGGGCGAGCTCTCCGGCGGGCAGCAGCAACGCGTCGCGCTGTGCGCGGCGCTCGTGCATCGTCCGCGGCTCTTCATCGCCGACGAGCCGACCGGCGAGCTCGACGCCGCCAACGCCGCCGAGATCTACGCGCTCATCCGCGAGCTCTCGCGCGAGGCCGGCGTGACGACGCTCGTCGTCAGCCACGACCCCGAGTCCGCGGCCGTCGCCGATCGCGTGGTGCAGATCCGCGACGGGCGCGTCAGCGCGGTCGACGCCGACGCGGTCGTGAACCGCGGCGGCTGGATCCGCATCCCGGAGGCGCTGATCGGCCGCACGACGCGCGCGCGGCTCGAGCCGAGGCCGGGCGGTGTCTTCGTCCATACCGTCGCGGCCGAACGGGAAGAAGCGGCGCCGGCGCCGGCCGGGAAGCCGGGGGACATCGTCGTCGAGACGGACGGGCTGACGAAGGTGCACGGTCGCGGCGCGCGGGCGACCGAGGTCTTCCGCGACCTCTCGCTCGCGTTCGCCGCCGGCGCATTCTCGGCGGTCACGGGACCGTCGGGCACCGGCAAGTCGACGCTGCTGCACCTCCTCGCCGGTCTCGACCGGCCGACCGGAGGCGACGTTCGCGTGCTCGGCACCGCGCTCTCCGGCCTCGACGCCACGGGGCTTGCCTTGCTGCGGCGCAGCAGCATCGGCCTCGTCACGCAGGGAACCGATCTCGTGCCGTTCCTCACTGCGCGCGAGACGGTCGAGCTCGCCCTCTCCTTGCGCGGCGCGGCTCCCGACGGCGCAGCGCCGGCGCTCGCCGCCGTCGGGCTCGCCGAGCTCGCGGAGGAGCGCGTCGCACGCCTCTCGATGGGCGAGCGGCAGCGCGTCGCCATCGCACGCGCCCTCGCGGCGAAGCCGGCACTGCTGCTCGCGGACGAGCCCACCGCACGCCTCGACGAGGCGAATGCGCGGGCCGTCGGCGCGCTCTTCGCCGAGCTCGCGCGGGCGACCGGCACGGCCATCGTGTGCGCGACGCACGATCCCGTCCTCATCGAGCACGCACAGGTCGAGTTCCCGCTCGCTACCCTCGTCGCATGACCGCCGTGCACCTTGGTCCACCTCACTTCGCCCCTAACCAGGAGCCGTAGGCTTGAGTCAGGAGGGCGTCGATCTCCTCCTGCGCGGGTACCGCGCGTTCGTCGCCGGCGACCTCGACGCGATCACGGAGATGCTCGACCCCGAGGTGGAGTGGGTGGGCGCAGAGGCGGAAGGGGCCTTCGACCGCGACGACGTGCTCGCCATACTCGCCGAGCGCGTCGCGGAGGGGTACCACGTCACCGTCGACCGCTGCATCGGCGTGGGCGACCGCGTCGTGATCAGCATGCGCTTCTCGCGCATCGAGCCGGATGCGACCGACGAGCGCCCGCTCCAGTCGCGCCGCTTCTATCTCGTCGGCCGCTACGCCGCCGTGGTGACGACGCACGAAGGCCGCGTCGCCCGCGTCGAGGAGCACCCGCATCTCGGCGCTGCGCTGGCGGCGGTGGGCCTCGAGGACGAGGTCGCGTGAGCGGGCGTGCGCGGCGTCCGTATCAACGCGTTGAAGCAGCCACCGGAGGTCGCCGAGCTCGCTGACGTCGACGGCGTGCGGATCGCCGCGGTGGCGCTCAACCCGCTCGACGTCGCCGTCGGCAACGGCGTCTTCTACGGCGGGCACCCGCCGTTGCCGTACGTGCCGGGCTGCGAGGCCACGGGCCGGACCGAGGACGGAACGCTCGTGTACGTCTTCGGCGAAGGACGCGGGTCGGCCCGGGACGGGTTCCTCGCCGAGCGCGTGGCGGTGCCGGAGAGCCTTCAGCTCCCGCTTCCGGAGGGAACGGATCCGATCGTCGCCGCTTCGCTCGGAATCGCCGGCGTCGCCGCGTGGGTGCCCGTTGCCTGGAAGGCGAAGATCGTCCCGGGCGACCGGGTACTCGTGCTCGGTGGGACGGGCGCCGTCGGGCGCATCGCGGCGCAGGCGGCCGAGCTGCTCGGCGCCGACACGGTTCTCGCCGTCGGCCGCAACGAGCTCGGGCGCATCTCGGAGACGTTCGGCGAGGACGGCTTCACGGTCTGCATCGATCCGGTGTGGGGCGAGCCGCTCGCCGGCGCGCTGCAGTACGCGCAACGGCACGCGCGTGTCGTGCATCTCGGCCAGTCGGCCGGCCCGGTCTCACCTCTTCGCTCGGCGGACGTGCGCGGCAAAGAGCTGGTCGTCCTGGGCCACTCCAACTTCGCCTTGACGAAGGAGGAGCTCGGACGCGCGTACCTCGAGCTGCTCGAGCACGTCACCGCGGGCCGCATCGGCGTGCCCATCGCGCGCTTCCCGCTCGACCGTGCCGCCGAGGCCTGGGAGCTGCAGCGCTCGGGCCCCGGCGGCAAGGTCGTGATCGAGGTCTAGACGGCGCCTCTCGCGGTCCACTTCGCGTAGATCTGCTTCATGGCAGCCTGCGTCTGCGCGACGGACTGCGCAGCCGTCATCTTGCCCTGTGAGACCTGCGCGAACATCGACGGGATGAGGAACGTCGAGAAGACCTCGTCCATCGCGGGGTTCATCGTTCCCGGATAGCCGATGTTGTGCGTGTACTTCTCGGCGATCGTCGTCAGGATCGTGTACTTCCCCTTCGGCTTGTTGGGATCCGCCGCCGCCATCTTGCGGATCGCGGGGAACGGGAACGTCTTCTCGAAGGTGGGGAAGTTGTACAGCTGCGACTGGATCGTCGCCTGCTTCCCGGCCTTGAGGAGGTCGATGAGGAACTTCTGAGCGTTCTCCTTGTTCTGGGCGAACTTCCAGATCGACCAGCAGCCCATCAGGTGCTCGAGGCCGAGACGGCCGTGCGGGCCTGCGGGAATCGGCCAGATGTAGAGCTCGTCCGAGAACGGGAGATGGAGCGACTCCGGCGTGCGGGTCGCCGAGATCGCGTTCAGGATGAGCGACGCGGTGCCGGAGTAGAGGTAGTTGTTGTTCGATGCGGGGTTCCACGAGAAGATGTCCGGCGTCTCCCCGACGCGGTAGATCTGCGCCATGAAGTTGACGGCCTGGACCGTTTTCTTTGTGTCGAGAGACGGGCGGTTGTTCTGGTCCTGGAGGAACGACCCGAAGCACATCAGGAACGCGTACAACGCCATACTCGAGTCGAGCTCCTGCGACTGCCCGATGCCGATCGGGTGCCCGGCCTTCTTCAGCTTCGGCGCCGCCTTGAGGACGTTCTCCCACGTGTTCGGCTCGTGGCCGACGCCCGTCCAGAGGTCGTAACGCCATACGACCGGGTCTGGGACGTAGCTGTCCGACACTGCGAAGTACTTCTTCAGCTTCGCGGCATACGTCGACGCCTGGGCGATCGGCATGTACTTGCCCTGCGACCGCTGGACCTCGGTGACGATGTCCTTGTGGTCGATGACCTGGTTGTAGTACGAGGCCATCGGGTGGAGGTTGAAGAACAGGTCGTGCCCGGACTGGGCCGCCACCTCGGCCGCTGCGCGCGTGTCGAGCAGCGTGTTGTTGATGTGGTCGATGGTGACCTGGACGTCGTTCGCCTCGCCCCATGCCTTGGCCCACGGGTCGAGCCAAGCGTCGTACGACGGGACGAAGTGCACCCAGGTGATGGCGCTCAGATTGCCGCTGAGCCAGCGACCGGTGTACTTGTGCGGGCCTGCGAACGCGAACGGCGCCCCGGCTCCCGCAGCTCCGACGGCGACAGCGCCGGCCCCGGCCTTCTTCAGCAGCTCCCGTCTGCTGAGTCGCTTCCCTTCTTCCGACATGAGCCCTCCTCTGGTGGTAACGAGCTAGCGAAATGCGCCGCCGGTGAAGCCGGCGATGAATCGATTGAGCATCGCGTTGTAGACGAGTGCCAGCGGAACGCTCGCGATGAGAATCGCGGCCATGATCCCGGGCCAGTTGTATTCGTCTCCGCGGATCAGGTCGGTCGGAACGCCGACCGCGAGCGTTCGGTTCGTCGAGCTCGAGATGAAGGTGATTGCGTAGACGAACTCGTTGATGACGAGTGAGAACGTGAAGATGACGACGGTCAGGATCCCGGGAATGGAGATCGGGAAGACGACGCGGACGAGCGCGCCGAAGCGCGAGCAGCCGTCGATGAGCGCGGCGTCCTCGAGCTCCTGCGGGATCGCCTTGAAGAAGCCCATCAGGAGCCACACCGCGAATGGGATCGTGAACGACGGATACACGACGACGAGCGCCCAGAGCCGGTCGCTCAAGTGCAGGTACTGCGCCACGACGCGCGACAACGGCAGGAACAGCAACGTCGGCGGTACGAGGTACGTGAGGAAGATGCCGACCCCGAGCCCGCGACCGACGCGTCCCGCGAGCCGCGCGAGGGCGTATCCGGCGGGCAGCGCGAGCGCGAGCGTGATCGCGACGACGAGCAGGCCGACCTCGCTCGAGTTCTTCAACCAGCGCAGGTAGCCGGTGTGATGGAGCAGGAACCCGTAATTCGCGAGCGTGGGGTGGAAGCTCCAGGTCCTCGCCGGGTTGTAGACGTCCGTGTTCGCCTTCAGCGACGTGATCGCCATCCAGACGAACGGAAAGCCGAGGATGACTGCGAACGGAACAGCGATCAGGTACGGGAAGGCCCGCTGCCGCAGGGCGTGCGTCACGTGACCTCCGCCCGTCGCGCGAAGAAGAGCATCGCAATCGTGACAACGGCGAGCAGCGGCAGCATGAAGAGCGCGATCGCGGCGCCCTCGCCGACGTTGCCGGAGACG
The DNA here is from genome assembly GCA_036260475.1 of Gaiellaceae bacterium. Taxonomy (GTDB): domain Bacteria; phylum Actinomycetota; class Thermoleophilia; order Gaiellales; family Gaiellaceae; genus Palsa-739. Next base: position 35,230 of record DATAMX010000028.1, on the reverse strand, counting down.
ATGCCGATCTGGAAGGCCCACGTCGTCAGGACGTGTGTCGAGTTGAACGGGCCCCCGTTCGTGAGGATGTAGGGAACGACCATGTCGGTCGCGGTGAAGATGATTCCGAACAGCACGGCGACGAGTGCGATCGGAAGCTGCAGCGGAAGCGACACGTGCCAGAACTTCCTCAGCCCGGTCGCCCCGTCGATCGCAGCCGCGTCGTCGACCTCCTCCGGAATGGAGGAGATCCCGGCGATGAAGATCACCGTTGCGAACGGGATCGTCCGCCACGCCTGGACGGTGATGATGGACGCCATCGCCGCGCGCGGTGTTCCGAGCCAGTTGGTCACGTTCGTGCTGGACTCGAGATGCAGGTGGACGAGGAACCAGTTGAAGATGCTCGCCTCCGGGATGCCGGCTCCATAGATCCAGTACCAGCCGGTCGCAGTGAGTGCGATCGGCGCGGCCCAGGGCAGAAGGACGAAGAAGCGCAGGAGCCAGCGTCCTCTGAAGTTCCGGACGAACGCGTGTGCGAGGAGCCCGGCGCACACGACCACGACCGCCTGCGAGATGGCAGTGAAGAGGAACGTGTGCCAGAGGGCGTTGCGGAAGATCGGGTTGTGCCAGTCGGCGCGGAAGTTCGCGAGCCCGATCCACTTTCCGGTCAGTGAGCCGCCCGTCGCGTCGGTGAAGCTGAGATAGATCGCCAGGATGAGCGGCACGCCGACGAGCGCGGCGATGAAGAGGACGGCAGGGGAGATCAGGAGCGTCGCGAGGAATCCGCGTCGCTCTGCGACGTACCGGAGCCGTCCCAAACGGCTCCCCCCCGGCGCCGCCACTGCTGCCATGTGCGCGCCGAATCTACCCTCCTGCGTGACGCGTAAGCAACTTTGTAATCTGCCCGGCAGTGGGGGCGATCGAGCTCGATCGGCTGACGAAGGTGTACGCGGACGGCACCCGGGCCGTGGACGAGCTGGACCTGGACGTGGCCGACGGCGAGTTCGTCGTCTTCGTCGGGCCCTCGGGCTGCGGGAAGACGAGCGCGCTGCGCATGATCGCCGGGCTCGAGGACATCACCGACGGCCAGGTCCGCGTGGCCGGCAAGGTCGTCAACGGGCTGCCGCCGAGGGCCCGCGACATGGCGATGATCTTCCAGAACTACGCCCTCTATCCGCACATGAACGTCTTCGAGAACATGGCGTTCGGGCTGAAGATGCGCGGGATCGACAAGGGCGAGATCCAGCGCCGTGTGGACGGCGCGGCCAAGGTCCTCGGCCTCTCCGACGTCCTGAAGAAGCGGCCGAGGCACCTGTCCGGCGGCCAGCGCCAGCGGGTGGCGATGGGCCGCGCGATCGTGCGCGAGCCGGTCGCGTTCCTCATGGACGAGCCCTTGTCCAACCTGGATGCGAAGCTCCGGGTCCAGATGCGGGCCGAGATCGCGCGCATCCAGCGCGACCTCGGCGTGACGACGATCTACGTCACCCACGACCAGAGCGAGGCGATGACCCTCGGCGACCGCGTCTGCGTCCTGCGCGGCGGTGTGCTGCAGCAGGTCGACCGCCCCCAGGTCCTGTACGACCGGCCGGCCAACCTCTTCGTCGCCGGCTTCATCGGCTCGCCGGCCATGAACCTCGTCGAGGCGTCCGTCGGCAAGGGCCAGGTCGAGTTCGGCCCGCACACGCTGCCGGTGGAGTCGGCTGCGCTCGCGCCGTACGCCGGCAGGCGGATCGCCCTCGGGATCCGGCCGGAGGACATCGCGGACGGCGGCGACGGCGCCCCGCTCGACGTCACGGTCGACATCCGCGAGGACATGGGGGCGGAGGTCTTCCTCCATTTCGCGGTCGATGCGCCGCCGGTCCAGACGGAGGAGACCCGCGAGGTGCTCGGCGACGAGGCCCTGGCCGCGGCCGACGAGCAGACCCACCACCACGGGTCGCCCTTCATCGCCCGCGTCGACCGGGGCAGCCAGGCTCGGGAGGGCCGGCCGGTTCGGCTCGCGGTGGACACCCGCCGCCTCCACTTCTTCGATCTCGAGACCGGGTCGGGGATCTACGGGGATTAGCGCGCCGCGGACGGTCGTTCTCACTAGGTACAATCGGGATACCTAGTACAGAGATTGGAGAGTGACCGAATCGTGAGTGACCTGCTTCTCGTCCCGCTCGAGGACACGGTCGTCTTCCCGGGCATGACCGTTACGCTGACGGTCGACACCGGCGACGAGACCGAGGTGCTGCTCGTGCCCCAGCACGGGCAGGAGTACGCGAAGGTCGGCACCGTCGCCCGGGTGGACGAGCGCGTCCGCCTGCCGCGCGGCGCCGGCACGGCCGTCGTCCTGACCGGCCTGCACCGCGGCGTCATCGGCGCCGCGCGCACCGACGCCCAGGGCAACCTGCGCGTCGAGGTGGAGGAGATCGAGGACGAGAACCCGGCCCCCGTCAAGACGCGCGAGCTGGAGCGCGAGTACCGCGCGATCGTCGAGGAGATCCTCGAGCTGCGCGACGCCGACGAGCGCATCGGCCAGTTCCTGCGCTCCATCACCGAGGCAGGTGCGCTCGCCGACACGTGCGCGTACGCGCCCGACATCTCCTTCGCCCAGCGCGTCGAGCTGCTCGAGACGGTCGACGTCGTCGAGCGCCTCGAGTTCGCCGTGAAGCTGCAGCGCGAGCGGCTCGCGGAGCTGCAGGTGCGCGCCCGCATCCGCGAGGACGTGGAGTCCGGAGCGCAGAAGCAGCAGCGCGAGTGGTTCCTGCGCCAGCAGCTCAACTCGATCCGCAAGGAGCTCGGCGAGGACGAGGGCTCCGTCGTGGAGGAGTACCGCACGAAGATCGAGGAAGCCGGCATGCCGGACGACGTCCGTGCCCAGGCCGAGCGCGAGCTGCGCCGCCTCGAGACGATGGGCGAGGGCTCCGGCGAGGCGTCGATGATCCGCACGTACCTCGAGTGGCTCACGTCCGTGCCGTGGTCGAAGCGCTCCGAGGAGCGCCTCGATCCCGTGAACGCGCGTGAAGTGCTGGACAACGACCACGCCGGTCTCGACGACGTGAAGGACCGCATCGTCGAGTACCTGGCCGTGCGCAAGCTGCGGCAGGAGCGCGGCATCCCGAACGACAAGCGCAGCGGCGCCATTCTGACGCTGATCGGGCCGCCCGGCACGGGCAAGACCTCGATCGGCGAGTCGGTCGCGCGTGCGCTCAACCGCGAGTTCGTGCGCATGTCGCTCGGCGGCATCCGCGACGAGGCCGAGATCCGCGGCCATCGCCGCACGTACATCGGCTCGCTCCCGGGCCGGCTCGTGCGCGCGCTGCGCGACGCGGGGACGATGAACCCGGTCATCCTGCTGGACGAGGTGGACAAGGTCGGCGCCGACTGGCGCGGCGACCCGTCCGCGGCGCTGCTCGAGGTGCTCGACCCGGCGCAGAACCACTCGTTCCGCGACCACTACCTCGACGTCGAGCTCGACCTGTCCGACGTCTTCTTCATCGCGACGGCGAACATCGCCGACACGATCCCGGCTGCGCTGCTCGACCGGATGGAGGTCATCCGCTTCGACGGCTACACGGTGGACGAGAAGACGGCGATCGCCCGCGGCTACCTGTGGCCGCGGCAGCGCGAGCGAAACGGCCTGGTCGAGGACGAGGTGTCCATCGGCGACGACACGATCGAGCTCGTCGTGTCCGAGTACACGCGCGAGGCCGGCGTGCGCCAGCTCGAGCGCGAGCTCGGGAAGATCCTGCGCAAGACGGCGACGAAGATCGCCTCCGCCGAGGTCGAGCCGCCCGTGGAGGTCGGCATCGACGTCGTCCGCGACGCGCTCGGCCGGCAGCGCTTCTACCAGGAGGCGGCGGAGCGGACCGCCGTGCCGGGCGTGGCCACCGGCCTCGCGGTCACGGGCACCGGCGGCGACGTACTGTTCGTCGAGGCGACGTCGATGGACGGCGGCAACGACCTGCTCCTCACCGGCCAGCTCGGCGACGTGATGAAGGAGTCGGCGCGCATCGCGCTCTCGTTCATCCGCTCGCACGCCGAGGAGATCGGGGTCGAGCAGACCGCCTTCGCGGACCGGTCGTTCCACGTGCACGTGCCCGCGGGCGCGATCCCGAAGGACGGCCCGAGCGCCGGCATCACGATGGCGACCGCGCTCGCGTCGCTCCTGTCGGAGCGTCCCGTGAAGCACACCGTCGGCATGACCGGCGAGGTGACGCTGCAGGGGCGCGTGCTTCCGATCGGCGGGCTGAAACAGAAGGTGCTCGCAGCGCATGCCGCGGGCCTCACCGACGTGATCATCCCGGAGCGGAACCGCGCCGACCTCGAGGACGTCCCGTCGGATGTCCGCGATGCGATGCGCTTCCATCCGGTGATGACGCTGGGCGAGGTGCTCGACCTGGCCCTCGAGCCCAAGCAGAGCCACCTGCATGCGGTGTAGGAGCTGTCAGCCGCTGCCCGAGGGGGTCGCCCGAGCGGCGGACCTCCTCGGGCGGCGCTGGGTGCTCGCGATCCTGTGGGCATCCTCGGAGGCGGGCGCCGTCCGCTTCAACGAGTTCAAGCAGGCCCTGGAGACGATCCCGCCGCGGACGCTCGCGGCGCGGCTCATGGAGCTGGAGGAGGCGGGGATCCTGGAGCGGCGCGTGCTCGACACGCGCCCGCCGCGCGTGGAGTACCGCCTGACGGAGATCGGCCGGCGCGTCGGCAAGGTCGCGGCGGGACTGCTCTCTGCCTGAGCGCCGCCCGGCGTCGATTTTACGAGTCTCTTAACGCCGCCTAACGATTCGCCGGTGAGATACGCGGCCTTCGTGGTCGTCTTCGATCTCGCCCGCCGGGACGTCGTCCGTCCACTCGGCTCGACCCGGGTGCTCCGGGCTGCGGCCGTTCTCGCGTACCTCGGCTTTGCGGCGACCGTGGTCGTCTCCGTCGGCGGGATACCGGCCTCACGCGACATGCTGGTGCCACTCCTGCTCGTGGGCGTGCTCGCCGCCTCGGTCGGGAGCGTCACCCGGCTGCGGCGCTTCTTCATCGGGCTGGCGGTCGAATGGGCGCCGCTCCTTCTCGCCCTGTGGGCATACGATCTCGCACGCGCCCTCGGCTCGCGCGGCTGGTTCCCCGTCCATTTCGCCGGGCAGATCAGGATCGACAGGCTCATCGGCGGCGGCGCGCTGCCGACCGTCTGGCTGCAGCATCACCTGTGGCACGGAGCTGCGCACATCGCCTGGTACGACTACGTCGCGCTCGCGACGTACGTCAGCTACTTCCTCGCGACGCCGTTTCTGCTCGTTGCCTTCTGGTGGTTCCGACCAGCGTGGTTCCGAGAGCTCGCCGTCGCGCTCGTCGCGCTCGCGCTGCTCTCGTGCGTGACGTTCATCTTCTTGCCCTCGGAGCCGCCCTGGCTGGCCGCGCGCGACGGGCACCTGCCCCCCGTGCACCAGCTCATCGGCACGCTCAACCTGCGCGTGCCGCTGCTTCGGCTCGACCCGCTGCTCGAGCGGGGAACGGGCTATGCGAACATCGTCGCGGCGTTCCCCTCTCTGCACGCGGCTCAGACGCTCCTGATCTCCCTGTTCCTCGTGCGCCGCCTTCGAACGCCGTGGCGCCACCTGCTCTGGCTCTATCCGATCGTGATGGCCTACGCGCTCGTCTACTCCGGCGAGCACTACGTCGTCGACATCCTGTTCGGCTGGATCTACTGCGTGCTCGTCTACGCAGCTGTCGAGCGGGCACGCTCGATGGCGGTGACCCGGCGTGCCGCGACAGTCGCGGTAGGCCCGGCCTAGGGCGACGCTGGGCCGAACGGCACTTGTGCGCGGCTTGCGGAAGGGCAAGGGTGGTTGCACATGGTTCCGCGCGCCCTCGCCCTCTCGGCGGCATCGGTCGCGACGGCCCTCGTGCTCGCAGGTGCGGCCGCGGCAGGTCGTGGGTCGTATGGGGGCGTCGCGTTCGCAGCGTTCACGATCGCGCCGGGAAACATGAACTGCGTGGAGGTCGACGACGACGTCGTCGGCTGGACGGGCGATTGCGACCCGATCAACGTGCTCTTCCCGGACCAGACTCTTCAGAGCGTGATTGCACGCCTGCACGCGGCCGGCTGGGGCGACACGTCCGGGAGCACGCAGTGGCTGTACTTCGGCGACTCCACGCTCGTCCCCGTTGCGGCGCAGCTCGCCTTCGCGGGCGTCTCCGACCCGACGATGCGCTACCACGTCCGCCTGTGGCAAGCCGGTCCCGCCCTCGTCGTGGGCGCCGTCCACCACGAGCACGGGACGCCGCATCAGATCGACATGGCCTGGGACGCGGCCGAGAGCTTCCTCGCCCGGCCGCTGTGCTCGAGCTGGTGCCGGAGGACCACCTTCTCGTCGCAGTGGTCGGTGCAGGGCGGATCTCCGCGCTGGCGCGGCTGGAACAACGACGGGACGGCCACGGTCATCCCGGTCGGGCGGGCGTCCGTGCAGCGGGACCGCGCCGGTTTAACCCCGGGCACACGCGGTTCTTAGCCGAGGGCGCTTTCATCGGACGATGGATCGGATCCTCGTCGCGGAGGACGATGCGGCGCTCAGGCTGCTGTACACCATCTGGCTGGAGTCCGCGGGCTTCGACGTCACGCCCGTCGCCGACGGCCGTGCCGCGCTGGAAGCGCTCGAAGGGCGGCCGCTCCCGGATGCGGCCCTGCTGGACGTCGAGATGCCGTTCGTCGACGGGCTCTCGGTGTGCCGCTACCTGCACGCGCTCGACCCGTCGGTCCGCATCGTCGTCGTCACCGCGATGGAGGACGCACGCGGAGATGCGCTCGCGGCCGGGGCGGCGGAGGTCATCCGCAAGCCCTGCGATCGGGGCCGGATCGTCGCAGCCGTGCGGCTGCGCGAAGGCGCACAGCTCCGTTTGACGGCCTGACCGGTACCGTGGACGGGGTGTCCGGGTCGCGGCCAGAGCCGAAACGTCGGGTGGTGGTGACCGGCCTCGGCGCGGTGACGCCCCTCGGGCCCGACATCGAGACGACGTGGAGCCGGCTCCTCGCAGGCGAGAGCAGCGGGGCGGCCGTGACCGCATTCGACACGGACGGGCATCCGGTGCGGATCGGCTGCGAGGCGCGCGACTTCGATCCGGCGACGTGGCTCGACAAGAGGTCGCTTCAGCGCACCGATCGCTTCGCGCAGTTCGCCGTGGCGGCGGCGCGGATGGCCGAGGCCGACTCGGGCGTCGACGTCGCGGCTGCGCCCGACCGCGTCGGCGCGTCGATCGCGACAGCCCAGGGCGGCGTCGCGAGCCTCGCCGACTGCTGCGCAGGCGCCGACGCCGCGCGCGTCCATCCGCGCCTGGTGACGGCGTTCATGCCGAACATGGCGGCCGGGTGGGTCTCGATGGAGCTCGGCGCGCGCGGTCCAGTCGGCGCCCCGTGCACCGCATGTGCCGCCTCGGCGATGGCGATCGGCGAGGGCTACGACGCGATCCGCCTCGGCCGCGCCGACGTCATGTTCTGCGGAGGCAGCGAGGCCGGAATCACGCCGCTCGCAATCGCGGGATTCGCGGCGATGCGTGCGCTCTCTCGTCGCAACGACGATCCGGCGCGCGCGAGCCGGCCTTTCGACGCCGACCGCGACGGATTCGTGATGGGGGAAGGCGCCGCCGTCCTCGTCCTGGAGGAGGCCGAGCACGCCCGTGCGCGCGGTGCGACGATCTACGCCGAGCTCGCGGGCTACGGAATGAGCTCGGATGCGTTCCACATGACCGAGCCGGACCCGCACGGCATGGGGCAGGCGCGTGCCGTCGCCTCCGCTCTCGCCGATGCCGGCCTCGGGCCCGACGACGTCGACTACGTGAACGCGCACGCGAGCTCGACCGGGATCGGCGACGCGACCGAGACCGCAGCGCTGAAGCGTGCCCTGGGCGAGGAGAAGGCGCGCTCGATCCCCATCTCCTCGATCAAGGGCGCGACCGGGCACTGTCTCGGCGCCGCGGGCGCCGTCGAGGCGGCGGCGACCGTGCTCGCACTCCGCGACGACGTCGTGCCGCCGACGATCAACTACGAGACGCCGGATCCGCAATGCGACCTCGACTACGTTCCGAACGAGGCGCGCCGACTGCCCGTGCGCGTGGCGATGAGCAACAGCTTCGGCTTCGGCGGGCACAACGCGGTGCTCGTGTTTCGTGAGAGTGTGGCCGCGTGAGCCCGCAGCCGAAGGTGTCGTTCGAGAACGGCGGCGACTTCATGCGCGACATCCGCCGCGAGGTCGACCTCTACCTCGAGGCCGGGCGGACGCGGCTGCGCGGCGACGTTCAGCTGTACGTGAAGTCGATCGTCGCCTTCGCGATTCTTGCCGCGTCCTGGGCGTCGCTGATCTTCCTGCACCCCGGCATCGTGCTCGGGCTCGTCGCGCTGGGCGGGCTCAGCCTCGGAACGATCCTCGTCGGCTTCTGCATCCAGCACGACGCCAACCACGGCGCGTACTTCCGCACGCGGCGCGCGAACCACCTGCTCGGCTGGACCGCGGACGCCCTCCTCGGGATCAGCAGCTACGCGTGGCGGGTGAAGCACAACGTCGCGCATCACACGTACACGAACGTGGACGGCTACGACGACGACATCAACCAGACGCCGTTCGCACGGCTCATGCCGTCGCAGGAGCCCCGCCGCTGGTACCGGCTGCAGCACCTGTACATCTGGCCGCTCTACTGCGTGATGGTCATCCGCTGGCAGATCGGCGCCGATCTCACCGCGATCATCCGCGGGCGGATCGCGAAGAGCGCGCTGCACGTGCCGAAGCGCTGGGACCTCGCGGGCATCGTGGGCGGCAAGGTGATCTTCGTCGGCTGGGCGATCGTCGTGCCGCTCTTCGTCTATCCCTGGTGGGTGGTCGTGCTCGGCTACACGGGCTTCGCCGCGCTGACGAGCCTCGTCACGGCCACGACCTTCCAGCTCGCGCATTGCGTCGAGGAGGCGGATTTCACCTCCGCCGAGGAGCTGACCGCGAACCGGCGCGTGTGGGCTGTGCACGAGGTGGAGACGACGGTCGACTTCTGCCCGCGCAACCCGGTGCTGACCTGGTTCCTCGGCGGTCTCAACTACCAGATCGAGCATCACCTCTTCCCGCGCGTCAAGCACACGCACTACCCGCACATCGCGGAGATCGTCCGGCGGCAGGCGGCGCGGCACGGCGTCCGCTACACGGTGCAGCCCTCGCTCTGGAGGGCGCTCCGCTCGCACCACCGCCACGTGCGCGCCCTCGGCCGGATCGGGCTGCCGGTCGAGATCGAGATGGGCTAGCAGCCGCACCGCGACCCGGGGCCGATCTCGTAGGATGCGCGCCTTGACCAGCGTCGTCGTATCGAACATCAAGGGCGGAGTCGGCAAGACGACGACGTCCGTCTACCTCGCCGCCGCGGCTCTCGAGCGGGGGTACGACCCGGTCGTCCTCGTCGACGCCGACCGGCAGGGCTCCTCGGCCGAATGGCTCGAAGCCCGTCCCCTCGACGGCATCGAGGTGGTCGAGGCGCCGTCCGAGCGGACGCTGAAGCGCGCGCTCGGCCGCGACGACGGCCTGGTCGTCGTCGACACGCCGCCCGGGGACGAACGGCTCCTGCAATCGGCCTCGAGCTCGGCCGATGTGGTCGTGATCCCGACCAGGGCCGGCGGGGTCGAGTACTCGCCCGTGCTCTCCACCCTCGAGCTCATCCCGGCTCGGACGCCTCGCGGCGTCGTCATCTGCGCCGCCCGCCTCGGCACGAACGACCTGGACGAGGCGATTGCGTGGTGGAAGTCGCAGTCCATCCCCGTCTGGGGCGTGATCCCGGAACGCGTCGGCATCGCCGCCGGCCCGGAAGGGCGGCTCTACCGCGAAGGCCTCAACGAATACGACGCCGTCCTGCGGCGCGCGCTGCGCGGCAAGCGCTGACGCAGACGATCAGGCAGCAGGGCTGAGCGCAGCGATCTCGCGCTGCCCCGCGAGCCGCTGCAGCGCCTGAAGCTCGATCTGCCGCACGCGCTCGCGCGTGATGCCGAGCTCGCGGCCGATCTGCTCCAGCGACTTCGGATCGGGATCGCCGTCCATCCCGTAGCGGAGCTTGATCACCTGTTTCTCGCGGTCGGGAAGCTTCTCGATCGCGCCGCGCAACGTCTGCTCGCTCAGCCCGAGCACGACTTCCTCCTCGACGTCGCCCGAGTCGTGCGCGACGAGCTCGCCGAAGGCGGTGTCGCTCTCGCCGCCGAGCGGCTTGTCGAGGCTCGCGACCGTGCGCGCCGCGTGTCGCACCTCGCGCACGTGCTTGGCCGCGAGCCCGGCCTTCTTCGCCACCTCGTCGTCCGTCGGCGCCCGCTCCAGTTGCAAGGTCAACTCGCGCTCCGCACGTGCGATCTTCTGCTCGCGCTCGACGATGTGCACAGGGATGCGGATCGTGCGCGACTTGTTCGCGACGCCGCGCTGCACCGCCTGCCTGATCCACCACGTCGCGTACGTCGAGAACTTGTACCCGCGCCGCCAGTCGAACTTCTCCACCGCGCGGATCAGCCCGATGATCCCCTCCTGGATGAGGTCGAGCAGCGACAGTCCGTGTCCCTGGTACTTCTTCGCGATCGACACGACGAGGCGCAGGTTGGAGTTGATCATCTTGTCCTTCGCCCGCTGGTCGCCGCGCTCGATCTTCTTCGCGAGCTCGACCTCCTCCGCCGCGGTCAACAGCGGATAGCGCCCGGCCTCGTTGAGGAAGAGCTGCAACGAGTCGGTCGTCATCGCGGCGACGTCGTCGTTCGCGTAGTGCGCCTCGTGCTCTTCGGTCTCCGGCACGGCGCAGTCGTCCATGAGCTCGATTCCGCGCCGCTCGAGCTGCTCGTACAGCGACGCGACCTCCTCGTCGTCGAGCTCGAGCTCGATGGTGAGCTCCTCGAGCTTCGACAGGTTGACGCAGCCCTGTTCCTCGCCGTGGTCGAGCAGCGCCCGGAGCTGGTTCTGGCTCATCCTCCCTCCCTTTCCAGAGTTAGGAGGGTCGTAACCCGGGTAAGCTTTCAGACGGTGCGTGGGCCGGATTCGGTCTGGGAGATCGTGTTCCTGATGGTGATCCTGAAGATCCCCATCGTGTACCTCTGCTCGGTCGTCTACTACGCGATCAAGGCGGAGCCGAAACCCGAGGAGGGTGCGGCGGTCACCGCCGATATCGGGCCGGACGGCTCGGGGCCCGGCCGGTCGCGGCGGCGCTCGAGGATCCGGCCCAGGCGGCCGCACGGCGGGCCCGCACGGTCCTACCCGCGGACAGCCCACGCGCGCGCGTACGCTGAGCGGCGATGAGCGCCGAGCCCTTCTCGAACGTCGAGGCCCAGCCGGGGCCGAGCCACGCGACCGAGCTCGTCGCCGGCTACCTCGCGTCGCTCGCGATCTTCGCCAGCCTCATCTCGCTCGCCTGGCATCCCATCCGGCTGCTCGCACCCGCCATGCTGCTCGCCCTCATCAGCGCCGGCCTGACCGGCCGCGGCAAGCGGCTGCCGTTCGTGGCGGTGCTCACCGTCGCGGCCTGCTTCTTCCTCGGGATGATGATCACCGTCATCACCGGGCGCGCGCTCTGGTAGCGGAGGTAGGGGTGTCTGACACCGCTTCCGGTGTCTGACACCGGTCCGCTGCTACAACGACTCTGATGGACGGGCTGAACACCGGGTACGCGGCCCTGCTCCTCGAGCAGTTCCTCGACAACCCGACCGCCGTTCCGGCGGAGTGGCGCGAGCTCTTCGAGAGCGCGCCGCCCGAGCTGCTGCGCGCTCAGCCCGGGCTCGCCGCGCTGCTGGAGCGCTTCGGGAACGGCCATGCCACCCCGGTAGGGGTCGCGCCGCCGCCCGCCCCTGCTCCCCGTCCTGCTCCGGCCCGGGAGGTCGTCGTCGACGAGGAGCTCGTGGGCGGCGTCGCGGCCGCGATGGCGCTCGTGAAGGCCTTTCGCATGCACGGTCACCTCGCCGCGCATCTCGATCCGCTCGGTTCGGAGCCGCCGGGCGATCCGGCGCTCGAGCCGGAGCGGCTCATCCCGAAGCTGACGCCGGAGCTGCAGGCCCGCATCCCGGCCTCGCTGTTGCGGCTGCACGTGCCCGGCGAGACGCTCGCCGAGGCGCTCCCGCATCTGCGCGAGACCTATTGCGGGACGATCGCATACGAGATCGAGCACATCTCCGACCACGAGGAACGGGTCTGGTTGCGTCAGGCGATCGAGTCGGGCCTGTATCGCCGGCCGCTCGACGATGCGGAGCGCATCGCGCTTCTCGGGCGTCTCGCACGCGTCGAGGGCATGGAGCAGTACCTGCGCCGCTCGTTCCTCGGCCAGAAGCAGTTCTCCATCGAGGGCGTCGACGTCATGGTGCCGATGCTCGACGAGGCGATCGAGCTCGCCTCCGCCGGCGGCGCGCACGAGGTCGTCATCGGCATGGCGCACCGCGGCCGCCTCAACGTGCTCGCGCACGTCGTCGGCCGCCCGTACGAGGTCATCCTGCGCGAGTTCGAGGGCGAGCGGACGATCGAGGCCGTCGTCTCCAGCGAGGAGGGCGGCACCGGCGACGTGAAGTACCACCTCGGCGCGGAGGGCACTCGAAAGACCGAGGCGGGCGAGATCACGGTCACGCTCGCCTCGAACCCGAGCCACCTCGAGGCCGTCGATCCCGTCGTCGAGGGACGCGCCCGCGCCGAACAGACCGACCGCTCCACGCGCGACGGCTACCACGACCCGACGGTCGCGCTGCCCATCCTCATCCACGGCGACGCGGCGTTCAGCGGCCAGGGCGAGGTGGCGGAGACGCTCAACCTGCAAGGGCTCGACGGGTACTCGACCGGCGGAACGCTGCACCTCATCTCGAACAACCAGGTCGGCTTCACGACGGATCCCGAGGACGCGCGCTCGACCCGCTACTCGAGCGACCTCGCGAAGGGCTTCGACGTCCCGATCATCCACGTCAACGCCGACGACCCCGAAGCGGCCGTCGCCGCCGTTCGGCTCGCGAACGCCTACCGCTGGCGCTTCGGCCACGACGTCGTCGTCGACCTCGTCGGGTACCGCCGGCACGGGCACAACGAGCAGGACGAGCCGGCGTACACGCAGCCTCTCCTCGCTGCGGCCATCGCCGGCCATGCGACGGTGCGCGAGCTGTACGCGGCCCGTCTCGTTGCGGAGGGCGTCGTGCCGGAGGCGCGTGCGGACGAGCTCGTCCGCGAGGTGCAGGCCGAGCTGAAGGCCGCGCACGAGGAGCTGAAGAGGAGCTTCGGCATCGAGCCCGAGCTCGCGCCTGTCGAGCACCGCCTGCCGGCGACGGGCGGCTCGACGGTGCACACCGCCGTCCCGGCGGAGCGGCTACGCGACCTGAACGAGCAGCTCCTGCGCGTTCCCGACTGGTTCACGCCGCATCCGAAGCTCATGAAGCAGCTCGAGCGGCGGCGCGAGACGCTGAACGACGGTGGGATCGATTGGGGCCAGGCGGAGGCGCTCGCGTATGCATCGCTGCTCGTCGACGGAATCCCCATCCGCATCACCGGCCAGGACACGGAACGGGGAACGTTCGCGCACCGCCACGCCGTGCTGCACGACGTGAACACGGGCGCGACATTCACTCCGATGCAGCACCTGGACGATGCGGTCGCATCGTTCGAGATCCACAACTCGCCGCTGTCCGAGTACGCGTGCGTCGGGTTCGAGTACGGCTATTCGGCCGCGGCGCCGGAGGCGCTCGTCCTCTGGGAGGCGCAGTTCGGAGACTTCGTCAACGGCGCGCAGATCGTCATCGACCAGTTCATCTCCGCGGGCCTGTCGAAGTGGGGAGAGACGTCGCGGCTGACGCTCTTGCTTCCGCACGGCTACGAGGGCAACGGCCCGGAGCACTCGAGCGCCCGGCTCGAGCGCTTCCTGCAGCTCGCGGCGCAGGAGAACATCCGCATCGTCAATTGCTCGACGTCGGGGCAGTACTTCCATCTGCTACGCAGGCAGGCGCTCGACGCGACCGCACGTCCGCTCGTGGTGATGACGCCGAAGGGGCTCCTGCGGCTGAAGCAGGCGTCGTCGACGCTCGACGACCTCTCAGCGGGCGCGTTCCGACCGCTCCTCGACGACGCCTCGGCCGACCGTGAGCGTGCGACGCGTCTCATCCTGTGCTCGGGCAAGGTCTACTACGACATCGCCGGCCACGAGCGACGCGGCGAGGCGGAGGGCGTCGCGGTGGCGCGGCTCGAGCAGCTCTATCCGTTCCCGGTCAAGGAGACGGCGGAGCTGCTGCGCGGCTACCCGGAGCTGCGCGAGCTCGTCTGGGTGCAGGAGGAACCGCAGAACATGGGCCCGTTCCGCGCCATCCGCCACCGGCTCGAAGAGGCGAAGCCCGGCGCCGTGCAGCTCGTGTACGCGGGCCGGCCGTGGCGCGCGAGCCCGAGCGAGGGGTATCCCACCGCGCACCTGCGCGAGCAGGACCGCATCGTTCACGCGGCCCTCGGGTTGTAGAACCTCTCAGCGCCGCGCGCGGCGGCGCAGCTCAGTGGCCTTTGCCGCCACCGTGGGCCCATGGCGGCGGACCATGGCCATCACCTGCCGGCGCTGCTGCGGCGACAGGCGCTTCCACAGGTCGAACAGGGCCACCGTCACCGCTATCGGGCCGGGACGGAGCTTGCGCAGGCGGGCCATGCTGGGATCCTAGTGGAGCGGGCGCGCCGGGCTGAGCGGTCGCGGGGGGTGCGACCGCGATGACCCGGTCGAGCTTCTTGTCGTGGCCCTTCGCCTTGCCGTTGCCCTTCGCGGTGTCGGCGGCGGGGGCCGCCTGCTGTGCGGCGGGCGTGGCCGGCGCAGCGACGACGACGGCGGTGGGGGCGGGCGCGGGAGCCGGAGCGGGCACGGGCGAATGCGCCGGGGCCGGGGCGGCGGGCGCGGGCGGAGGCGGGAGCGTGGCGGGGCGGATCACGATCGCGCGTGGCTTCGGCCGCAGCGCGACGACGGCCGGCGGGCGGCGCAGCACGAGCGGCGCCGCGGCGACCGCGGTCAGGGGCGCGACCACGGGGGCGACGTGCAGCGCCGGCACGGCGGGAGCCCGGACGATGGCGGGCTGCGAGGCGGCACGAGGCACGGCGAACGTCGGCGGTTGCCCTCCTCCGGGACCCGCGAGGAGTCGCGGGAAGGCCGACGCGCCCGCCACCGCACCGGCGAGCAGCAATGCTGCGACGACCCCCCTCGTGATAGCACTCATGGTTCCGACCCCAAATGCCGATGGCATCACTCGAACGAGGTATCGGCAGGTCGGTACGAAGCCTTGAGTAGTGGAGGGGGCCGCTCTGGGCAGCTTCAAGGTCAAGCTCGCGCTCTATTTCGTCGTACTGACGCTCGTGCCCGCGGGCGCGGCCGTCTGGGCATTCTCGTCCGCGTCCGTCCAGAGCGAGGAGCGCCGTGTGGACACGCGGCTCGAGGCCGACCTTCGCCTGACGCTTGCCGTCTACCAGGAGCGCGCGGACGCGGCTCAGACCGAGGCGACCCGGCTCGCGCGCGATTCGGCCTTCCAGATAGCCCTTCAGCGCCGGGACCGCGCCACGCTCGACGCGATGCTGAAGGCGGCGCCCCACCTCGCCGTGCATGCGGGCAGCTTCCGCGTCGGGCAGGTGCCCGCCCGCGCGCTGCACCGGCAGGCCGACGTGATCACGCGCAACGGTCTCGCCGGCGTCGTCGTCGCCTCCGTCCGGCTCGACGACGCGTTCGTCGGCGCGCTGCGCCGTCACGCCGGCCTGCCGCACGACGACCGGCTCGCGCTCCTCGCGGGCGATCGAATCCTCGCCGCAGCGCCGCCGCTCGCCGGGACGCTTCCGCTCGGCGCCGGGCGCATCGCCGTCACGCGCGTCGACGGCACGCGCTACCGCACGCTCGTCGCGCCACCGCTTCCCGGCGTCTCGCTCGCCGTGCTGACGCCGCAGTCGAAGGTGGACGCCGCCAACGCGTCGGCGCGCGACCGCCTGATCCTCGCGCTCCTCGCCGCGGTCCTCATCGTCGCGGGCGTCGCCTTCCTCGAAGGCCGCTCCATCGTCCGGACGCTGCGTGCGCTCGCCGAGGCCGCGCGGGGGATCGCCCAGGGCCATCTCGGCCGGCGGGTACCCGTCAGGGGCCGGGACGAGCTGGCGACGCTCGGCTCCGCGTTCAACGCCATGGCCGACCAGCTGCAGAGGCGCCTGGCGGAGCTGGACGAGGAGCGCAGCCGGTTGCGGATCGCCGTCGCGCGCATCGGCGAGGCGCTCGCGGCGACGAACGACGTCGAGCAGCTCCTCCGCGTCGTCGTCGAGACCGCCGTCGAGGCGACGGGCGCCGTCGGCGCCACCATCCACAGCGACGGCCTCGCCGCCGCGGCCGGAAACCAGCACGCGCCCGGCGACCGGATCGAGCATCCGCTCATGGTGGGAGGAGAGCGGCTCGGACGGCTCGTCCTCATCGGCTCCTTCGACGCGGAGGACAGGATGACAGCGGCGTCGCTCGCAGCGCACGCCGCCGTCGCGCTCGAGAACGCGCGGCTGCACGCGATCGTCGAGCGGCAGGCGCTCGTCGACGGGCTGACGGGAATCGCGAACCGGCGTGGGTGCGAGGACGCGCTCGCGCACGAGATCGCGCGCTCCGACCGCATGGTCGCCGCCTTCACGCTCGTCGTCGCCGACCTGGACGACTTCAAGCAGATCAACGACAGGTACGGCCACGACGCGGGCGACGACGTCCTGCGCGAGTTTGCGAGCGTCCTGCGGCAGACCCTGCGCGAGTCCGACCTCGCCGGCCGCTGGGGTGGCGAGGAGTTCGTCCTCCTCCTCCCGGGAACGGACGAGCAGGGCGGCACCCAGCTCGCCGAGCGCGTCCGGTCCACCCTCCGGGAGCGCTCGTTCCACGGCCGCGACGGTGCCTCGTTCGGGGTCACCTGCAGCTTCGGCGTGGCCCAGCATCGGCCCGGCGAGGGGGAGCGCCAGCTCTTTAGCCAAGCCGATCGCGCCCTGTACGAGGCCAAGAAGCAGGGCAAGGACCGGGTCGAAAGAAACGCAAAGATCCGGGCCTTTTAGTAGTCTCGCCCCGGAAATCAGCCTGAAAGCGGGTTAGACTGACCCAGTACGGGGGCACCGAACGGGAGGAACGAATGCCGGTTGAGACACCGTCGTATTTCGCGCAAGTCATCAAGGATCACCTGGAGCTGAAGGAACGGAACTCCGCGCTCGAGCACATGCCGATCGATCGGTACAAGGCGGACGATCCGTTCGACAACCACCCGCTGTTCAAGACCGAGGAGCAGGCGCGCCTCGAGGAGACGATCGACGGCGAGCCCGCCTTCGTCGCCCATCAGAGCCTGCCTTGGCCCGGCGAAGAGACCGCGGAGAACGCGGTCGTGACGTCCGACGTCGACGACTCGGAGTCCAACGGATTCTGGTCCGTCGATCGCGCGCGCGACTTCGACTGGGGCGACTGAGCCTTCGGTACCTGGTTCCGCCCAACGGGCGGTACCAGGTACCGGCTGTCCGCCGCTACGACAACACCGTCGCCACAAGCCCGAGGTCGGCGACGAAGGCATCCATCTCGCGGTGCCGGTCCTCGTCCGTGCGCTGGCGAAGGATGGCGCTCGGATGGATAGTGGCGGTCACGTGCTCGGCGAGGTCCGACTCGATCCACGCACCCCGCTGGTGCGTCACCCGGAACTGGCGCCCGAGGAGCGCCTGGGCTGCAGTGGCGCCGAGACAGACGAGCACCGCGGGGCGCACGGCCTCCAGCTCGCCGTCGAGCCACGGGCGGCACGCTGCGATCTCCGACCACGCCGGCTTCGCGTGGATGCGCCGCTTGCCGCGCGCCTCCCACTTGAAGTGCTTGACGACGTTCGTGACGTACGCGGCCTTGCGGTCGATCCCGGCCGCCTCCAGCGCCTCGTCGAGCAGGCGCCCCGCCGGCCCGACGAACGGCCGGCCGGCCCGGTCCTCCTGGTCGCCGGGCTGCTCGCCGACGAGCATCACGGTTGCGCGGGCCGTCCCCTCGCCGAAGACCGTCTGCGTCCCGGTCTTCCACAGCGGGCACTCGCGACATCCGGCCGCCGCCTCCCGTAGCGCCTGCAGGCTCTCCGCCACGACGTGCGGTTACCCGACCCCGGTTCCCTCAACCGGGGGAGGCTCCAAGCCCGTGGCACGACGATCCTAGGATCTCCACCCTCGACCAGGAGGCTTTGCCCTGCGGCTGGTCGCACCCGAACTGAAGAACGCCGAGTGGTAGCGCGCCCGGCAGCTCGCCGACTCGAGCTGCTCCCGGATCGGGGGGCGGACGCCGGTATGCCCGAGCTCGAGCTGGTGGAGTCGTACCGGCGGCTCGCGGACGTGTTCCACGAGGTGCTCGCCGAGCAGAGTCTCGATGCGCTGCTCGTGCGCATCGCGGACACGCTCGCCGACCTCGTCCCGCACGAGTCGGTGACGATCTACGAGGCGGACGAGGCGCAAGGGCTCCTCAATCCGGTGCTCGCCCGTGACGACTGGGCCGACCAGGTGATGCAGAAGCTCGTCCGCTTCGACGAAGGCGTCACCGGCTGGGCCGCACGCCGGCGCGAGCCGGTGCTGCTCAACCAGGCGCACCTCGACCCGCGCGTGCGGACCATCCCGGGAACGCCGCTCGAGCCGGAGGCGCTCATCTCCATCCCGCTCGTCGCGCGCTCACAGATCAAGGGCGTCTTCAACCTGTACCGCTCCGGGGTCGACGTCGGCTTCACCGACGACGAGTTCGAGCTCGCGAAGCGCTTCGCCGATGCTGCGGCGCTCGCGATCGACAACGCGCAGATCCGCGCGCGGCTCGAGCATCAGGCCCAGACGGATTCGCTCACCGGCCTCTTCAACCACCGCAGCTTCCACGAGCGGCTCCGCGGAGCGCTGCAGGAGGCGAGCAGGACGCACAAGCCGGTCGCGGTGCTCATGCTCGACATCGACGACTTCAAGCGGGTGAACGACGTACACGGCCACGGCGTCGGCGACGAGCTGCTCAAGCTCTTGGCCGACACCGTCCGCGGCGCCGTGCGGCCGGACGACATCGTCTGCCGGCTCGGCGGCGAGGAGCTCGGCGTCGTCATGAGCGCCTGCGACGGTCGCGATGCCTCGCAGGTCGCGTCCCGCATCGCGGAGCGGCTGGGTGAGCTGGATCCGCCCGGCGTCGGCAAGGTCACCGTCTCCGTCGGCCTCGCGCTCGGGCCCGAGCACGCGATGAACCCGCGCGAGCTCGCCGCATGCGCAGAGGCTGCGATGATGACTGCGAAGGCCCAGGGCAAGAACCGCGTCGTGTTGTACGAGGAGGACGCGACCGAGCGGCCGGACACGCCCGCCGTTCTGCGCGACGTCCGCTCGCTCGCGCACATGAAGATGTTGCAGAGCCTGAGCGGCAAGCTCAACCGGCTCACCGACGTGCGCAGGATCGGCGACGAGATCACGTCCGAGCTGCGGTCGCTGATCGACTACCACAACTGTCGCGTGTTCGTCGTCGACGGCGACGAGCTCGTGCCGGTCGCGTTCCGGGGCGCCCTCGGCGCCGACACCGTCGCGCTACCGCTCGAGCTCCTCCGCATCCGCATCGGCGTCGGAGTGACCGGGCAGTGCGCGGTGCGCGGCGAATCGCTGCTCGTCGGCGATGCAGCCAACTGCGAGTTCGGGCATCGCATCGAGGGCACGCCGTTGATCGAGGAATCGCTCGTCGCTGTTCCACTCCGCTACGGCAGCCGCGTCGTCGGTGTCATCGTCGTCTCGAAGCTCGGGCTCGACCAGTTCGACGAGGACGACGTCCGTCTGCTCGAGGTACTTGCCGGCCACGCCGCGGTGGCGGTCGAGAACGCCCGCCTGTACGACGCCGCGAGGCGCGAGGCCGAGAGCGCGACCTCGCTGCTCGAGTTCAGCCGCGAGCTCGCCGCCTCCTCCAACCTGGATCACATCCTCCAGCGCGTCGTGGAGCTGACCTCTGCGTTGCTGGGCTCGCCTCGGACGTCGATCTGGATGGAGGACGACGAAGGCTGGATCGTGCCCCGTGCGCTCTTCGGGCACAAGCCGGGTGAGCGAGAGAGCGTCGCGGTGCGCCGCTACGAGGCGAAGAAGATGGCGCCCGTCATGCGCGGGGGCGAGCCGTTCGTCCTCACGCCGGGGGAGATCACCGAGATGGTCGACGACCCCCTCGATCCCACCGTGTCCTACGCGATCGCACCGCTGGACGTCGAAGGCCGCGGTGCCTTCATCGTCGCGGCGCTCCCGGAAGAGGGCCACTACGGAGACCGCGAGCTTCGCCTCCTCGGTGGCCTCGCGCACCAGGCGAAGCTCGCAATCGCGAGCGCGAGCAACTACGAGGGACTCGAGCGCACATTCGTGACCACCGTCGAGGCGCTCGCGAACGCGCTCGAGGCGAACGACGAGTACACCTCGACGCACGCGCGGTGGATCTCCGACCTCTCGCTGCGCGTGGGCCGAGAGCTCGGTCTCGACGAGGGCGCGCTCAAGCAGCTCGAGCTCGGCGCGCTCCTGCACGACATCGGCAAGATCGGGGTGCCGAGCGCGATCCTCCTGAAGCCCAGCCGGCTGAGCGCGGCCGAGCGGGCGATCATCGAGATGCACCCGGTGCTCGGCGAGCGGATCATCGCGCCGATCGACCGCCTGCAGGAGGTGCGGGTCGTCGTGCGCCACTGCCACGAGCGCTGGGATGGGCGCGGCTACCCCGACGGCCTCGTGGGTGAGGCGATCCCGCTCGAGTCGCGGATCATCTTCGTCTGCGACGCCTACCACGCCATGACGACCGACCGGCCGTACCGCCGGCGGCTCAGCCATCCGGAAGCAGTGCGTCGCCTGCGCGAAGGCGCCAGCTCGCAGTTCGACCCGCGCGTCGTCGAGGTATGCCTGAAAGTGCTTTGCAGAGCCGCCTGAAAGTGCTGCGCAACCTCGCCTGAAAGTGCTTTGCACTTTCAGGCGATAAGGGGTCCCGCTTCGCGGGAGCGCCCGCCGGCCAAGCCGGCGGGCTCTTAGGGTCGCGGGGCGACGGTTTGGTTCTGCGCGGACGGTGGCGGGCTTGCGCCCGTCCCCGTCCGCTGGTGCGCCTGAGCGTAAGCCGGCTGCGCCTGGCTTACGCTCCGGCTTGGGTGATTGCTCGGGAAGGGAGGTCTACTGCCGTAGGCGTCTCACCCATCTCGAAGATCCCGGGCCGGCGCGAACGCGGAGCGTTCGAGCCGGCCGCACCAGCGGGCGGGGACGGCGGTAGCCGCCACCGTGCGCGCAGAACCGAACCGTCGCTCACACTCCTAAGAGCTCGGCGGCTTCGCCGCCGAGCGCTCCCGCGAAGCGGGACCTTCTATCGCCTGAAAATGCGAAGCATTTTCAGGCGGGACTAATGCGTGCGCGAGCCGGCGGAACGGCCCGTCCGTCGCGAGAAGCTCGCGTTCGGTCCCGCGTTGTGCGACCTGGCCGCGCACGACCACGACGATCTCGTCCGCGCGGCGGACGGTCGAGAGGCGGTGCGCGATGATGATCGACGTGCGGCCGGCGAGCAGGCGGTCGAGCGCGCGCTCGATGAGCACCTCCGTCGGCCGGTCGATGTTCGACGTCGCCTCGTCGAGGATGAGGATGCGTGGGTCGGCTAGGAGCGCGCGCGCGATCGAGATGAGCTGGCGCTCGCCCGCGGAAAGCCCGGAGCCGCCCTCGCGGACGGCGTGCTCGAGCCCGCCCGACAAGCGCGCGGCCACGCGGTCGACTCCGACCGCCGCGGCCACCGAGGCGACCTCCTCGTCGGTCGCCTCGGGCTTGGCGAAGCGGATGTTGGACGCGATCGTGCCGCTGAAGAGGAACGGATCCTGGAGCACGACGCCGAGCTGTCGCCGGTACGAGCGGAGCTTCACGCCGCGCAGGTCGACGCCGTCGACGCGCACGGCGCCCTGGTCGGGGTCGTAGAAGCGGCCGACGAGCCGCGCGACCGTCGACTTGCCGTGCCCGGACTCGCCGACGAGCGCGAGGCATCCGCCCACCGGCACGTGGATGTCGATGCCGCGCAGCACAGGGTCGGCGCCGTACGCGAAGACGACGTGGTCGATCTCGAGGTCTCCCTCGATGCGGGGCAGCTCCTGCGCGTCGGCGCGGTCGCGAATCCCGGGCTCCTCGTCGAGGATGGCCGCGATCTTCACCATCGCGGCGGCGCCGGACTGGAGCTGCCCGTATACATCGGAGAGCTCCTGCAGCGGCTGGAAGACGAGCTGGAGGAGGTAGAGCGCGGTGATCAGCGTCCCGATCGTCAATGCGTGGTGCGCGAGCAGCTTCTCGCCGGCGAAGATGACCGCGCCGGTTGCGATCACGCCGAGGAGCTCGATCGACGGGAAGAAGACCGAGAAGATCTTCTGCACGTACGTCGACTGCTCGCGGTTGGCGTCGTTCAGCGCGTCGAACTGCGCCTGGAACGCGCGTTCGCGGTTGAACGCCTGCACGACCGCCATCCCCGAGACGGACTCGGCGATCTGCGCGGTGACGGCCCCGATGCGGTTGCGCTGCTCGACGAGCGCGACGTGCGAGGTGTGGGTGAACCAGCGCGTCAGGAGCAACGCGGGGGGAAGGATCGCGAACACGACGAGGCCGAGTCGCCAGTCGGCGATCAGCAGCGCCGCGAGTGCCGACGGGAGCAGGACGACGTTCGAGACGAGTGTCGGCATCCCCGCGGAGAGGACGTCCGAGACCGCATCGACGTCGCTTGTCAGGCGCGCGATGATCCAGCCCGCCTTCTGCTGCGAGAAGTAGCGCAGCGATAGCCCGGTGAGGTGGTCGAAGAGATCGCGGCGGAGCCCCAGCACCACGCGCTGCCCGATCCCCGCGAGTCCACGGATGAGGACGGCCTGGAGGATCCAGCCCACCGCCGCGACGCCGAGGTAGATGACGACGACGATCGTCAGGTGACGGGTGTTGCGCGCGCGGATGCCGTGGTCGATCGCGTCGCGGACGAGAAGCCAGCCGCCGGTCTGGCAGGCGGCGTTCCCCGTCGCGACGAGGATCATGAGCGCCGCACGCACCTTGAGCCCCTCGAGGTAGCGCGTCAGCCGTCTCATGCCGCGAGCTCCTCGCCGAAGAGCGCGGCGAACGGGCCGCTCGCGCGGACGAGGTCGGCCGGCTTGCCGTTCTCGACGATCTCGCCGTCGACGAGAACGACGGCGCGGTCCGCGATCTCCACGGTGGACAGGCGTTGCGTCGCCACGAGCACGGTGCGCCCCGCCAGGGCCGGGCGCAGCCGAAGGACGAGCCGGCGCTCCGTGAGCGTGTCCACACTCGACAGTGGATCGTCGAGGACGACGACGCGCGCGCCCGTCACGAGCGCGCGGGCCAGCGCCACGCGCTGCCGCTGGCCGCCCGAGAGGTTGATGCCACGCTCACCGATCAGCGTCTCGTAGCCGTCCGGCAGCTCGTCGACGAATGCGTCCACTCCGGCTGCCGCACAGGCGGCGAGCACGTCGTCCCAGTCGGCGTTCTCGCGCCCGGCGGTGAGGTTCTCGCGCAGCGGGACGGAGAAGAGGACGGGGCGCTGCGTGACGAGCGCAACGGAGCTGCGCAGCTCCGCCACCGGCACGTCGCGCGCGTCGACGCCGCCGACGAGCACGCGTCCGCCTGTCGGGTCGTAGAAGCGCGGGAGCAGGTTGAGCAACGACGTCTTGCCGCTGCCGGTCGAGCCGCAGACGGCCACGATCTCGCCCGGCTCGACGACGAGGTCGAGATCGCGCAGCACGTCGGTCTCGCCGCCGTACGCGAAATGCACCCCTTCGAAGCGGACCGGCAGGGGGCCCTCCGGCAGGTGCCGCGGCGCGGTCGGCTCCGGCAAGGGCGCGATTCCCTCCAGCCACGCGAAGCTGCGTCCCGCCGATGCGAGCGCGCGCTGTCCGAGGTTCGTGATCCAGCCGAGCGCCTCGAGCGGCCACACGAGCTGGAGCAGGAGGGTCTCGAAGAGCACGAACTGGCCGATCGACAGGTGGCCGCCGATCACCTGCCTGCCGCCGAAGAAGACGACGGCCGCGATCGACAGCGACGGCAGGTAGTAGAGGCCGGGAAGGTGGCGTGCCTCGACGCCCGCCTGCCGGAGCACGGTGTCGCGCACGGCTTCCGCCCTCATCCCGAACCGGCCTCGGACGTCGTCCTCGCGGCCGAACGCCTGCACCATCTCGATCCCGACCACGGCCTCGTCGGCCGCCTCGGTCACGTCGCCCTTGCGCTCCTGCACCTGCCGCGAGATCGGGGATACGAGGCGTGCGAAGCGAAGCGCGAGCACGGTGATCGGCGGCATCGCGATCGCCGTGTACAGCGCGAGGCGCGCGTCGACGACGGCGAGGACGATTCCCGCGCCGACGATCATCATCAGGCTCTGCATGCCTTGCACGAGCCCCCAGCCGATGAAGTAGCGGATCGGATAGAGATCGTTCGTCGCCCGCGAAAGGACCTGCCCGGTCGCGTGACGGTCGTAGAACGCGCGCGGGTAGCGCAGGTAGGCGTCGTAGAGGAGCTCGCGCATGCGCGCCTCGATGCGGATCCCGATGCGCGCGGTCGCGTAGCGGCGCAGGAAGTTCACGACGAAGCGGACGGAGCCGAGCGCGAGGATGATCAGGAGATAGGGCCACAGCGGCTGCGTGTGCCCGACGACCGCGTTGTCGATCGCCCGCTGCATGAGGATCGGGATCGTGGTGGAGATGAGCGTGTACGCGAGCGCGAAGCTCAGGCCGACTGCACCCATGCGCCGCTGGTCCCACCAGAGGCGGAGCAGCCTGCGGAGCGTCGGCAGCAGGCCGAGGTCCGGCGGATCGACGGGATTCGCGTACTCGGGCATGGAAACGGAGGCGTGGTTGTGCGATGCCGCTAAGAGTCGGTGTTCGGCTTTGCCGACGCGGCCTCTTGCAGCGCCGGGCCCCTGCGGCCTCGGCTTCCTTCGAGACTAACTAAGAGCGCTCGGGGTGCGCGAGCGCGGCGAGGCCGTCGGCGAAGCCGAGCCGCGACGCGATCGACATCGTGTCGCCCCGGAGGGCGGCTTCGCGCTCCTCGAGCGCGGCCTCGCGCTCCTCGAGCGCGGCCTCGCGCGCGTCGAGCTGCCTCTGCCGGGCAGATGCGGCCGGCCGGCGCGCAGGAGCGCGCTCCCGCTCGAGCTCCATGCGCAGGGCAGCCAGCTCCTTCTCGACGGCGCGGATCCGCTGCTCGCGCTCCTCGAGACGATCGCGCTCCGCGGCGGCGAGACGCCGCTCGGCCTCGGCCTCGGCGACGGCGCGGCGAGCGGCGGCGAGCTCCTGCCCGAGCTCATCGGCTCCCGTCCGCCGCTCGAGCTCGGCGAGGCGTTGCTCGCGCTGTGCGATCGCCGCCGCCCGCTCTCGCAGGGACTCCTTCATCAGCTCGATCTCTCCCTGCATCTCGGCCTGGGCCGCGTCGCGGCGCGCTGCGAGGTCGCGCGCGAGCCGGCGGACCTCCTCGAGGTCGAGCTGGGACGCACCTTTCCGCCTCTTGTCGCCCACGGGAAAAGTGTCGCACGGCCGGGCCTGCAGGGAAAGCCGCAGAATCCTTACAGGCCGGGGCCCATTCCTTACGTCCCGCTGACACACGGACACATGAGTTTCCGGCCGCGGGGAACCTTGCACCTTGTCTCACCAACCACAAGGGGGAAGGCACGATGCGCATCAGACGACTGCTCGTTCTGCTTTGCGCGGCGGCCGTGTCGGCATTGGCCGTTGCGGCCGCCTCGCAGAGTCAGGCTTCGGCGGCGCCCTCCAATACATCGCTTCCGTCCATCTCGGGCTCCGCCCGTGACGGCTCGGTCCTGACCGCCTCGCACGGCTCGTGGACCGGCAGCCCGACGAGTTACGCGTACCAGTGGCTCCGCTGCGATTCCGAAGGCGGCAACTGCGCGGCGATCGCCGGCGCGACGAGCCAGCGGTACACGGTTCAGACCGCCGACGTCGGTCACCGCCTGCGGGTGCAGGTGACAGCGACGAACAGCAGCGGCAGCGGCGTCGCGGAGTCGCGGCCGACCGGCGTCGTGCAGGCGACCGGCACAGCGCCGAAGAACACCTCGCCGCCGACCATCTCGGGCACGCCGCAGGAAGGCTCGACGCTCACGGTCAGCCCGGGCTCGTGGAGCGGCAATCCTGCGCCCTCGCTCTCGTACCAGTGGGAGCGCTGCGTCGGCACCGGCGGCGGCTGCGCCGCCATCACCGGCGCCACCGGCACGACGTACGTGGCGACGTCCGCCGATGTCGCACACACGCTGCTCGTGCAGGTGACCGCGAAGAACGCGACCGGCTCGAGCACCGCGAACACCGCCGAGACGAGCCTCATCGCTCCGGCGAAGGCCGCCCAGGGCGGCGCGGCAATCCAGGTCGGGCAGGTCAGCCTGCCGAACCGGCTCATCATCGACGGGGTGAAGTTCTCGCCGACGCCGGTCACGAGCCGCGGGCTGATCACTGCGCGGTTCCATGTCTCCGACACGCGGGGCTTCTCCATCTCGGGCGCGCTCGTGTACGTGCTCGGGCTGCCGTACGGCTGGGTGTACAGCGCGCCGGAGACCGCGACCGACTCCACGGGCTGGGCGACGATCCAGATCCGGCCGACGCGGAACATGCCGCTCCGGCGCGGTGACCTGGTGATGTTCGTCCGCGCGCGGAAGCCGGGCGACAACCTCCTCGCGGGCGTCTCGACGCGACGCCTCGTCCAGGAGCCGATCCGGTAGCACGAGTTGTCAGAAGCGGCGACGTTTGAGGCCACGTGGCGGTGGAAATACACGCCACGTGGCCGTCTCGCCGCTCCCCGCTGCGGCGGAGCCCGTCACCCCCGGGCGTCCGCGTCTGATCCTCTTCTACTCGTCCGTGTCCGGACGCTGCCGGCGCACGGAGGGGTTCCTGGCGCAGGTGCTCCAGCGCCGCCGCAATCACGACACGTTCGACCTGGTCAAGGTCCCGGTCGACCGGCGCCCGGATCTCGCGACGCGCTTCGGGGTCGAGGAGGTCCCGACGCTCCTGGTCGTCGAGGACCGGAAGGTGCGGAAGCGGATCGTCGCACCGACCGGATGCCGGGATCTCGAGGCCGCGCTGGCTCCCTGGCTGCGCTGACTCGGTCCAGGCGCTCCCCACATGGTTAGATCGCCCTCGAGTGGCGGTCGAGGGTGTCCGGGTGACACGGCAGGGCTTCGTCGCGCTGGGAGGCGCGGCGCTCGCTGCGCTCGCCGGCGTCCGGCTGCCGGGGGCCCAGGCGGCCCCGGGGCTGGCCACGATCAACGGGTACGTCAGCCGGCCGGACCTCAACCCGCCCGTCGTCGCCGTCGACGTGCCCGCGACGGGTGCCGCGCCGGGCGCGCTGTTCCTCGCGCCGTTCGACATCACGGCAGCGTCGGGCGCCTACCAGGCCACGCCCGACAGCGAGAGCCACGCGGGGCCGCTCGTCGTCGACAACCACGGCGAGCCGGTCTGGTTCCTGCCGCTCGGCGCGACGACGGCGATGGACGTGCGCGTGCAGACGTACGAAGGCCGACCCGTGCTCACGTGGTACGAGGGCACCGTCCTCGGCCCGTACGGCGGCAGCTGGGTGATCTTCGATCCGACGTACCACGAGGTCGGGCGCGTACAGGCCGGACGCGGCCGCCACGGTGACCTGCACGAGCTGCTGCTCACGCCGCAGGGCACGGCGCTGATCACGATCTACCGCGAGATCGAGACGCCCGACGTGCCGCGGCTCGTCACCGGGATCGTGCAGGAGGTCGACGTCGCGAGCGGGCGCGTCCTGTTCGAATGGCGGAGCAACGAGCATGTCGGCGTCGACGAGTCCTACATGCCGCAGGTCGCGCCGGCAGGCAACGTCGACTACTTCCATCTCAACTCGATCGACCTCGACACGGATGGGAACCTCCTCGTGTCGGCGCGCAACACGTCGACGATCTACAAGGTCGACCGCAAGAGCGGTGAGGTGCTGTGGCGTCTCGGCGGGATGAAGAGCGACTTCGCGGTCGACCCGGCTGCGTCGTTCGGCTTCCAGCACGACGTCCGGCGCAGGCCTGACGGCACGATCACGATGTTCGACAACAACGCCGCGGCGCCGACGGCACAGACGCCGTCCCGCGGCCTGCGCATCAAGCTAGACATGCACGCGAAGCGCGCGTCCTTCGTACGCGAATATCTCGCACCGGCTCCGCGCACGGGTTGGGCGATGGGGAACCTGCAGCAGCTCGACGACGGCGGCGTCCTCGTCGGGTGGGGGACGGACGGGTCGTTCACGGAGTTCGACGAGGCCGGCCGGGTGCGCTTCGACGCGCGCTTCGCCGACGGGAGCGTGAGCTATCGCGCCTTCCGGTTCGAGCTCGACGCGCAGCCGAAGGGACGGCCGGCGACCATGGTCGTCCGCAACGCGGACGGGTCGCTGACCCTGTACGTGAGCTGGAACGGGTCCACGGGAGTGGCGAGGTGGCAGCTCGTCGCCGGCCCGAGCGCCGACCGGATGAAGCCGGTGAAGACGCAGCGCCGCACGGGGTTCGAGACCGCGATCGCGCTGCCCGTCACGAGCGGCTACGTGTCGGTCGTCGCGCTGGACGCCCACGGGAAGCAGCTCCGCGCGGCTGCGCCGACGCTCATCCAGGCCTAGCTGCACCTCAATTTCCCGGCGTCGCCACCTCGATCGCCGAGCTCATCGGCGAGATTCGGCAAGAGACGCAGGCGACGGTGCGTCCGCGAAGTCGCGGTCGGCCAGGCCCTCGCCGCGTTGCGGGCATAGAGGCGGATTTCGGAGATGGGAGCTCTACGTGTTGCGCCGGCGGCGCCGTGTGGCGGCCGTCGAAGGGATGAGGCTCTCAAGCTCCTCGAGGGCGCGGCCGGCGCCGCGGGCGACGGTGGTGAGCGGGTCGTCGGCGATGGTGACCGGGAGCCCGATCTCGCGTTGCAGGAGTTGGTCGAAGTTCCGGAGGAGCGCGCCTCCGCCGACGAGCATGAGGCCGCGGTCGGCGATGTCGGATGAGAGCTCCGGTGGGGTGTGCTCGAGCAGGACCTTGACGGCGTCGACGATGTGCGCGAGCGGCCGTTCGAGGGCGCGCTGTACCTGTGCGGCCGTGAGATGGGCGCGGCGTAGGAGACCGGTGAGGAGGTCGCGGCCGGCAACGTCTGTCGACTCGGGTGCGTTCGAGCCCGGAAGCGCAGCGCCGACCTCGATCTTCACCACCTCGGCTTGTTCTTGGCCGATCAGCAGGCGCTCGTCGTCTTGCAGGAGGCGGATGATCGCATCGTCGAGGTCATAACCGCCGACGCGGATCGAATGCGAGGCGACGAGGCCGCCGAGCGCGGTGACAGCCATCTCCGACGTTCCGCCACCGACATCGAGGACAAGCGATCCGGCCGCCTCGGCGACCGGGAGATCCGCGCCGATCGCGGCTGCAAGGGGTTCCTCGATCAGGTATGCGCGGGACGCGCCCGCCGCCAACGTTGCGTCCTCGACCGCGGAGCGCTCGACCTGGGTGATCCCGCTCGGGATACACACCATCACGTCGGCGCGCGAGCGGTAGCCGCTGATCACGCGGCGGATGAAATGGCGCAGCATCTGCTCAGTCGTGTCGAAGTCGGCGATGACGCCGTGCCGGAGCGGGCGGATCGCGCGAATGTGAGCCGGTGTGCGGCCGATCATGCGGCGCGCCTGCTCGCCGACTGCGTGCACCTCGCCGGTCCGATCGTCGACAGCCACGACCGACGGCTCGAACACGACCACGCCGCTTCCGCGCTGATAGACGACCGTGTTCGCCGTGCCCAGGTCGACCGCCAGCTGACGCTCCGACCCCGGGCGGCGCAATTTCTTCCAACCCCTACGAACCACTCGTCGCCCACCGTATCCGTCATCTCCGTCTCGCTGGGGACGCGCGAGCGGTGGTCAGGCAGGCGAGGGCCCTGCTTTGCGGCGGGATCCCGCCAAGGCCGGGATCATCGGCAGCGGCTCCGCCGAGCGAGGCCAAGGGAAACCGCCGATTAGCGGAGATTTCGGTAGGTGGAGCGTATCGGGATCGAACCGATGACCTCCGGCTTGCAAAGCCGGCGCTCTCCCAGCTGAGCTAACGCCCCGTAGGGCTCAGTGTAGAGCGCGTTCCTGCGACAGGCCGTGCGCCACGATCTCGGCCCGCTCGGCGTGGAGCCTCGCGAGCTCGGCCTCGACCTCGCGCGTGCGCGCGATCAGTCCCTGCCGTCGCAGCTCGTACTCGGCCTGGATCGCGGCGAGCTGGTCGCGTTGGGCGGCCACAGCCGCGAGCGCCTGATCGAGCTGCCGCTCCCGCCGCTCGACCGCGCGCATCCGCCGGGCGAGGTCCGCCTCGGTCGGGATCTGCTCGGGCAGGGGGGCGATGGTCACGCGGCGTTGCTCCTCGAGGGTCGGTCCGGGCCGCAGACCAAGAATCAGCATCCGACGTGGGCGCGCCCCTGTCAAACCCCAAAAAGGGGACGCAGGGACGCGCCGTCGGAGGGAAATCAGCCTTACGCCGCGCGCTCCAGCCGCTCTTCGACCCGCGCGCGGGCCACGATGTGGTTCCGGTCGCCGAAGCGCACCTGTGCGCGCAGGGCGCGGTTCTCGTCCCAAAGCCGGTCGAGCTCCGCGTCCAGCCGGTGGATGTCGGCCACGACGCCTGCGTCGTATTCAGCGGAGAGGCGCTTGTACAGGTCGGCGCGCTCGTCGCTCAGACGGTCTATGTCCTGATGGATCTCCTGGGAAGTTCTCATGACCCCTCAAACGCACGACGTGCCCCGGCCATTCCGCAGGAAACGGAGAGCCGCGATCAGGCGTACCCGAGCTCGTCGAGGCGGTCCTCGTCGAGCCCGAAGTAGTGGGCCAGCTCGTGGAGGACGGTCACCCGGATCTCCTCCTCCAGCTCGGCCGGGTCGGGGAACGACTCCACGAGCGGGAGCCGGAAGATCCTGATCCGGTCGGGGAGGGAGCCGGCCCAGTCGCCCCGCTCCGGCAGCGGAACGCCCTCGTAGAGGCCGAACAGGTCGACGTCGTCGGGATGCTCGTCCTCGACCGAGAGCTCGAGGTTCCGCAGCGCCTCCTGCAGCTCGGGCGGGAGCGACGCCACCGCGCGCTCCACGTGCTCCTCGAATCTCAATACACCGGGTAGCGCGACGCCGGCGCCCGCGGCCTCCGCCGCGCGAGGAGGAGGACGGTCGCCACTCCGAACACGAAGCCGCCGATGTGCGCGAAGAACGCCACCCCGCCGCCGGACTGGGGTTGGAGGAACGCCAGGCCGCCCGACCAGACCTGCAGGCCGATCCAGACGAGCAGGAACCAGAAGGCCGGGATCTCGCGCACGAGGATGATCCCGAAGAAGATCACCGTCAGCACGCGGGCGCGGGGGAGCAGCACGAAGTACGCCCCGAGGACGCCGGCGATCGCGCCGCTCGCGCCGATGTTCGGGACGCTCGCCCCGGCCGCCGAGGCGAAGTGGAGCGTGACGGCGGTCTGGGCCGCCATCGCGGCGATGCCGGCGGCGAGGTACCAGAGCAGGAACCGCACCGGCCCCATGGCGTCCTCGACGTTGTTGCCGAAGATCCAGAGGAAGAGCATGTTGCCGAGGATGTGCTCCCAGCTCGCGTGCATGAACATCCCGGTGAAGACGCCCTCGTACCAGGGGAGGGCGTGGAACCCGGGCGGCAGATGGCACGGCCCTTGCACCGCGCACGGGTAGAAGCCGTCCCGGAAGACGTGGACGTCGACGCCGGGCTTCGTCAGCTCCCAGAGCCAGACGACGGCGTTCACGGCGATCAGGCCGACGGTGACGAACGGAAACGTGCGGGTGGGGACGTTGTCCCGGAGCGGGAGCACGAGGTCGGCAGTCTATGCCTCCGATAGACTTGACAGTGAGGCACTAAGCTTTTATCATTGTCAGAGCAATAGGTACTGGCGGATTCGAAGGAGGAAGCATGGCAACGCTGGTTCGGTGGGAGCCGTTTCGTGAGCTCGCCTCGCTCCAGAACGAGATGAGCCGGTTCATGAACGGGCTCTTCGAAGGAAACGGCAGCACGACGCAGAGCTGGGTCCCGACCGCGGACATCTGGGAGACCGAGAACGAGGTCGTGTACGCGTTCGACCTCCCGGGCATCCCCGAGGACAAGATCTCCGTCGAGCTCGCGGACGACGCGCTCACCATCACGGCCGAGCGCGAACGGGAGCAGAAGGTCGAGGACGGCCGCTACTTCCGGTTCGAGCGCCGCTTCGGCACCTTCACGCGCACCATCGGCCTGCCGCAGGGCGTGACCGAGAAGGACGTGCAGGCCTCGTTCAAGGACGGCGTGCTCGAGGTGCACGTGGCGAAGCCGGTGCAGGCCAAGCCGCAGAAGATCTCCATCTCGGTCGGCGGCTCGGGCTCCGAGCCCAAGACGATCGAGGGCACCTCGACCCAGAAGTAGCCCAAGGCGTCGCTTGCGATGCCGACCAGGAAGGCGATGCCGGCTTTGCCGGCATCGCCTTCTACAGCGCTTCTCGGATCCTGTCGGCGACCGCTTCCAGCTGGAGGCGGTCGCCGCTCGTCTCCGCGAGGATCTCGTCCGCGGTCGGCTTCTGGCCCTCGTTCCACAGCTCGCGCAGGAGCGAGCCCGCGTCCCTCCGTGTGAACCACGCGTTGCCGAAGCGCTCGCGCAGGTACCCGCGCAGCTGCGCCTCGAAGGCCCACGCGCGCAGGTACTCGGACGAGTAGAAGCCCTGGTCGACGTCGTCGAGGTAGTCGGTGTCGCTCGGCGCCACCTTCAGCGCTTCGCTCAGCAGCTCGACGTACCGGGGACGAAGCGAGGCCACCTCCGGCGCCGCCTGGAGCTCGAGCTCGTACAAGAGCTTCGCGCAGTAGCGCCGGAGCATCCAGAGGAGCTGCACCGCGCCCTCGGCGGCGTACTCGCGCGGGCGCGGGAAGTCGAGCCGCCGCTCGAGCCAGACGGGATCGATGGTCAGGTGCTCGAGCAGCATCGCCCAGCCTTCCGTGACCGCGTTGTCGCCGAGCCTGCGCTCCGCGACGGTGAGCGACGGCGACGTGTGCGCGAAGTGCTCGGTGTGCCCCGCCTCGTGGAAGAGCGCGCCCCAGTCCTCCGGCCCGCCTGCGGGCTTGATCACGAGGATGACGCGGTCGGGGACCTCGATCGGGACGCAGAATGCACGCGGCGACTTCTTCGGCCGGTCCTCGAGGTCGAGCTCGACGTTCCGCTGAGCGCGCAGGTCGACGCCGAGGTCGGCGAGGCTCGCTTCGAGCGCGGGCACCATACTTGTCGCCGGGAAGGCGGCGTCCCAGCCGGCGCCGCGCCAGACCCGCGCGACGTCCCACCGCTCGGCCTCGCCGATGCCGAGCCCGACGCGGCCGCGGAAGAAGCGGTCGCCTGCCTCCTCCCACAGGCGCTCGGTCGAGTCGAGGAAGTCCCTGCACTGCTGCGCGAGCGCGTCGAGCTGGAAGCCGAAGCCGCGATAGAGGTCGAGATAGGTCGGCGCGCCGAGCCGCACCGTCTCGCGGTGGATGACCTCGGCCGCCCGCAGGTGCAGGGGGTTCAGGTGCTCTTCCGTGAGCTCGTTGCGCGCCCGTTCGAGACGCTCCCGGCGCCCCCGGTCCGGCTCGTTCATGATCGCCGGCCTGAGATTCCTGTACGGGATCTCCCCGCCGTCCACGTTCGCGTTCAGCGAGGCCTCGAGCTCGGCGACGCGCTCGGCCTCGTCGCGGACGAAGTTGCCGAGGTAGCCCTCGCA
The DNA here is from genome assembly GCA_036260475.1 of Gaiellaceae bacterium. Classification (GTDB taxonomy): domain Bacteria; phylum Actinomycetota; class Thermoleophilia; order Gaiellales; family Gaiellaceae; genus Palsa-739. The sequence goes on along the minus strand of DATAMX010000028.1, from coordinate 1,586 downwards.
GGCGAACCGCCACAGCTCGCGCGTATTGCGGTTCCCGTTCACCGTCGCCCCGACGGAGAGAGCGGTCTCGAGCTTCGTCAGCTCCCCGTGACGCTCGTAGATCGGCGTCAGCTCGTACGTGTCCTTGAGCCCCGCGAAATGGAGGTACGTCTCCTCGTCCAGCTCGGCGATGAAGCGGTCGGCGTCCTCGCTCAATTCGTCGAGCTGACGTTGGCTCAGCGGTTCGGCCACGGGGGTTCTAGGATAGTCGCGCGATGCACGAGCTCAGCCTCCAGACCGACCGCAAGACGCAGCTGATCGAGATCACGGATCTCGTCCGCGAGGCCCTCGGCGAGACGAACGGGGCGGCGGCGGCCCTCGTCTACGTGCCGCACACGACCGCCGGCGTCACCATCAACGAGCGCATCGACCCGGAGCTCGTGGACGACCTCGAGAACGCCTTCCGCCATGTCGTCTCCGACGAGTGGGAGTGGAAGCACGATGACGCCGACGGGCCGAATGCACCGTCGCACGCACGCGCATCGCTCGCCTCGAGCCCGCAGGTGCTCATCCCGCTTCAGGACGGAAGTCTCGGCCTGGGCACCTACCAGGGCATCTTCTTCTGCGAGTTCGACGGGCCCCGGCAGCGCAAGGTGTACGTCACTACCTTGCGCTAACCCCGGCTCAACCTCGGCTCAACAAAGCCGCCGTAGCTTCGAGCCATGCGGCGCGCGATCGCCATCGCGGTCCTCCTGGTGGCGGTTGCGGCTTCGGCGGCGGGCGCAGCGCACGAGGATGCGGCGCCCGGCATCCACCTGATCGACCACGTCGTGGTGATCATGCAGGAGAACCGCTCGTTCGACTCCTACTTCGGCACGTACCCGGGCGCGGACGGGATCCCGAAGGGCGTCTGCTTGCCCGACCCGGCCCGCGCCGGATGCGTGCGCCCCTACCACGACACCGCCGACCGCAACGCCGGCGGCCCGCACGACCACGACAACGCGATCCGCGACATCGCCGGCGGCGCGATGGACGGGTTCGTCGGCCAGGCGGAGTCGGGCCGCCGGCGCGACTGCACCGTGCACATCGACGCGCCGACGTGCTCGCTGGCGCCGAAGGCGCCGGACGTCATGGGCTACCACGACTGGCACGAGATCCCGAACTATTGGGCGTACGCGCGGAACTTCGTCCTGCAGGACCACATGTTCCAGCCCGATCTCTCGTGGAGCCTGCCCGCGCACCTGTACATGGTGTCCGGCTGGTCGGCGAGGTGCACGATGCCGGGGGATCCGGCGAGCTGCAGCGACGCGGTTCAGGCGCCCGGCTCGCCGCCGGGCGAGCCGCAGAACACGACGGGCGCCGTTCCCGATTACGCGTGGACGGATCTCACGTACCTGCTGCACGAAGCACACGTGAGCTGGCGGTACTACGTCGCGAAGGGCGGCCAGCCCGACTGCGAGGACGACGCGATGTTCTGCGCGCCCGTCCCGCAGAACTCGAAGACACCGGGGATCTGGAACCCGCTCCCGTACTTCGACACCGTGCGGCAGGACCGCGAGGCCGAGAACGTCGTGCCGTTGCAGGACTTCTTCGACGCCGCGCGCACG